>NZ_CAXAQH010000024.1:0-95551 GCF_963970905.1 Pseudomonas sp. EL_65y_Pfl2_R96 | reverse complement strand
GCTGATAATCTTGTTGACTATCAGTCTGACTCCACAAGCACCCACACGAATTGCTTGATTCAGTTGTTAAAGAGCGGTTGGTTAAGATCTTTCGTCTCAACCGAGGCGCGCATTCTACAGCAGCCTCCGTTGCTGTCAAGCGGTTATTTTCAGAAGTTTTCAAAGTTTCCTTTGCAACTTCAACCACTTGCGCTTCCGATCTCTCGTTAGCGGGAGGCGAATTCTACAGCGTTAGTCGCTGCTGTCAACACCTGTTTTTCTCCGCTTTCGACCGAGAAGACCGAACCGTCAATAAGGCGACAACACACTGCCTTACCAACTCCTTCTGACCTCGATGAACTGAAGCGTAACCACTGCCGAAAACTGCGTAACTCATTGTTTACCAAGGAGTTTTCCGTTTCGACTGCGCCGGAAGTGGGGCGAATTATAGACGTCCAGAATCTGCCGTCAACCGTTAATTACGCTTTTCTGGCGGAAGGTGTCTTTTTAGCTGTTAAACGTGGGATTCGACGGGTTACTGGCGGTAAACGCAGTACTAATAGCAACGCACCTATAGAAGCATAGACAGCCCACTCCTTCAGATCAGCGCGAACGATCCACAACATATGCAACAACCCAAACCCGAGAACCACATAGACCAGTCGGTGCAGTTTCCTCCAGCGAGCCCCCAAACGCCGCTGACTATAACGATTGGAGGTGATTGCCAATGCCAACAAACAGAGAAACCCCAGCGTTCCGACAATAATGTACGGCCGCTTGCGCAACTCGACACTCAGCTGCGACCAATCGAAGCCAAGGATGAACACCGCGTAACCACTCAAATGCAGAACCACATAGGCGAAACACCACAACCCCAACTGCCGCCGGACAACTATCCATCCTGGCCAACCGGTTAGCTTCTGCAAAGGCGTCATGCTTAACGTAATGAGCAACAGGACAAGTGTCCCCAACCCCAGACGGTCAACCAGCACCTTGCCCGGGTCAGGCCCCAGCACATCCGCCCAGGCTTGGTACAACCAAAGCAGCGGCCAAATCGCTGCAGCGATGAAGACACCGATACGCCAGAACGGATATCGCATCAGTAATTCTTCCGCAGATCGAGCCCTGCATATAAAGAAGCGACTTCATCCGAGTAGCCGTTGAACATTTGCGTTTCTCGTACATTGGGCTTGAACAGACCACTCGGCAAACGCCGTTCCCGTGCCTGGGTCCAGCGCGGGTGATCGACTGTCGGATTCACGTTCGCATAAAAGCCATATTCATCTGCCGCAATGCTCTGCCATGTAGTCTTCGGCTGCTCGCTGACCAGGCTGATGCGGACGATGGATTTGATGCTCTTGAAGCCGTACTTCCAGGGCACCACCAGACGCAATGGTGCACCGTTCTGATTGGGCAACTCACGTCCATACATACCTACAGCAAGAATCGCCAACGAGTTCATCGCCTCATCCAGACGCAACCCCTCTACATAAGGCCAGTCGATCAAGGCAAAGCCGGAGCGCTGTCCGGGCATACTCTTGGGATCCTGCAAGGTTTCGAAGCGAATGAATTTGGCTTTGGACGTCGGCTCGACCTCCCTGAGCAAGGCTGAAATGGGAAAACCCATCCATGGAATGACCATCGACCAGGCCTCCACACAGCGAAGACGATAAATACGCTCTTCCAGCTGATAAGGCTTCATGAAGTCTTCCAGCGCATACCGCCCCGGCTTACCCACCTCCCCGTCCACCACCACACTCCACGGTTCGGTTTTCAGCGCACCGGCATTGGCCGCGGGATCACCTTTATCGGTACCGAACTCATAGAAGTTGTTGTAGTGGGTCGCGTCCTTGAAAGGTGTGATCGCCTCATCCTTGACGTTGACCGCCCCCCATTTAGTGGAAGGAAGTTTTTCGGCAAACCAGGACGGTGCCTTGCCAGACTCGACATCGGCATAACGCGCAACATCGTCGGCATTCGCCCAGCGCGGCAGACTGCTCACAGCCAAACCGGCAACGGTGGCACCCAAGATACTGCGACGAGAAAGGTAGAGAGATTCAGGCGTGACATCAGACTCATGACAGTCAGACGCTTTGGGGACTTTGATCAGCATGACAACTCCGCAGCTTTGGAGGACAGATGCACCCATAGACTGCGGAGTATGAGGGAAATTACATCACTCGGCTTTTTTGTGCCGACGAAGACGTAACAGGTACTGCACCGGCCCAGAAGCCGCATAGCCAAGGAAGACCAGCAGCAGGATGCGCGGCGGATCACTGAACACAACGGCAAATACCAGCACTACCGCCAGGATCGCGACAAAGGGAACGCGCCCCTTCAAGTCCAGTTCCTTGAAGCTGTTGTACTTGATATTACTGACCATCAGCATGCCAGCCGCGGCGACCATCAGAGCAACCAGGAACGACATCTTGGAGCCCTGAATGCCGTAATCGCTGAACGCCCAGACAATGCCTGCGACCACACCGGCCGCGGCCGGGCTGGCCAGACCGATGAAGTAGCGTTTGTCTGCCGTACCGACCTGAGTATTGAAACGCGCCAGACGCAACGCCGCCCCCGCCACATAGATGAACGCAACCATCCAGCCGACCTTGCCCATATCACCCAAGGCCCAGCCGAACGCCAGCAATGCCGGCGCAACACCAAAGGCAACCATGTCCGACAGCGAGTCGTACTCGGCACCGAAGGCGCTTTGGGTATTGGTCATACGGGCAACACGACCATCAAGGCCATCGAGCACCATGGCGACGAAAATCGCGATCGCGGCAAACGCGAAATACTTGCTCGCGCCGATTGCATCACCGGCACTCAAGGCGCTCTGGGCGCTCATCGAGTTGATAATGGAATAGAACCCTGCGAAGAGGTTCGCCGTGGTGAACAGATTCGGCAGAAGATAGATACCACGATGCCGGACTTTACGGCCTTCAGCGTCATGCCCTT
The DNA here is from genome assembly GCF_963970905.1 of Pseudomonas sp. EL_65y_Pfl2_R96. Lineage (NCBI taxonomy): Bacteria > Pseudomonadati > Pseudomonadota > Gammaproteobacteria > Pseudomonadales > Pseudomonadaceae > Pseudomonas > Pseudomonas sp. EL_65y_Pfl2_R96. Next base: position 92,614 of record NZ_CAXAQH010000024.1, on the reverse strand, counting down.
CTTCGATGTGTTCATCGATAGGCAGAAGGCTTTCGGCGTCAGAAGCCTGTTTTGGCTCTTCGGGACGTTCGCTCATGGACATTACCTTGCAACGGGGTGGAAAGTTTCGACAGGTGTCTGGGACGACGGTTCGACCGCAAACGATGCAGCTTTATACCAGAACCGGCGGATCCAAACGAAAAAACGCGGCCTAGGCCGCGTTTTCCGTACAAGCTCGCGACTTAGTTCTTGGCTTTGTCGACGATCTTGTTGGCACCGATCCACGGCATCATGGAGCGCAGTTGCTCGCCGATGATTTCGATACCGTGAGCGGCGTTGTTACGACGCTTGGCGGTCATCGAAGGATAACCGGTAGCGCCTTCGCTGATGAACATCTTGGCGTATTCGCCGTCCTGAATACGTTTCAGGGCGTTGCGCATGGCCTGACGGGATTCGGCGTTGATTACTTCCGGACCGGTCACGTACTCGCCGTACTCAGCGTTGTTGGAGATCGAGTAGTTCATGTTGGCGATACCGCCTTCGTACATGAGGTCAACGATCAGCTTCAGTTCGTGCAGGCATTCGAAGTAGGCCATTTCCGGCGCGTAGCCAGCTTCAACCAGGGTTTCGAAACCGGCTTTTACCAGCTCAACGGTACCGCCGCACAGAACGGCTTGTTCGCCGAACAGGTCGGTCTCGGTCTCGTCCTTGAAGGTGGTTTCGATGATGCCGGTACGGCCGCCGCCAACGCCAGCAGCGTAGGACAGTGCAACGTTTTTGGCGTTGCCCGAAGCATCCTGGTAGATAGCGATCAGGTCAGGGATACCGCCGCCTTTGACGAACTCGGAACGCACAGTGTGGCCCGGAGCTTTCGGCGCGATCATGATCACGTCGAGGTCAGCGCGTGGCACAACCTGGTTGTAGTGGATCGCGAAGCCGTGGGAGAAGGCCAGGGTGGCGCCTTTCTTGATGTTCGGCTCGATTTCGTTCTTGTACAGGGAAGACTGGAACTCGTCCGGGGTCAGGATCATGACCAGGTCGGCAGCCGCTACAGCGGAAGCAACGTCGGTCACTTTCAGGCCGTGGGCTTCGGCTTTGGCAACGGTGGCCGAACCTTTACGCAGGCCAACGGTAACGTCAACGCCGGAGTCTTTCAGGTTGCACGCTTGAGCGTGGCCTTGGGAGCCGTAACCGATGATGGCGACTTTCTTGCCCTGGATGATCGACAGGTCGCAGTCTTTATCGTAGAAAACTTTCATGAATTTCCCCTTTATATCTGGCCCTTCAGGCCATTCGCTAATTTGGTTTAGACGCTCAGTACTTTGTCGCCGCGGGCAATCCCGGTGACGCCACTGCGTACGGTTTCCAGAATCGAGGCAGTGCCGATCGATTGAATGAAGCTGTCGAGCTTGTCGCTGGTACCGGTCAATTGAACGGTATACACGCTGGCGCTGACATCAACGATCTGCCCACGATAAATATCGGTGGTGCGCTTGATCTCGGCGCGCTGGGCGCCGGTGGCCTTGACCTTGACCAGCATCAGTTCGCGCTCGATGTGAGCACTCTCCGACAGGTCGACCAGCTTGACCACTTCGATCAACTTGTTCAGGTTCTTGGTGATCTGCTCGATGATTTCATCGTGGCCAACTGTGGTCAGCGTCAGACGCGACAAGGTCGGGTCTTCGGTGGGTGCCACGGTCAGGCTTTCGATGTTGTAGTTGCGCTGCGAGAACAGGCCAACTACACGAGACAGAGCGCCCGGTTCGTTTTCCAGAAGCAAGGAAATAATGTGCCGCATGATTAAGTACGCTCCGTCTTGCTCAACCACATATCGCGCATGGAGCCGTCTTTGATCTGCATCGGGTAGACGTGCTCGCTGGTGTCGACCGAAATGTCGATAACCACCAGGCGATCTTTCATGGCGAACGCCTCTTCCATCTTCGACTTCAAATCTTTCGATTCGGTGATGCGCACGCCAACGTGACCATAGGCCTCGGCCAGCTTGACGAAGTCAGGCAACGATTCCATGTAGGAGTGCGAGTGGCGGCTGCCATAACTCATGTCCTGCCACTGGCGAACCATACCCAGTACACCGTTATTCAGAATGACGATCTTCACCGGCAAACCGTATTGCAGGCAGGTCGACAGTTCCTGAATGTTCATCTGGATGCTGCCCTCGCCCGTTACGCAGGCGACGTCATCATCCGGGAAGCTCAGCTTGACGCCCATGGCCGCCGGAAAACCGAAGCCCATGGTGCCCAGACCACCGGAGTTGATCCAGCGGTTCGGCTTGTTGAACTTGTAGTATTGCGCTGCGAACATCTGGTGCTGCCCCACGTCGGAGGTCACAAAGGCGTCGCCCTTGGTCACTTCGCACAGGGTTTCGATCACGGTCTGCGGCTTGATCACGCTGCCGTCGCCCTTGTCGTAAGGGAACAGACCGCGGTCACCGCGCCACTCATCAACTTGCTTCCACCAGCTGGCAACGGACTCCTTGTTCGGGGTCTCGCCGATTTCCTTGAGGATCGCGACCATTTCGGTCAGGACACTCTCGACCGGGCCGACGATAGGCACGTCTGCCTTGATGGTCTTGGAGATCGAAGCCGGGTCAATGTCGATATGAATGATCTTGGCATTCGGACAGAACTTGGCCGGGCCGTTGATCACGCGGTCATCGAAGCGCGCACCGACTGCAAGGATCACGTCGGCATGGTGCATCGCCAGGTTGGCGGTGTAGCTGCCGTGCATGCCGAGCATGCCGATGAACTGACGATCGGTGCCAGGGTAGGCACCCAGCCCCATCAGGGTATTGGTCACTGGCAGGTTGAGCATCTTCGCCAGTTCGGTCAGCGGCGCGGAGCCACCACCGAGAATCACGCCGCCGCCTGCATAAAGCACAGGACGCTTGGCCGCCAGGAGCATTTCTGCCGCCTTGCGGATTTGCCCGGAGTGACCGCGAAGAGCCGGACTGTAGGAACGCAGCTTGGCTTTTTTCGGGAAGATGTATTCGAACTTCTCGGCCGGGTTGGTCATGTCTTTCGGGATATCGACAACGACCGGACCAGGACGACCGGATTGCGCCAGGTAGAACGCTTTCTTCATGACTTCCGGGATTTCCGACGCGTGCTTGATCATGAAGCTGTGCTTCACGATCGGCCGGGAGATACCGATCATGTCGGTTTCCTGGAATGCATCGGTGCCTACCAAGGTGCTAGGCACCTGGCCGGAAATGATCACCATCGGAATGGAGTCCATGTAGGCCGTGGCAATACCGGTGATGGCGTTGGTTGCGCCCGGGCCGGAAGTGACCAGTACCACGCCGGCTTTACCGGTGGCACGGGCGTAGCCGTCGGCCATATGGGTCGCAGCCTGCTCGTGACGAACCAGGATGTGGGTCACTTCCGGTTCTTTGAACAGGGCATCGTAGACATGAAGAAGAGCACCACCCGGGTACCCGTAGATATATTTGACGCCTTCGTCACGCAAAAAGCGGACGAGCATCTCACCGCCAGATAAAAGCTCCACGTTGTTCACCTCTAAAACGCCAGAATACCGCCCACATACAAAGAGGACGGGTCTTAATAGGTTTACTTCTCGGCAGAGCATGAGCGACGGTGGTCGCCGACTACGTCAGCACTGACTGAGCAAGTATTGGGATCGTCCCAAGTGTTGCGGGCCTTTCCCACCCAGCGCGAGGTAACGCGTTGCGGGTGTAACAGGTCGGCGCGGATGTGCGCCTCATGATCTACCGAGTGGGTCTGCTTCTGGCAGTCCCTCTACAGCGGACTTTGGATTCTTCTGTTTCGCCCATCGCAAGTCAAGCCGTCAATGCGCTTTATTCGAACTAAGCGCATGAGAACGCAAGAAAAAACCTTTAAACCGCAAGTGTGTTAGCTTCAATTGCGCACTCATGACAAGGAAATGGCATGCGAACGTTCTTCTTCACCGCTGGCTTGCTGATCGGCCTGAGCCCTTTGTGCATGGCGGGTCAGGTCTATAAATGGATCGATGCCCAGGGCGTCACCCATTTCGATGCGCAACCGCCCCAGGGCCGGGAAGCCAGCCTTGTGGTGACGCCTGCCCCGCCCGTCGGCAAGCCGAGCACGCCACCGCGCGGCAACGTCATAGGCGATCAAAAGGCCATCGACAACAAAGTAAAAAAACAGGTCGGCGAGCAGCAGGCCCAGCTGAAAGTGTTCTGCGAGCAGGCCCGAACGAACCTGGCTCAACTGCAGAACAATCCGCGACTACGGGAGGAGGTCGACGGTGAGATGCGCCGCCTGACCGACCAACAACGTCAGGAGCGCATCACCGAAGCACAGAAACAGATCACGAAAAACTGCCAGTAGATACCCTACACGGGTTCAGGGTCAGCGAGAGGCGGTGATCAACAGGTCGAACTCTTTGAGCAAGACCTGAAGCTGCCGATCCTTGCCCTGAACCTTGCGCGCGGCGAAGACCATTTCGGCCATCTCCTGGATCCCCGACGCATTGGGCAAGGGCAGGTTCTGCTCCAGGATCGACTTCATCCTTGGCAGGAAGATCCATTGCAGCCACTGCTCGAAATCCAGCGTATCCACCGAGAACGGCTCGACGCTGGAAAGCGCATCAACGGACGGCGGCACTTCGTCCCACCATCCCTGAACGCGCAGTTCGCGCTCGATCAACAGCAACTGCTCGGCAATCTTCGGGAAGCGTGCATCCATCACAGCGAAACCTTGGCCTTCTGACGAGCCAACGCTGCACCGGCTGAATCACCCTGCTTCTCACGGGCCTGGGCGATCAATTCCCATAGGCTGGCCTGAAGATCCGGACGACCATTGGCGAACGTCAGACCACGACGGGCAAACTGCTCGGCCTGTGCCGCATCGCCTTGAGCCATACGCACCTGAGCCAGACGATAAAGCACTTGCGGCTCACGCGGCGCGACTCGTTGCGCGCGTTCGAGACTGGAGGAAGCACCGTTGAGATCACCACTGGCCTGTTGCTGCTGAGCAGTGGTCAACAACGCCAGGACCGGACCGTCCAGTTGCTCATCGGCGGACAGGCCGCCGGAGCTCGCCGAAGGAACCCCACTCGGCGTCGACGGCATGGTGTAACTGCCCTGATTGATCGGTGCCGACTGCACCGGCGAGGTATCAATCGGCCCCGGAGTGATCGGACCTGGGGTTATCGGCGAAGTGCTGATCGGTGCCGAGGAGACGGCGCCACCACCCGGCACCATCACGACAACGCCGGTGTCACCTTGCGGGATTGCCTGAGTCTGGGCCTGTGCAGGACGTTTTACCGTCGTCTGCCGGAAACCGCCATTCGCCGAAATCCGCTCGCTGTTGGAGACGGCAGTGCCGGCATCCACAACCGGGATCGAACCACGCTGTACGGTGGAGCAGCCGCTGAGCAAAGCCACGGCAGTCACCGCTGGAATCAACCACTTGTTCACTTCAAATCCTCTTTGCTTAATTCATCCAGCCCTTGACCCAATCCATCACCGATTCAGCAGGGCTTTCGCCACCGCAAGCAGCACCGGGAGGCGGTTCGCTGCCGCGAATATACGGCATCTGCACCGCGCCTGGGCAGCTGGCTTCGGAACCTTGGCCGGTGCGCGAATCGACCCAGGCCTGAACAATGTTGTCCGGCTGCGGCATGTCCAGCGGCAGTGGATCGGCCTTACGCATGAAACTGGTCCAGACTTGCAACGCACCGGTGGCACCGGTGAACGGTGTCTTGCCGTTATCATCGCGCCCCAGCCAGACCACTGCCAGCAGATCCTGACTGAAACCGGCAAACCAGCTGTCCCGCGAATCGTTACTGGTACCGGTCTTGCCAGCCAGGGTCAGGGTTTTCGGCAACACGTTATAAACCGAACTGCCGGTGCCTTCGCGCATGACGCGCTGCATGGCGTTCTGGATCAGGTAAATGGACGCCGGATCAAATTGCTGCTGAATCTGGAACGGATAACGCTTGAGCGGCTCGCCCTCGGCAGTCAGTACGCTGCGAATTCCGCGCATCGGCGTATTGAACCCGCCATTGGCCAGCGTCTGGTACATGGTCGCCACTTCGATCGGGGTCATACCGCCGGCACCGAGCAACATCGACGGGAACGCCGGGAATTCGCGACTCACCCCCAGGCGTGCCAAGGTCTTCAAGACATTCGGCACGCCCACCGCCAACCCGAGACGCGCGGTCGACAGGTTGTAGGAATGCGCCAACCCTTGATAAAGGAACACCGTACCGTGGGAACGGCGATCATAGTTCTGCGGTTTCCAGACCTGACCGTCCGCGCCTTTGACCGAGAAGTAGTCGTCCGACAGCCAACTGGTCAGCGTGTACTGGCTCGGCTTCTCAAGGGCTGTCAGATAAACCGCCGGTTTGATCAAAGAGCCGATCGGTCGCACCGCGTCCAACGCCCGGTTGAAACCGGCAAAACTCGCCTGACGGCTGCCGATCATGGCCTGAACTTCACCGGTTTCCGGGTTGGTCACGACCATCGCCGCTTCCACGTCATCGGCACCCTTGCGACCCGAAAGACGTTTGAACGTGTCGTTGACCGACGCTTCGGCTTTCATCTGCAGGATCGGGTCGAAACTGGTGAAAATCCGCAGCCCCTCTTCGGTCAAGTCTTCGTCGCGGTAGTCTTCGCGCAACTGCCGTTTAACCAGGTCGAGGAAGCCTGGGAACGAGCTGTCAGCCAACTTGCCGCGAGTGGTCACACCCAGAGGCATTTTCTTCGCTGCCTCAACCTGCTCGGCGGTGGCAACGCCTTGTTCCCCCAGAACATCGAGCACCAGATTGCGCCGTTCCAGCGCCCGCTCAGGGTTGCGACGCGGGTTGTAATAGGACGGCCCCTTGACCATGCCCACCAACAAAGCGACTTGATGCAGTTTCAGCTCGGACAATGGCTGCCCGAAGAAGAACTGGCTGGCCAGGCCGAAACCGTGCACCGCGCGCTGACCATCCTGGCCGACGAACACTTCATTGAGGTAAGCCTCAAGAATTTCGCGTTTGTCGTAATGCAACTCAAGCAACAGCGCCATCATGGCTTCGGTGAGCTTACGGGTCAGGCTGCGTTCGCTGGAGAGGTAGAAGTTTTTGACCAACTGTTGCGTCAGCGTACTGCCGCCCTGGGTCATCTTGCCGCCCGAGGTGTTGACGTAGATAGCTCGGGCTATCGACTTCGGCGACACGCCCCAGTGGCTGTAAAAATCCCGGTCTTCTACGGCAACCAGAGTTTCGAGCAGATACGGCGGAACCTGATCGATCTTGATCAGAATGCGGTCTTCAAGGTTTTTCGGGTAAATCCCGCCAATCAGCAGTGGTTCCAGTCGCACCACAGAAAGCTTCGAACCGTTGGTCGCCGAGAGCTCGGCCACGTAATCGCCGGAGAACCGCACGCGCACGGGCTGGGCCGTCTCCATACCTTCATAGAACTGGAAGCCTCGGGTATTCAAGTCGACGGTATTGCCATTGACCGCCGCCGCGCCGGGGCCGTTGCTGACGGCTTCGCGTCGGTAGCCCAAGGCATCGAGCTCGGTGAGGAAGTCATCCTTGCTCAGCTTCTGGCCAGTGAACAGCTCGAGCGGGCGTGCATACACCTTGGCCGGGATGGTCCAGCGCTTTCCGGAGAACTTCTCCTGGACCACGGCGTCGAGGTAAACCGCGAACCCGGCGAGCACCACAAGGCCAACCAGGCTGAGTTTAAGGGCCCAGCCCAGCCAGGGGCGCATGCCCCTGGAAGGTGGTTTTTTGGGGGTACGGGGGGATCGAGTTCGAGTCATGGCGGCGGATTATACGCACTTTATTCATCCTCAACAGGAGCCCGCCGAGGTTTGCGTCGGGCGGACTTGCAGCCATAATGACGACCTTGAATTTTCCCCAGACTCTGAAGGATCGCCTGTGAGCCAATCCCTGATCGCTGCCCTGCAAAACCCGGCCCTCTACCCGCATCCCGTAGAAGGGTTCCAGGTCATCGAGACCCATATTTCCTGGGTGCTGCTCACCGGCCCCTACGCTTATAAAGTGAAGAAGCCGGTGAATTTCGGCTTCCTCGACTTCACCAGCCTTGAAGCTCGCGAGCACTTCTGCGGTGAAGAGCTGCGCCTGAACCAGCGCCTGACCCATGATTTGTATCTTGAAGTGCTGCCGATCACCGGCAGCGCCGAGGCACCACAACTGGGCGGCGATGGTCCGGTCGTCGATTACGTACTGAAAATGCGTCAATTCCCACAAAGCCAGTTGCTCAGCACCTTGCAAGCCAACGGTGAACTGACCACCGCGCACATCGACGAGATGGCCGCGCAGATCGCTCAATTCCACCTCAGCGCACCAAAAGTGCCTGCCGAACACGAAGCCGGCACGCCGGACAGCGTCATGGCGCCGGTACGGCAAAATTTCGAACAAATCCGCCCGTTCCTCAGTGAAAAGGCTGATCTGCTGCAACTCGATGCACTGCAAGCCTGGGCCGAAAGCAGCTTCGAGCGCCTCAAGCCGCTGTTCGTCCAGCGCAAGGCCGACGGTTTCATTCGTGAATGCCATGGCGACATTCACTTGGGCAACGCCACCGTGATCGACGGCAAAGTGGTGATCTTCGACTGCATCGAGTTCAACGAACCGTTCCGCTTTACCGACGTTTACGCCGACACCGGCTTCCTGGCCATGGACCTGGAAGACCGTGGCCTGAAAAGCCTGGCGCGCCGTTTCATCAGCCAATACCTGGAACTGACCGGCGACTATCAGGGCCTGGAACTGCTGAACTTCTACAAAGCCTACCGTGCACTGGTTCGCGCCAAGGTCAGCCTGTTCAGCATGCCGGCCGAGGCCGATCCGGTGCAGCGCGCCACCACCCTGCGCCAGTACCGCAACTACGCCAACCTGGCGGAGAGCTACAGCACCATTCCTTCGCGCTTCCTGGCGATTACCCACGGCGTTTCCGCCGTCGGCAAGAGTCACGTGGCCATGCGCCTGGTGGAAGCGTTGGGCGCCATACGCCTGCGTTCGGATGTCGAACGCAAGCGTATGTTCGGCGAGCAAACCGTACCGAACGACCCTCAGGCCGGCATCTATAATGCCGATGCCAGCGCCGCCACCTACAGCCGTCTGCATGAAGTTGCCGATGTCATTCTGCGTGCCGGTTTCCCGGTGGTGGTCGATGCCACCTACCTCAAGCGCGACCAACGTGATGGCGCGGCAAAAATCGCCGAGGCCACCGGCGCACCGTTCCTGATCCTCGATTGCGACGCACCGCAAGCGGTGATCGAGAGTTGGTTGAAACAACGTCAGGCGGACAACAACGATCCATCCGACGCCAACCTGGCCGTTATCGCCGCCCAGCAAGCCAGCCGCGAGGCCCTGACACCGGCAGAAATCCTCTGCAGCAAACGCGTCCAGACCAATGAAAGTGGCACGCTCGACACCGTCGTTGCGCAGATTCGCCAACGTCTGCCGGGGCTGTAAGAAACTATTTCAGCCGTGAAGCCCTCGCCGGCTTCACGGCCGCCAAATAGTGGCACTATACTGGCGTCATAAAACCATCAGGTGATGTGACATGAGCCAGCCGAAAATCCTCGACACCCCGCTTTATGCCTTGCTGCACAAAGACGACATCACAGGCTTTAACAACGAACGCCCCAAGGATGGCCCCATCGACATGGTCGGTGGCGACTTCCGTGGTCTCGATCTGCGTGAGCTGAACGCCGATGGCATCGACTTCACCGATGCCTATTTCCGCTCCGCCGACTTGCGCGGCATCGACTTTCGCAACGCGTCCCTGGAAGGCGCGAGCCTGGCCCACGCACAGATCTCCGGCGCCTACTTCCCGCCAGAGCTGAGTGCCGATGAGATTCTGATGTCGATGAATTTCGGTACACGCCTGCGTTATCGCGCCCACTAAAGAAGCGACGTTTCACCCAGTCCGGCGCCCTCGCCTTGCGCCGGACTTTGTACTTTTTTGCTCGAAAACTCAGTTCTTCATACGCCTTCGGACGACATCCACCGCCTTTTCCCGCCGCTCCTTGAGTTTGCCTCTTAGAAGCTTTTGCGTCGAAACCGACCAAACAATCACGCTTTTCCTACTGATGGCTACACTGCTGAGAGGCTCGCCCACGCACTGTTCGGCTGTCGCAAGGAGGCTTGATGAATGATGAACTGCAACACCTGAAAAATCTTGGCAAGACATCGGCGCAATGGCTACATGCCGTGGGCATCCACAGTGCCTCGGACTTGCGTCGGCTGGGAGCTGTGGATGCTTATCGGGCCGTGCGCACGCGCGGTTTTCGGGCGTCCAAGGTGTTGTTGTATGCGATCGAAGGCGCGTTGATGGATGTTCACTGGAACGACATTCCCGCCGAGCGCAAGGAAGCCTTGAACAAACAGCTGGATGCTATTTCGTCTCGCCACAAGAATTGAACGGGTAATTTCACTCGAACGCACGGCCTGAAACCTAATGATTACGAGGCTTTCCAGCGAAGGAATGACGTAATTCACGGAAATCAGAAATCAGCGGTTGACTTGGTAATGAGAATCGCTATGATTATCACAACTGGTCGCGAGACTGGTCGATATTTGAAAAGCCCTTGGTTCGGACTCTCAGATATCTCCTCATCAGGCTAATCACGGTTATTTGACCCGGCTCTTGCCGGGTCTTTTTTTGCCTGTGGAAAACTCACCTGACTTTATTGGCCCGACGGCTTGCCAAACTGTTTACGCATTTGCGCGCAGTAGTCCTGCGCAGGCGTGGCGGGCGTATACCAGACGTAATCAGCCATGGCCGGCGTGACCTCCGCGCCCCGCTCCGCCAGCATCAATACCGTTGGCGCCTCGGGCTCACCCAGATCCAGCACATGGATCGGCACCCCAACATCCTTGCGTGCGTGGAACGCGCCGGCAAACAACAGTGAAGGCACCGGTGCCGCCAGTAATCGCTCGGCTATCCGCCGATCACGCTGCTGCTGAACGGCCAGCATCGCGGGCATTTGTGATTCAGGCAGCAAGCCGCAGTGGGAATCGCTGATCTGTGCCAGCAACTCATCCTTGACCGTCGGGGCGTTGGAGCGCGAACCGTTCAATGTCGGCGGATTGGCATAGAAAGCACGAACTTCAAGCATGTCCAGATTAGCCGCCAGCAATGGGTACGGCTGAGTCAGGGCAAAACGAACGATCGGCCCGTACAGATTCCAGTCCCACCCCGGCTGCCAGGCCAATGCACTGGACAAGTCAGTCGGCAACGGTGAAGCATGCCGAACGTCATTGACGCGCACTTGTTGATCCGGCGTGAGCATTTCCAGTAGCAGACTGCCTTGCGGTCGCCACTCACCCAGTGCCTGCAATAACCACAATTGCAGTTGATGGTGATCACGATTGTCATGCCGCTCGCCGACGATCAGCCGCGAAGGCCCAGCCAACCGTGCAAGCAGTTCCTGCGCCGTCAGGATCTGACCGCTGTGCAGATCCCGGATTTCGCCGCTGACCGGCGGCGGTACCGATACATGCTGGCAAGCACTCAGTAACAGCGCAGCCAGAAAAACCATCACGCGTGTTTTCATCCCTAAAACACCTCAGCGGGCGATGATCAGCGGATGCCCACGCTCCGGGTGCGGTTGCACCAATACTTCCAGCCCGAACACGGCCTTGAGCGGCTCTGGGCGCAATACCTGTTCCGGCGTGTCCAGCGCTACGGGACGCCCACCTTCAAGCAGCAACAAGCGATCACAATAACGCGCCGCCAGGTTCAGATCATGCAGGATCACCAGTACCGCCGCGCCGTGATCGGCGAACTCGCGCACCGCTTGCAGGGTCGTGTGCTGATGCAGCGGGTCGAGCATCGACGTCGGTTCATCGAGCAACAGCGTTTGCCCCGCCCCGCCCGGCCAGAGTTGCGCCAGCACTCGTGCCAGATGCACCCGCTGACGCTCGCCGCCGGACAACGCCAGATAACTGCGACCGCTCAAGTGCTCCGCATCGGCCGCATGCAGTGCGGCGGCGACGATCTCGTCATCCCGGACCCGACCGCTTTGATAAGGCAGACGCCCCATACCGACGACCTCTTCGACACGGAAGGCAAAGTCCAGGGTCGACACCTGCGGTAACACCGCCAGACGCTGGGCTCGTTGCGCACCAGGCCAATGACGCAACTCACGCTCATCGAGCCAGACACTGCCTTGGTCCGCATGCAATTCGCCGCTCAGGGCGCCGAGCAACGTGCTTTTACCGGCACCGTTGGGGCCCAGCACGCCAAGGACTTCACCCGGTTCAAGCACAAGGGTGATATCCGTGAGGACAATCTTTCGACCGCGCCGGATTTGCAGATTCTGCGCTCGCAACATCAGGCACGCCCTCTGAGCAGTAAATACAGAAAGAACGGCGCACCGATGAAGGCCGTAACGATCCCGATCGGCAGCTCGGCCGGCGCCAGGGCCAGCCGCGCCACCAGGTCGGCAAACAATAAGAGACTGGCCCCCGCCAATACCGATGCAGGCAACAGCACCCGATGATCGGGGCCGGCCAGCAGCCGTACCAGATGCGGTACCACCAGCCCGACAAACCCGATCATCCCGGCTGCCGCTACCGCCGCACCAACGCCCAGCGCCGTACAGAACACCAGTTCGCGCTTGAGGCCTTCGACGTCGATACCCAGGTGACCGGCCTCCGACTCTCCCAGCAACAATGCATTCAAGGCCTTGGCCCGGCGCGGCAACCACAGCGCCACACCGGTGCTCACCAATAGCAACGGCCAGAGTCGCGAATAACTGGCACCGTTAAGGCTGCCCAGGTTCCAGAATGTCAGGGTGCGCAGAGTCGCGTCATCTGCCAGATAGGTGAACAACCCGACCGCCGAGCCAGCCAAGGCAGTTAACGCAATACCGGCCAGCAACATGGTCGCAACGTTGGTCTGACCATTGTGCCGCCCCAGCCGATAGACCAGCGCCGTCACCCCCAACCCGCCGAGAAACGCGCACACCGACAGCAGATAAGGTCCGAAGGATACAGGCAGACCGCCGAACACCGAGCCGCCGACAATCGCGATGGCCGCGCCCAACGCCGCACCGCTGGACACTCCCACCAATCCCGGGTCGGCCAGCGGGTTGCGAAATAAACCCTGCATCGCTACGCCGGACAGTGCCAGCACACCGCCCACCGCCAATCCCAGCAAGGTACGCGGCAGGCGAATCTGCCCAAGGATCAGCTCAGCCTGCTCCAACCCGTCGGGCGCAATGGGCAAACCGATCAGCCGCAGCGCCGCCCGCAACGTGTCGAACAACGGCAAACTCACCGGCCCCAGCGCCAGCGACAGCCAGATCGCCAGCAAACACAGCAGGCTCAGACCAATGAACAACGCATGAGGTTTAACCAGAAGGGTCATTGACCCGTCGTACCGGGATAGAACAGGTGCATGAACAGCCTCCTTTAAAGGTTTCCCGGGCATAGAGTTGACAGGCCAAGTATCCTCGGCATCCGGCAATCGCCCAGCGGGTGAGCGGGTGAGCGGGTGAGCGGGTGAGCGGCCATTTGATAATTGCTTGCATTTGCACATCAAGCTCGGACATACCTGGTCGCGAGCTGCATGACTTGAGGATAGACATGAAACTTCTTTGCACAGGCGCCGAATTGGCTGACGCCAGCAGTCGCGGTTTCGACGTCGACGGTCAGAAGCTTCTGGCCGTGCGCCGAGGCGGTCGAGTGTATGTGTATGAAAATCGTTGCCCGCACCGTGGCGTCGGACTGGAATGGAAACCCGACCAGTTTCTCGACCCCAGCAACAGCCTGATCCAGTGCGCCACCCACGGCGCACTGTTTCTGATCGAGGACGGCGAATGCGTCGCCGGACCGTGCGCCGGACAATCCCTGACCACCATCCCCTGCTGCGAAGATGAGCAAGGAATCTGGGTCACGCTCTAACCGTTCAACAACACATCCAGCCGCCGATCGACCACCATCTCTTCGTGGGTCAAGCGCACGCCATACGCCAACACTTCGACTCCGCACGCTACCGCTTCGCGTAACGCCGCCGCATAGGCCGAATCGATTTCCTCTGCTGGACGCACGGAGTCAACGCCGGTCAGATTCACACAATACAACTGCACAGCGCGAATCCCGTCCCGGGCCAAATGGGCCAGTTCACGCAAATGCTTGGCTCCGCGCTGGGTCACCGCGTCAGGAAACGCCGCCACCGCCGAGCCATCGAAGCCCAGGGTGACGCTTTTGACTTCGACATAGGCTGGCCCGCTCGGATAATCGAGACGGAAATCAATGCGGCTGCTTTCCTGACCATAGGCCACTTCGCGCTTCAGTTCGGTAAAACCGTTCAACTCGGTGATGACATTGGCGCGCAACGCCTCCTCGATCAAACCGTTGGCACGCCCGGTGTTCACGCAGAACAGCCGCCCCTGTGGGGTTTCGCCGATTTCCCAGGTGCCGGGCAACTTGCGTTTGGGGTCGCTGGAGCGGCTAAACCAGACTTGCCCGCCTTCGACCTGGCAATTAAGCATCGAACCGGTGTTCGGGCAGTGAATGGTCAGCAACTCGCCGCTAACGGTTTCGATATCGGCAAGAAAACGTTTGTAGCGACGAATCAAGCGACCTTCTTCCAGGGGAGGATGAAAGCGCATCAGCCTTGCCAGCTCTTCAAACCGCGGGCGATCCGCTCGACCGCTTCTTGCAAGCGCGGAAGACTTTGGGTGTAGGCAAAGCGTACGTGATGCCCGGCCTGATGGCGGCCGAAGTCCAGGCCCGGCGTGATAGCAACGTGCTCGGTTTCGAGAAAGTGCTGGCAGAACGCGAAGGCATCACCGCCGAATTTGCTGATATCGGCGTACAAATAGAACGCGCCTTCGGGCTCCACGGCGATACCGAAGCCCAACTCCCGCAAGGCGGGCAGCAGGAAATCACGACGTCGACCAAACTCGGCGCGGCGCTCCTCGAAAATGCGGATGGTGGCGGGTTCGAAGCAGGCCAGTGCGGCGTGCTGGGCCATGCTCGGCGCGCTGATGTAGAGGTTCTGGGCGAGTTTCTCCAGCTCACCGACCGCCGCTTCAGGCGCGACCAACCAACCGAGGCGCCAGCCAGTCATGCCGAAATACTTGGAGAAACTATTGAGGACAAAGGCGCTGTCATCGACTTCCAGCACGCTGGTCGCATCCGTGCCGTAAGTCAGGCCATGGTAGATCTCGTCGACCACCAAATGACCGTGGCGAGCCTTGATCGCCGCAGACAGCCCGGCCAATTCGTCGCGGGTCAGGATGGTCCCGGTCGGGTTGGCCGGCGATGCCACCAGAGCACCGACGCTGTCATGATCCCAGTGACGCGCGACCAGGTCCGGGGTCAGCTGATAACGCACGTCCGGGCCGACCGGCACCAGTTGCGCAGCACCTTCCACCAGCCGCAGGAAGTGCCGGTTGCACGGGTAACCCGGATCTGCCAGCAACCAGTGTTTGCCTGGGTCCACCAGCAAGGCCGTGGCCAACAACAAGGCGCCTGAACCGCCGGGCGTGATGAGGATGCGTCGCGGATCGATGTTCAGCCCGTAACGCTGCTGATAAAAGCCCGAAATGGCCTCACGCAGCTCGGGAGTGCCGCGGGCAGCGGTGTAACGAGTCTTCCCCGCCGCCAGCGCAGCCTGGCCGGCCTGGATGATCGGCTCGGCGGTGGTGAAGTCCGGCTCGCCGATTTCCAGGTGAATCACGTCGTGGCCGGCCGCTTGCAGCTCATTGGCCCGCGCCAGCAGGGCCATGACGTGGAACGGTTCGATAGCGCGACTGCGCGCACTGTAGGACGGAGCCATTAGCCTTCCTTACAACGAGGAAAAGAATCGATTCTACCCAAGCGCAGGAACGGGCGAGAACCTAAAGCGGTCAGAGCCTATATAACGCTGGTTTCAAACGGTTCAAGCGTATGCTCCAGGTTTGACTAAAATCAATAATTGATCAGGTCTCCGGAGCCACCAGACAAGGCTTTGCAAACTTTTGCAAGCACCGCAGGCCGCGGGCTCGACATCAGGGAGTAGCGCGGTCCGATTTGATCTGGTAAGTTCGCCCGCTTGCAGCCGCAGGGCCGGCAGGTGTCGGTGATGGAGCAATCCTGCGCAATGGATTACAAGAGTAGAGGCGGTCCATTTCATGCCCACCCAAGCAAAGCAACAGCAGAACCAGTCGATCAGCGGCTTCGAACCCTACAAAGAAGTAAAGGGCGAAGAGTACATGGGCAAGCCCATGCGCGCGCACTTCACCAAGATCCTGAACAAGTGGAAACAGGACTTGATGCAGGAAGTCGACCGTACTGTTGATCACATGAAAGACGAAGCGGCCAACTTTCCTGACCCGGCAGACCGTGCCAGCCAGGAAGAGGAATTCAGCCTCGAATTGCGCGCCCGCGACCGCGAGCGCAAGCTGATCAAGAAAATCGACAAAACCCTGCAATTGATCGAAGACGAAGAATACGGCTGGTGCGAATCGTGCGGCGTCGAAATCGGCGTCAAGCGACTGGAAGCCCGCCCTACCGCCGACATGTGCGTTGACTGCAAGACCCTGGCGGAAATCAAGGAAAAGCAAGTCGGCAAGTGATCTTGGCGACTTGAACGAAGAACGGAGCGTGCGAACGCTCCGTTTTTTGTTTCTGAATTTCGCCTTGGCAGAAAACCTGTGGGAGCGAGCCTGCTCGCGAATGCGGTGTGTCAGGCAACACCAATGTTGGAGCTGATGGCCCCTTCGCGAGCAAGCTCGCTCCCACAGGGACTTGCGCACGACCAGAGAAAGTAACATTCGTCCATGACTGCCACGACTTCCCCTCTCTATATCGGGCGCTTCGCCCCCACCCCCAGTGGGCATCTGCATTTCGGTTCGCTGGTCGCAGCACTGGCCTCCTACCTAGACGCCCGTGCGGTCGGTGGCCGTTGGTTGGTGCGCATGGAAGATCTCGATCCGCCGCGCGAAGAACCCGGTGCTCAGGCGGCGATTCTCAAGGCACTGGAATGCTACGGTTTCGAGTGGGATGGCGACATGGTCCGACAGAGTGACCGGCACGCTGCCTACGACGAAGTCATCAATCGCCTGTTCAATCAGGGCCTGGCCTACGCTTGCACCTGTTCGCGCAAGCAACTGGAGCCGTACCACGGCATCTATCCCGGGTTCTGCCGCAACGCGGGGCACGGCACCGAGAACGCGGCGATTCGCCTGCGCGTACCGGAGCTGGAATACCACTTCATCGACCGGGTGCAGGGCGAGTTCCGTCAACACCTGGGGCGTGAGGTTGGCGATTTCGTGATCCGCCGCCGCGACGGGTTCTATGCCTATCAATTGGCGGTGGTACTGGACGACGCCTGGCAAGGCATCACCGATATCGTGCGCGGCGCCGATTTACTGGATTCCACGCCACGCCAACTCTATCTGCAAGAACTGCTTGGCCTGCCGCAACCGCGCTACCTGCACATCCCGCTGATTACCCAGCCGGACGGCCACAAACTCGGCAAATCCTATCGCTCGCCACCGCTGGCCGAAGATCAGGCCACGCCGCTGTTACTGCGTGCATTGCGGGCACTGGGGCACAAGCCTGTGATCGAACTGAATGACGCCACACCACGGGAAGTGCTGAACTGGGGCATTGCCCACTGGGATGCATCGCTGATCCCGCGCACACTGACACTGCCCGAAGCGCAACTGCAGTGATGCCACTTGCAGTGGCGCGCCCATCCGTTACCATCGCCGCACGTTTTCGGGCACGCGCATAAAAGAGAGAGGCCGGGATGTACATCTATCGCTTGGTCCTGCTCCTGGTAGTGGGGATTTATCTGTTTTCCCCGGCCATCATGGATTGGTGGATCGACGCCACGGGCGCCTGGTATCGCCCTTATTTGCTCTGGCTGATTCTGATCGTCGTGACCTTCATCCTGCAGAGCCAAAAAGATGCCGATGAGCTTTAGCCTGACCCAGATGATCCTGATCAGCGCCGCGTACCTGGCGGTGCTGTTCGGTGTGGCCTGGATCAGCGAACGGGGCATGATCCCCCGGGCGATCATTCGCCACCCGCTGACGTACACCCTGTCGCTGGGTGTATACGCCAGTGCCTGGGCGTTTTACGGTACGGTGGGCCTGGCCTATCAGTACGGTTATGGCTTTCTGTCCAGTTACCTCGGGGTTTCCGGAGCCTTTCTGCTGGCGCCCGTGCTCTTGTACCCGATCCTGAAAATCACCCGCACTTATCAACTCTCGTCCCTGGCCGACCTGTTCGCGTTTCGTTTCCGCAGCACCTGGGCGGGTGCACTCACCACGATCTTCATGCTGATCGGCGTGCTGCCGTTGCTGGCGTTGCAGATTCAGGCGGTGGCAGACTCCATCAGCATCCTCACTCGCGAGCCGGTACAGCATCGCGTGGCCCTGAGCTTCTGCGCGCTGATTACGCTGTTCACGATTTTCTTCGGCTCGCGCCATATCGCCACCCGTGAGAAGCATGAAGGCCTGGTGTTCGCGATTGCCTTCGAGTCAGTGATCAAGTTGATCGCGCTTGGCGGTGTCGGTCTGTATGCACTGTATGGCGTGTTCGACGGCCCGCAGCAGCTGGAACTGTGGCTGCTGCAAAACCAGACCGCCCTCGCCGCCCTGCATACGCCATTGCAGGAAGGCCCGTGGCGCACGCTGCTGTTGGTGTTCTTCGCCTCGGCGATCGTGATGCCGCACATGTATCACATGACCTTTACCGAAAATCTCAACCCGCGCTCGCTGGTCAGTGCTAGCTGGGGTTTACCGCTGTTTCTGCTGTTGATGAGCCTCGCGGTGCCGCTGATTCTCTGGGCCGGGCTGAAACTCGGCGCCACGACCAATCCGGAATACTTCACCCTGGGCATCGGCATCGCCGCCAATAGCAAAGCCCTTGCGCTATTGGCCTATGTCGGCGGATTGTCGGCGGCCAGCGGCCTGATCATCGTCACCACGCTGGCACTGTCGGGGATGGCGTTGAACCATCTGGTGCTGCCGCTCTATCAGCCGCCGGCCGAAGGCAATATCTACCGTTGGCTGAAATGGACCCGCCGGGCACTGATCGTCGCGATCATCATGGCCGGTTACGGTTTCTACCTGATGCTGGGCGCCGAGCAAGACTTGGCTAACCTCGGCATCGTCGCCTTCGTCGCCACGTTGCAGTTCCTGCCGGGGGTATTGTCAGTGCTGTACTGGCCGACCGCCAACCGTCGCGGCTTCATCGCAGGCCTGCTGGCGGGGATTCTGGTGTGGGTGGTGACCATGCTGCTGCCGCTGGTCGGCAATCTGCAGGGCTTCTACATTCCGCTGCTGAACATGATTTACGTGCTGGACGACACCAGCTGGCACATGGCAGCGATTGCCTCGCTGGCCGCCAACGTGCTGATGTTCACGCTGATCTCGTTGTTCACCAATGCCAGCCCCGAAGAGGCCAGCGCCGCCGAAGCCTGCGCGGTGGACAACGTTCGCCGCCCGCAACGCCGCGAACTGCACGCTGCCTCGCCTCAGGAGTTCGCCACGCAGCTTGCAAAACCATTGGGCGCCAAGGCTGCCCAGAAAGAAGTCGAACAAGCCCTGCGTGACCTCTATCTGCCGTTCGACGAGCGCCGGCCATACGCCTTGCGCCGCTTGCGCGACCGAATCGAAGCCAACCTGTCCGGCCTGATGGGGCCAAGCGTGGCGCAGGACATGGTCGAAACCTTCCTGCCCTACAAGGCTGGCGGCGAAAACTACGTCACCGAAGACATCCACTTCATCGAAAGTCGCCTCGAGGATTACCACTCGCGCCTCACCGGCCTTGCCGCCGAACTCGATGCCCTGCGCCGCTACCACCGCCAGACCTTGCAGGAACTGCCGATGGGCGTGTGCTCGCTGGCCAAGGATCAGGAAATCCTCATGTGGAACAAAGCCATGGAGGAACTGACCGGAATTGCCGCGCAGCGTGTGGTGGGTTCACGCCTGAGCACCATTGCCGATCCGTGGAAAGAACTGCTGCAAGGCTTCATCAATCTGCCGGACGAGCACTTGCACAAGCAGCACCTGGCCCTCGACGGCCAGACCCGCTGGCTGAACCTGCACAAAGCGGCGATCGACGAACCGCTGGCGCCGGGTAACAGCGGCCTGGTGCTGCTGGTGGAAGACCTGACCGAAACCCAGATGCTCGAAGATAAACTGGTGCACTCCGAGCGCCTGGCCAGCATCGGCCGACTGGCGGCCGGTGTGGCCCATGAAATCGGCAACCCGATCACCGGCATTGCCTGCCTCGCGCAAAACTTGCGCGAAGAGCGTGAAGAAGACAGCGAGTTGACGGAAATAAGCGGGCAGATTCTGGAGCAGACCAAACGTGTGTCGCGCATCGTTCAGTCGCTGATGAGTTTCGCCCATGCCGGCAGTCATCAGCACAGCGACGAGCCCGTCTGTCTGGCGGAAGTGGCCCAGGATGCCATCGGCCTGCTTGCCCTGAACCGGCGCAATTTCGAAGTACAGTTCTACAACCTGTGTGACCCCGATCACTGGGTCGAAGGCGACCCGCAGCGGCTCGCCCAGGTATTGATCAACCTGCTCTCAAACGCCCGCGACGCCTCACCTGCGGGCAGTGCGGTGCGAGTCAAAAGCGAAGCCGGCGAACACACGGTCGATCTGATCGTCGAAGACGAAGGCAGCGGTATTCCCTCGAGCATCATGGACCGACTGTTCGAACCTTTCTTCACCACCAAGGATCCTGGCGAAGGCACCGGTCTGGGCCTTGCACTAGTCTATTCCATCGTTGAAGAGCATTATGGACAAATCACCATCGACAGCCCGGCTGATGTTCAAAGCCAACGCGGCACCCGTATCCGGGTGACTTTGCCGCGTCATGTCGAAGCGACGTCCGCTGTGAACTGAGACCGTCGAGAGTATCGAATCAATGCCGCACATTTTGATCGTCGAAGACGAAACAATTATCCGCTCCGCCTTGCGCCGTCTGCTGGAACGTAACCAGTACCAGGTCAGCGAAGCCGGATCCGTGCAGGAAGCACAAGAGCGTTTCAGCATTCCCACGTTTGACCTGATCGTCAGCGACCTGCGCCTGCCGGGCGCACCTGGCACCGAGTTGATCAAACTTGGTCAAGGCACTCCGGTGCTGATCATGACCAGTTACGCCAGCCTGCGTTCGGCCGTCGACTCAATGAAGATGGGCGCGGTGGATTACATCGCCAAGCCTTTCGATCACGACGAAATGCTCCAGGCCGTCGCACGAATCCTGCGTGACCGGCAATCGGCGCAAGCCAGCGGTGAGCCGGTCGTCGGCAAAGCTTCCAATGGCGCCGCGAAAAGCGGTGTCGATAACAGCAACGGCGAAATCGGCATCATCGGCTCGTGCCCGCCGATGCAGGACCTATACAGCAAGATCCGCAAAGTCGCGCCGACCGATTCCAACGTTCTGATCCAGGGTGAATCCGGTACCGGTAAAGAACTGGTAGCACGCGCCCTGCACAACCTGTCCAAACGCGCCAAGGCCCCGATGATTTCGGTGAACTGCGCGGCCATTCCGGAAAGCCTGATCGAGTCCGAACTGTTCGGCCACGAAAAAGGCGCGTTCACCGGCGCCAGCGCCGGGCGTGCCGGGTTGGTGGAAGCAGCGGACGGCGGCACCTTGTTCCTTGATGAAATCGGCGAACTGCCACTGGAAGCCCAGGCCCGCCTGTTGCGGGTGTTGCAGGAAGGTGAAATCCGCCGGGTCGGCTCGGTGCAGTCGCAGAAGGTCGATGTACGCTTGATCGCCGCGACCCACCGGGACCTCAAGAGCCTGGCGAAGATCGGCCAGTTCCGTGAAGACTTGTATTACCGCCTCCACGTGATCGCCCTGAAACTGCCGGCCCTGCGCGAACGCGGCGCGGACGTCAACGAAATTGCCAATGCTTTCCTCGCAAGGCAGAGCGCGCGGGTCAACCGCACCGATCTGAAATTCGCCCCGGATGCCGAGCAGGCGATTCGGCATTACTCCTGGCCGGGTAACGTTCGCGAGCTGGAAAACGCGGTCGAGCGCGCGGTGATCCTGTGCGAGAGCCCGGAGATTTCCGCCGAGCTGTTGGGTATCGACATCGAACTCAGCGATCTGGAAGACGACGACTTCATTGGCCTGGCGCCCCAACAGGGCAACAATGCCGGTAACACCAGCCACGAACCGACCGAAGACCTGTCACTGGAAGACTACTTCCAGCACTTCGTTCTCGAGCATCAGGACCACATGACCGAAACCGAACTGGCCCGAAAACTCGGGGTCAGTCGCAAATGCCTGTGGGAGCGCCGTCAGCGCCTGGGTATCCCGCGGCGCAAGACCGGGGTGGCCAGCGAGAGCTGAACCGCACCTGTCGCAGGGGCGGGTAACACGTGACATTGTGGAAAAACTGTTACCTCAGCTTTATCACGTAACAGAAGCCGGGGCTTACGGTAACGAAGCCCCGGTTTTTTTTGGCCTCGAAAAACACCATTAGCCCGCCTAAGCCCTTGTTTTACTGGACCTCACAAAAGTTGGCACGCCCCCTGCTATATGTTTAGTACAAGAACAATAACAAGCAATGCACAAGACAATAAAAATAAGACGAATCGACTCACGCACAATAAAAACAAGACGGCGAGAGGCGTAGCTAACTGATTCTTTTGGAGAGGCGTTGTATTTGGGGCTTGCCCCACGACCAGGCCGAGAACAATAAAAACTGTCCTAAGACAGTGCCTGAACTGGTTGGATCTCACGATCATTGCAACACAGCGACCAAAGCAATCCGTTTGCTCTTGGCTCCCGATTGGGAGGGTCATGAAGGAAAACTTCATGGCGAGGGCGCTCAACAAAAACAAGAAGCCCGAAACCAATAATAAAAATAGAGCACGCAACTACTTCTGGGGGAGCTTCGGCTCCCCTTGTGGTTTCTGGCGTTTGGTCCCGTAGTAGACATCCCCTTCAAGCGCTTGCGCAGCTTCCTACACCATCCCCCGACTAAATGCTAGAATCCCCGCCCATCATGCGGTCATTCTTCGTTATGGCCGAACATTCCTTCAAACAGTGCATCCCATGCTGAAGAAGCTGTTCCAGTCATTCCGTTCTCCCAAGCGTCATACGCAACACATTCGCAGTACGCCTGAAGTGCTCAACAGCGGCCAACATTCGCTGCAAAAGGCGCAATTCAGCCGTTATGCGGTGAATATCGTCGAACGCCTGCAGAACGCCGGTTACCAGGCTTACCTGGTCGGCGGCTGTGTGCGTGACATGCTGCTCGGCATCACGCCGAAAGATTTCGACGTCGCCACCAGCGCCACACCTGAACAGGTACGCGCCGAATTCCGCAACGCGCGGATCATCGGTCGTCGCTTCAAACTGGTGCATATCCACTTTGGTCGCGAAATCATCGAAGTCGCGACCTTTCGCGCCAATCACCCGCAAAACGACGAGGACGAAGACAGCAACCAGTCTTCCCGTAACGAAAGCGGGCGCATTCTGCGCGACAACGTTTACGGCACCCTGGAAGAAGACGCGCAACGCCGCGACTTCACCATCAACGCCTTGTATTACGATCCGGTCAGCGAGCGCATTCTCGACTACGCCAATGGCGTACACGACATCCGCAATCACCTGATCCGCCTGATCGGCGATCCGAAGCAACGCTACCAGGAAGACCCGGTGCGGATGCTGCGGGCCGTGCGTTTCGCCGCCAAGCTGAATTTCGGCATCGAAAAACACAGCGCCCTGCCGATCCGCGATCTGGCACCGATGCTGCGCGAGATTCCATCAGCCCGTCTGTTCGAAGAAGTGCTCAAGCTGTTCCTCTCCGGCCATGCCGCGGACACCTTCGAGATGCTGGTCGACTTGCAGCTGTTCGATCCGCTGTTCCCGGCCAGTGCCGAAGCGCTGGAATACAACCCGACCTACACCCATACGCTGATCAGCGAAGCGCTGATCAATACAGACCTGCGGATCAAGCAGAACAAACCGGTCACCCCGGCGTTCCTGTTTGCAGCATTACTGTGGCCTGCCCTGCCGGCTCGCGTGTTGCGCCTGCAAGAACGTGGCATGCCGCCGATACCGGCGATGCAGGAAGCGGCGCACGAGTTGATTGCCGAACAGTGTCAACGGATCGCAATCCCGAAACGCTTCACGATGCCGATCCGCGAGATCTGGGACATGCAGGAGCGTCTGCCACGGCGCAGCGGCAAACGAGCCGACCTGTTGCTGGACAACCCGCGGTTCCGCGCCGGTTATGACTTCTTGCTGCTGCGCGAAAGCGCCGGGGAGCAGACCGATGGCCTGGGCGAATGGTGGACTGACTATCAGGACGCCAACGACAGCGAACGCCGGGACATGATCCGCGACCTCAGCGGCAAGGACGACGGTACCGGAGCTCCACGCAAACGTCGCCGCAGCGGCGGCGCCAAGCGCAAACGCGCTGCCGGTGCCTCGAGCGCTACAGGCGAGTAGGTCATGGAACGCATCTACATCGGCATGGGCAGCAATCTGGCTGACCCCGCCGCACAGTTACGCAGCGCTATCGAGGCGTTGTCGCAGTTGCCGCAGACCCAACTGGTCGGCGTTTCGGCGTTTTATCAAAGCGACTCGCTGCTGCCCGGCCAACCGCGTTACACCAACGCGGTTGCCGCCCTCGACAGCCGCCTCGCGCCGCTGGAGCTGCTTGATGCGCTGCAAGCCATCGAGAACGGACAAGGTCGCGAGCGCCTTGAACGTTGGGGCCCGCGCACGCTGGATCTGGACATCGTGCTGTTCGGCGATCGACTGATCGACGAACCCCGCCTCAAAGTCCCCCACTACCACCTGCAAGAACGGGCTTTCGTGCTCTATCCGTTGGCCGAGCTGGCACCGGCGGATCTGCGCCTGGCCGATGGCCGCAGCCTCACAGAATTACTCGCCGCCTGCCCGTTCGTCGGGTTGGAACGCATCTCCCCGAATTGACAAAACTCCCTGTGGGAGCGGGTTTTCCCGCGATGGCGGACTATTAGTCAACATTGATGTTGAATGTAAAGTCGCTATCGCGGGCAAGCCCGCTCCCACAATGGTTTCTGTCGTATCTACTGAATCGCACCAGTAACGCCGGTAACACCCCACGCGTAACAATGCGGTAACACACGTAATTGACTTCCCGGGTTCTCCTCACGACTATAGGCGTCCCGCTGCCGCCAACCCGGCGCCAAAGGGCGCAATCCAGGCCTTACAAGCACCACGAAAGAAGGTGCGCCTGTATAAATGACGAATCACGCGCGTTACTCGCAGTAGTTTCCATAGCGCCTGTACTGAGGACTTTTTTCATGCCAGCCATCACCCTGACCACGCTCCAGAGCCTCAAGCAGAAAGGTGAAAAGATCACCATGCTGACCTGCTATGACGCGACCTTCGCCCACGCCTGCAATGAGGCCGGGGTCGAAGTGCTGCTGGTGGGCGACTCCCTTGGTATGGTCTTGCAAGGTCACGACAGCACCCTGCCGGTGACCACCGCTGAAATGGCCTACCACGTGGCGGCCGTCAAGCGCGGTAACACCGATGCCCTGATCCTCGCCGACCTGCCCTTCATGGCCTACGCCACCCTCGAACAGACCATGACCAACAGCGCGCTGTTGATGCAGGCCGGTGCGCACATGGTCAAGGTTGAAGGGGCACTGTGGCTCGCGGACTCGATCCGTCTGCTGGCCGAACGCGGCATCCCGGTGTGCGCACACATGGGGCTGACGCCGCAATCGGTCAACATCCTTGGTGGCTATAAAGTCCAGGGCCGCAACGAGAACCAGGCGCGGCAGATGCGTGCCGACGCAATTTCCCTGGAACAGGCCGGTGCGGCCATGTTGCTGCTCGAATGCGTGCCCAGCGAATTGGCCGAAGAAATCACTCAGGCGGTGGGTATCCCGGTGATCGGTATTGGCGCCGGCAATGGCACCGACGGCCAGGTGCTGGTGCTGCACGACATGCTGGGCTTGTCCATTACCGGCCGCGTGCCAAAATTCGTAAAAAACTTCATGACTGGCCAAAGCAGCATTCAGGCTGCCCTGAGCGCTTACGTCACTGAAGTCAAAGCGGCGACTTTCCCCGGCATCGAACACGGATTCTCTGCATGAACACCGTAAAAACCGTACGCGAACTGCGGGCCGCCGTGGCCCGTGCCCGTAGCGAAGGCAAGCGCATCGGCTTCGTGCCGACCATGGGCAACCTGCACAGCGGGCATATCGCACTGATTACCAAAGCCACCCAACGGGTGGATTTCGTGGTCGCGAGCATTTTCGTCAACCCGCTGCAATTCGGCGCCGGCGAAGACCTCGACAAGTACCCCCGGACCCTGGCCGCCGACCAGGAGAAACTGCTCCAGGCCGGTTGCCATCTGCTGTTCGCACCGACCGTCGAAGAAATGTACCCCGACGGCATGGCCGGTCAGACCCGCGTCAGCGTGCCTCAACTGTCCGAAGGCCTGTGCGGCGCCAGTCGTCCGGGGCATTTCGAAGGGGTGGCGACCGTGGTCAGCAAGCTGTTCAACATGGTCCAGCCGGACCTGGCGATCTTCGGCCAGAAAGACTTCCAGCAACTGGCGGTGATTCGCGCCCTGGTGCATGACCTGAACATGCCGATCCAGATCATTGGCGAACCCACCGTGCGTGCCGCTGACGGCTTGGCCCTGTCATCGCGCAATGGTTTTCTCAGCGAAGAACAGCGGGCCATCGCGCCCATGGTCTATCGCACCCTGACCCATATTGCCGACGCGATCAAACAGGGCGAGCGCGATTACCCGACGCTGATCAACGAGCAGATCAAGCAACTCGAAGCTGCCGGCCTGCGTCCGGATTATCTGGAAATTCGCCATGCACTGACGTTGCGTCCGGCGACGGCAGAAGATCGGGACCTGGTGATTCTGGTGGCGGCGTTCCTGGGCACGACGCGGTTAATCGACAACCTGCATCTGAACCTCGACGCTCCCGTATAAACACTACAAAACCACTGTGGGAGCAAGCCCGCTCCCATATTGGATCTGCGTCGTCTCCAGACTGTATTGCCGCCCACAAGCCCTTCGGGCAAACTGCCCCCCGTTCGATTCCGACCCGGGGAAACACTCATGCACGCCATCATGCTCAAGGCCAAGCTGCATCGCGCCGAAGTCACCCACGCTGTACTCGATTACGAAGGCTCTTGTGCCATCGACGGTGAATGGCTGGACCTGTCCGGCATCCGTGAGTACGAACAGATCCAGATTTACAACATCGATAACGGCGAACGCTTCACCACCTACGCGATTCGTGGTGAAGAAGGCTCGCGCATGATCTCGGTCAACGGTGCCGCAGCGCACAAAGCCAAGGTCGGCGACCGCGTGATCATCTGCGCTTACGCCCATTACAGCGAAGCCGAGCTACTGAACTTCAAGCCGCGCATGCTCTACATGGCACCGGGTAACGAGCTGAGCCACACCAGCAATGCCATTCCGGTTCAGGTCGCCTGATCGAGCCGACACCCCTGTCAGCCTTCCGTTTGTCGGACCGCTCCCGGTTTAAATGTTAAAAAAGTACCGGGAGCAGGTCAGACAAAGTCAAGACAGATTGCGGCGCGAGGTTTACTGTATTCGCCCTGCGCCAAAAATCGTGTCGACGTAGTTGACCGGACGCCCACCCGCGGCTCTCCGGGATTTTTCGTGTTCAAAAGGCCGTTCAAGTAAAAAGGAAAACCGCAGCGATGGCGTACTACCGCACTCCTCACGACGTTACCGCTCTGCCCGCCTGGCAAGCGCTGAATGACCACCGCCAAGCCATGCAGGATTTCAGCATGCGCGAAGCCTTTAATGCCGATCCGCAGCGCTTTACTCAATTCACCCTCAGCAGCTGCGGTCTGTTTCTCGATTACTCGAAGAACCTGATCAACGCCGAGACCCGCAATCTGCTGGTGGGCCTGGCCAACGAAGTCGACCTCAAGGGCGCGATCAAAGCGCTGTTCGATGGTGAAATCGTCAACTCTTCCGAAGGGCGCCCGGCACTGCACACCGCACTGCGCCGTCCGGTGGGCGACAAGCTGTCGGTCAACGGCGTCAACGTGATGCCCGACGTGCACAAGGTGCTGAACCAGATCACCGACCTCGTGGGCCGGATCCACGACGGTCTGTGGCGCGGTTACACCGAAAAGCCGATCACCGACGTGGTGAACATCGGCATCGGTGGCTCGTTCCTCGGCCCTGAGCTGGTGTCCGAAGCGTTGCTGTCCTACGCCCAGAAAGGCGTGCGCTGCCACTACCTGGCAAACATCGACGGCAGTGAGTTCCACGAACTGACCATGAAACTGCGCGCCGAAACCACGCTGTTCATCGTCTCGTCGAAATCCTTCAACACCCTCGAAACTCTGAAAAACGCCCAGGCCGCACGCGCCTGGTACCTGGCTCAGGGTGGTTCGGAAGCCGAGCTGTACCGTCACTTCATCGCCGTTTCCAGCAACAACGCGGCGGCTGTGGCGTTCGGTATCCGCGAAGAGAACATCTTCCCGATGTGGGACTGGGTCGGTGGGCGTTACTCGCTGTGGTCGGCCATCGGTCTGCCGATTGCACTGGCCATCGGCATGTCGAACTTCAAGGAACTGCTGTCCGGTGCCTACACCATGGACCAGCATTTCCAGAGCGCGCCATTCGAACAGAACATGCCGGTGCTGCTGGCGTTGCTCGGCGTCTGGTACGGCAATTTCTGGGGCGCGCAGAGCCACGCGATCCTGCCGTACGACCACTACCTGCGCAACATCACCAAGCACTTGCAACAGCTGGACATGGAATCCAACGGCAAGAGCGTACGCCAGGACGGCACGCCAGTGTCCACCGATACCGGCCCGGTGATCTGGGGCGGCGTCGGCTGCAACGGTCAGCACGCTTACCACCAGTTGCTGCACCAGGGCACCCAACTGATTCCGGCCGACTTCATTGTGCCGATCGTCAGCTTCAACCCGGTGTCCGACCACCACCAGTGGCTGTACGCCAACTGCCTGTCCCAAAGCCAGGCGTTGATGCTCGGCAAGAACCGCACCGAGGCAGAAGCCGAATTGCGCGACAAGGGCATGAGCGAAGAAGACGTACAGAAAATCGCACCGCACAAGGTGATCCCGGGCAACCGTCCGAGCAACACTCTGGTGGTCGAGCGCATCAGCCCGCGTCGTCTCGGCGCACTGGTGGCGATGTACGAACACAAAGTCTTCGTGCAAAGCGTGATCTGGGGCATCAATGCCTTCGATCAGTGGGGCGTGGAGCTGGGTAAAGAGCTGGGCAAAGGCGTCTACAACCGCCTGGTCGGCAGCGAAGAAACCCCGGCCGACGATGCCTCCACCCAAGGCCTGATCAACTACTTCCGCGGTCGTCACCGCGGGTGATCTGACACCCTCTCCCACAGGTCAGCACTGACCCTGTGGGAGCGGGCTTGCTCGCCCCCACATTGGTTCTATGTACACTTGAACTCAAAATTCACAGGGCGCATCTTTATTCTTGTCGCATAACAAGCATAAGGAACCGTCATGTTCGATATCAGCACGTTCCCCAAAGCCGATGCCGTCCGCCGGGCTGCACAGTTAAGTCAAGACGACTACAAACGCCTGTACCGCCAATCCATCGAACACCCCAGCACCTTCTGGGCCGAACAGGCCACACGCTTTCTCGACTGGAGCGCGCCGTGGCAAACCGTCCAGCGTTACGACCTTAAAACCGGTGAAGCGAGCTGGTTCGCCGGCGGAAAGTTAAACGTCAGTTACAACTGCATCGATCGTCATCTGGAAAAACGCGGCGATCAAATCGCGATCATCTGGGAAGGCGATGACCCCGCCGAATCCGACCGGATCACCTACAAAAAACTCCATCACAACGTCTGTCGACTGGCCAACGTGCTCAAAAGCCGTGGCGTGAAGAAAGGCGACCGCGTGTGCATCTACATGCCGATGATCCCCGAAGCCGCCTATGCCATGCTCGCCTGCGCGCGGATCGGCGCGATTCATTCGGTGGTGTTCGGCGGCTTCTCCCCGGACTCCCTGCGTGACCGGATCCTCGACGCCGACTGCCGCACGGTGATAACCGCCGACGAAGGCGTACGCGGCGGTAAATTCGTGCCGCTCAAACAGAACGTCGACAAGGCCCTGCAAAGTTGCCCCGACGTCAGCAGCGTAATCGTGGTCGAACGCAGCCAAAACCAGGTGAATTGGGTTGAAGGCCGCGACCTCTGGTATCACCAGGCCCTGCGCGACGTCGATGACCATTGCCCGCCCGAACCGATGGACGCCGAAGACCCGTTGTTCATCCTCTATACCTCCGGCAGCACCGGCAAACCCAAAGGCGTGCTGCACACCACTGGCGGCTACTTGCTGCAAGCCGCCATGACCTTCAAATACGTGCTCGACTATCGTGACGGTGAAGTCTTCTGGTGCACCGCCGATGTCGGCTGGGTCACCGGCCATAGCTACATCGTCTACGGGCCATTGGCCAACGGCGCGACTACGCTGATCTTCGAGGGCGTACCGAGCTACCCCAGCACCTCGCGCTTCTGGCAGGTGATCGACAAACACCACGTGAACATCTTCTACACCGCCCCCACCGCCCTGCGTGCGCTGATGCGTGAAGGTCCCGAGCCGTTGAAGGAAACCTCCCGCGAGAGCCTGCGATTACTCGGCACCGTCGGTGAGCCCATCAACCCTGAAGCCTGGGAGTGGTACTTCAATACGGTCGGCGAACAGCGCTGCCCGATTGTCGATACCTGGTGGCAGACCGAAACCGGCGGCATCATGCTCAGCCCGCTGGTCAGCGCCCAACGGATCAAACCCGGTTGCGCCACCCAACCGATGTTCGGCGTGCAACCGGTGTTGCTCGATGAACACGGCAAGGAAATCAAAGGCGCCGGCAGCGGCGTTCTGGCCATCAAGTCCAGCTGGCCGGCGCAGATCCGCAGCGTCTACGGCGACCCGAAACGCATGGTCGAAACCTACTTCAAGCCCTACCCCGGCTACTACTTCACCGGCGATGGCGCACGCCGCGACGAGGACGGCGACTACTGGATCACCGGGCGCATCGATGACGTCATCAACGTCTCCGGGCACCGTATTGGCACCGCCGAAGTGGAAAGCGCCCTGGTGCTGCACGACAGCATTGCCGAGGCCGCCGTGGTCGGTTACCCCCACGACATCAAAGGCCAGGGTATCTACGCCTTCGTCACGCCCATGAATGGCGTCGACCCCAACGATGATTTGAAGAAAGAACTGCTGGCCCACGTCAGCAAGGAGATCGGCAGCTTCGCCAAACCTGACTTGATCCAGTGGGCCCCGGCCCTGCCGAAAACCCGTTCGGGCAAGATCATGCGGCGGATTCTGCGCAAGATCGCCTGCAACGAACTGGACAGCCTGGGCGACACCTCGACACTCGCCGACCCGAGTGTGGTGCAAGGCCTGATCGACAAACGCCTGAACTCGTAAAGCCTTCGCGGCACAATCCCTGGCGGTGGCCAAGGACCTGGAATGGGACCTGAGCAAGGTCAACGGCGGTACCATCGCCCTGGGCCATCCGATCGGCGCCTCGGGTTGCCGGGTGCTGGTGACGTTGTTGCACGAAATGATCAAGCGTGACGCCAAGAAAGGTCTGGCCACCCTGTGCATCGGTGGTGGTCAGAGCGTTGCATTGGCCATCGAGCGCTAATCACGTCCCTGTGGGAGCGAGGCTTGCCCGCGAAAGCGGTGTGTCAGGCGAAATCAATGTTGATTGTGCCGCCGTCTTCGCGGACAAGCCTCGCTCCTACAGGTTCTTCATCGCCCAAACTGTTAAACTCCCGCGCCCCCAATTCCCTCCTGCAAGGCGCCCAGCATGTCTTCCTTGAATCAGGCGCTGTGCGCCGCCCTTGATCGTCGCCAAGACCTGCTCGCCGAGCTGCATCAGCAGGGCACCGATTGCTATCGCCTGTTCCACGGCAGCCAGGAAGGCGCCGGCGGCCTGACCGTCGACCGCTACGGCCCGCAACTGTTGGTGCAAAGTTTCCACCAGGCACTGGAGCGTGACGCCCTGCTGCAACTGCATGAGACCGTCAATCAGCAGCTGGGCCTCGACACCCTGCTGGTCTACAACGACCGTTCCCGCGGCAACTCGCGCATCGACCGCGAAGACACCGTCTACCGCGCCGACGACGCCGCCCTGCAAGAGTTGATCGGCCACGAATGGGGGCTCAACTACCGGGTTCGCGGGCGCCACGCCGGCCAGGACCCGTTGCTGTTTCTCGACCTGCGCAACACCCGCGGCTGGGTCAAGGCGCACAGTAAAAACAAAAGTGTGCTGAACCTGTTCGCCTACACCTGTGGCGTCGGCCTCAGTGCCGCGGCCGGGGGTGCCAGCGAGGTGTGCAACCTGGACTTTGCCGAAGGCAATCTGGCGGTCGGTCGTGAGAACGGCCTGCTCAACCCGCAATTACCGACCATGGAATTCATCCAGTCCGATTACTTCCCGGCGATCCGCCAACTGGCGGGCCTGCCCATCAGCCAGCGTCGCGGGCAGAAACTGCCGAGCTATCAACGTCTGGATCAGCGTCAGTACGATCTGGTGCTGCTCGATCCACCCGCCTGGGCCAAGAGTGCCTTCGGTACGGTCGACCTGTTGCGCGACTACCAGAGCCTGCTCAAACCGGCGCTGCTGGCCACCGCCGACAACGGCGTGCTGATCTGCTGCAACAACCTGGCGAAGGTCAGCATGGACGATTGGCGTGAACAGGTTTTACGCTGCGCAGAGAAGTCTGGTCGTCCGGTTCGCGAGTGGACAGTGATGAAACCGGGCGGCGATTTCCCCTCGATGGATCAACAGCCGCCGCTGAAAACGCTGATCCTGCAGCTCTGAAAATCCCGCCCATAGCCAGACAATTCCTATAAAGCATGATTGCTTCGGAACCGCAAACGCATGCCATACTCCAAGGCACTCCGATTCCGACAGATGAAACCGCACATGCCCAAAGGATTGATTCGCGCTATCGGCGCCCTGTTGACTGCACTGGCTCTTTATAGCCTGCTGGGTTTTCTGATTTTGCCGGGCATCGCGTTGCGGGTTGTCAACCAACAACTGGCCAACTACGCCGCGACGCCCGCCACGATTTCGCGGATCGAACTCAACCCGTTCACCCTTGAAGTCACCCTTTGGGGCCTGGTCGTCGGCGAGCCGGGCAAGGAACAAGTGGGCTTCGAACGCCTGTACGCGAACCTGCAGATCGACAGCCTCTGGACCAAGGCGCTGCACCTGTCCGATATCGAGCTGGACAAACCCAAGACCGAAATCCTCTTCGGCAAGGACGGCAAACTCAACCTGCTCGGGCTGTTCAAAATCCCCGCCAGCGAACCGGCCCCGGTCGACCCGAACGCCAGACCATTCCCGCTGCGCGTGGAGCGGATCAAACTGGCCGGCGGCTCCGTACATTTCGAGGATGCACGGCCCAGCGAACCCATCGAATTCATCTACGACAAACTCGATTTCGAACTGAAAAACCTCAGCACCCTGCCCGAAGACAGCGCCGACATGACATTGGTCGCCGTTGGCCCGGCAGGTGGACAGATCGACTGGACCGGTAACTTCAGCCTGATCCCGATCGCCTCCGAAGGTAAGCTGAAAATCACCGATGGCAAGATGAAATCCTTCTGGCCCTATGTGCGCGATGCTGTGCCGCTGGTCCTGGAAAACGGTGTCCTGAACCTGAGCACCGACTACAAACTCAACCTGTCCAAGGGAACCGAACTGCTACTGAACAACGTCGCCGTCAGCGTCGCGCCTTTCGCCATCAAGGCGCCGGACGGCCGACCGCTGGCGAAGCTCGAACGGCTGGACATCAGCGAAACCACCGTGGATCTGGCCAAACAGCAAGTGGTGGTCGGCAAGATTCGCAGCCAGAAACTGGAAACCTGGGCCGCCCTCGAAGCGGATGGGCAACTCGACTGGCAAAAACTGTTCGCCAGTCAACCGTCCAAACCGGCCGCCAAAGCCAACGCCGAACCCGCCAGCACACCAGCGGCAGCCGATTCACCGAAGCCTGAACCGACCGCGCCAAGCAAGCCCTGGCAAGTGCTGCTCAAAGACGTGCAACTGCGCAATTATCAGGTGCACCTGACCGACCGTAAGGCGCAACCCACCGTGGCGCTGGAGCTCGGACCGCTGAACCTGGACCTGCAAAATTTCGACAGCCTCAATGGCTCTCCTTTCAACCTCAAGCTCGACACGGGCGTGGGCAAGCAAGGCAAGCTCACCGCGGACGGCGTGGTCGATCTGGCCCCGATCAGCGCCAGACTGAACGTGCAGACCAAGGACATCGACCTGCGCGTCGCCCAGTCCTACATCACCCCCTTCATTCGCCTCGAACTGCGCAGCGGCATGCTCGGTAGCGATTTGGCGG
Organism: Pseudomonas sp. EL_65y_Pfl2_R96; assembly: GCF_963970905.1. Lineage (NCBI taxonomy): Bacteria > Pseudomonadati > Pseudomonadota > Gammaproteobacteria > Pseudomonadales > Pseudomonadaceae > Pseudomonas > Pseudomonas sp. EL_65y_Pfl2_R96. Next base: position 58,301 of record NZ_CAXAQH010000024.1, on the reverse strand, counting down.
TCGACCTGAAAAGCACCGAGCCACTGGCGTTCAGCGTCACCGGCCGCGCCCAGGTCGATCAACTGCATACCCTCGACACCCTGAAAACCCGAGACTTCCTCAAGTGGCAGCAGCTGGTGCTCGAAGGCCTGAACTATCAGCATGGCGACAGCCTGTCGATCGACAAGGTCAATCTGTTCCAGCCCTATGCGCGCTTCATGATCAACGATGACCGCACCACCAACATCGATGACCTGCTGATCCCGCAACCGGCGGACTCCGGCGCCACAACGACCACAACCGCCGCAACCAAACCGGCGGCCGGAAAAGAAAAACCGCTGGGCATCCACATTGGCAGCATCGCCATCAATGACGGTTCGGCGAACTTCGCCGACTTCAGCCTGACCCCGAACTTCGCCACAGCCGTTCAACAGCTGAACGGGAAGATCGGCACCATCGACAGCCGGCAGGCAAAACCGGCCAGCGTCGACGTCAAAGGCAAGGTCGACCGCTATGCGCCGGTGACCATCAAGGGGTCGGTCAACCCGTTCGACCCGATGGCCAGCCTGGACATCGCCACCAGTTTCAAACGGGTGGAACTGACGACCCTGACGCCCTACTCCGGCAAGTTCGCCGGCTACCGCATCCGTAAGGGCCGGCTTAATCTGGATCTGCATTACCGGATCACCAACGGCCAGCTCCTGGCCGAAAACAAAGTGGTGGTCGAACAGCTGCAACTCGGTGAAAAAGTCGACAGTCCGGATGCCGTAAGCCTGCCGCTGAAACTGGCGATTGCCTTGCTCAAGGATGTCGACGGCAAGATTTCCATCGAGCTGCCGGTGAGCGGCGACCTGAACAACCCGCAGTTCAGCATCATGCCGATCATCTGGCAGACCCTGCGCAATCTGATCGTGAAGGCGGCCGCGGCGCCGTTCAAAATGATCGGCGGGCTGGTCAGCGGCGGTGGTTCAGAGGACCTGGGTACCGTGGCGTTTGCTCCGGGTTCAAGCGACTTGAGCAAGGAAGCCGAAGCGACACTGATCAAACTGTCCCAAGCGCTCAAGGAGCGTCCGGCCCTGCGTCTGGAAATCGAAGGCACCGCCGCCAAGAGCAGCGACGGCCCGCTGCTCGCCGAGCAACGCCTGGAACGGGAATACCAGTACAACTACTACAAAATGCTCCAGCGCCGCGGAGACAAAGTGCCGGCCCAGGCCTCATTGCTGAACGTGCCGGACAACGAGAAAAGCCCACTGCTTGAAGGGATCTACCGCACGCGTCTCAAAATCCAGCCACCCGCCGAATGGAAGGACCTGGGCAAGGAAGAGCGCAGCAAAAAAATGCGTGAAAGCGTGATCGACTTCTGGAGCTCCAGCGAGGTGCTGTTGCGCCAACTGGGGCAAGAGCGGGCCAGCAGCATCAAGGACTACCTGGTGGACAAAGGGCAGTTGGCCGATGACCGCGTGTACTTCATCGACGCCAACCTCGGTGAGCCCGAAAGCGATGGCCGCGTGGTGACGGCCATGCACCTGGATGCCGAGTGATGGGCGCGCGCTGGCTTCTGAATCTGGCCTTGATGCTGGCCGCCGGCCAAGCCGTTGCGGCCGATACCCTGCGCTGCGGCAGCCAGCTGATCAGCGTCGGGGACAGGTCCAGTGAAGTGTTGCAAAAATGCGGAGAGCCTGTCGCCCGTGACCTGCTTGGCTACAAGCGCAGCGCCAATCGACGGGAAGAGTTTCAGGTCGAGGAATGGACCTACGGACCCAACAGCGGGATGTACCAGTACCTGCGCTTTGAAGGCAACCGGTTGGTGCAAATCACCAGCAAACGCGGTAATTGAACCCGCCACAATTCAATGTGGGTACCAGTCAAAGTGGGAGCGGGCTTGCTCCCAATAGAACAGGCCCCGACACGAATGTCGGGGCCTGTAATGGCCACGTCCCTGTGGCCGTTCGCATGAACTCTCAAAAAGCGACAAGCGTATGACTCGGCCCGCCTGCCGCGTCTTCTCCCGGTCCAGGCGAGAAGCCTTGCCTTACTCGGCTTTCAGGCCGTCAGCGGATACCGCTTTGACGCCTTTGATTTTCTTGGCGATGGCCACGGCGGTTGCTTTCTGAGCGTCAGTCACCGCAACGGTGGACGACAGTGACACTACGCCTTTGTTGGTTTCGACTTTGATGTCGGTGCCCGGGATGCCTTTTTCGGTCACCAGGTCTGCTTTGACTTTGGTCGTTATCCAGGTATCGGAAGTAGCTTCTTTGGCTTTGGTCACTTCACCGGCAGCCAGCACCATAGGGGACTGGGTGGTCTGGATGGTCTGTGCAAATGCAGCGTTGGCCATGGTCAGGGTCAGCGCGGTAGCAGTAGCGGCAGCAATAGCGAACTTCTTCATACGAGTAACTCCTGTTCTTCTGGAAAGTCTGCTGCGTGTCTTGTCAGCAGGGTTAACAGGGATATTGCGAACGCTGTGCCAACTGAGAAAATAAAACCAAACACTTAAAAATCAATAACTTAATAAAAATGATAATTTCCGGAGTCATGCAAAATGCATGACTTCGAGTTTATCGACATGCAACTTGCGGGTTTTAACGCAGGCCTAACGCAATGAATTGCCGGGGATTTTCCTGATTATCCGAATCGCCCTCAAATGACCCACAAAAAAAATGCCCCGCGTCGTGAGAAGCGGGGCATTGGCTATGCCTGGCAATATGGATCAGGCGCCGGTGCAACCTTTAGGCGCGTATTCCTGTAGAGCCGTGGTGGCGCATGTCCAGCCACCGGTGAGCGTACGCGAGAGCGTAATGGTTTTGCTGAGCACCGGCCCTGGAGCATTGAGGATCGTGCAACCAATACTGCCCACACCGGTAGAGGAAGTACCCGATGCCGTAATCGTGCAATTACCTGTGGTCGCCGTACCGCCGATCAGCGCGAGGGTAGGATCGGTGCCTTGATTGATAATGTCTTCGAAAGGCACCTTCAGTGCCGAGATTTCTGCAAGCGCCGCAGTGACCTTCGCCCGCGCTTGATACTTCGAATACTGCGGCAACGCAAACGTCGCCAGAATCCCGATGATCGCCACGACGATCAGCAGTTCGATCAAGGTAAAACCATTTTGATTTTTCATAGACAGGCTCCATGCATGAGTCGAAATCTCATGATCTGAACAAGGCACAGCACAGCCCATGCCAACCGCCCCTCCCCCCTGCTGACGGGGCGCGAGATCAACGCCAAGACCTTTCCTATCCCCATAATCCGCACTATCTGACACTTTTTGTCACCTTACCCCGGCGGGTTTGGTTCCACTGCTTGACTAGGCTATAAGTCATTAACCGTCTGCGTCCGGAATCCCAATGAATGACATCGCCCTTAGCGGTCTGGCCAAGCAATTGGTACTGGCCGAGCTGATCACTGACCAAAGTGCGCAACAGGCGTATCAGCAAGCCCAACGCAGTCGAATCTCCTTCGTCAGCTATCTGGTGCAGAACAAACTGCTGAAAAGCTGGCAGGTCGCCGAAGTCGCTTCAGATCATTTCGGCATGGCCCTGCTGGACCTCAATTGCCTGGACAAGGAAACCCAACCCCGTGGGCTGGTCAGCGAAAAGCTGATCCGTCAGCACCACGCCCTGCCTCTCTGGCGGCGTGGCAACAAGCTGTTCGTGGGGATTTCCGACCCGACCAATCACCAGGCCATCAATGACATCCAGTTCAGCACCGGGCTGAGCACCGAAGCCATCCTGGTGGAGGAAGACAAGCTCAATGATGCCATCGAGAAATTCTTCGACAACCACTCCACCGGCCTGGAAGACATGGCCGATGTCGACCTCGACGGCCTGGACATCGAGTCGGTCGATGACCAGAAACAGGATTCCATCGCAGGGCAAGATACCGATGACGCGCCCGTGGTGCGCTTCGTCCACAAGATGTTGCTCGATGCGATCAAGAGCGGTTCTTCCGACCTGCATTTCGAGCCCTACGAAAAAACCTACCGCGTGCGGATGCGCACCGATGGCATCCTGCATGAGGTCGCCAAGCCACCGACACAACTGGCCAATCGCATCGCTTCCCGGCTGAAAGTCATGGCCAGCCTCGACATATCCGAACGGCGCAAACCCCAGGACGGGCGAATCAAGATGCGCTTGTCCAAAAGCAAGTCCATCGACTTCCGGGTCAACACCCTGCCGACCCTGTGGGGCGAGAAAGTGGTGATCCGGATCCTCGACCCATCCAGTGCCCAAATGGGCATCGACGCCCTCGGCTATGAGCCCGACCAGAAAGACCTGTACATGGCCGCCCTCAAGCAGCCACAGGGGATGATCCTGGTGACCGGCCCCACCGGCTCAGGCAAGACCGTGTCGCTCTATACCGGTCTGAACATCCTCAACACCGTCGACATCAACATCTCCACTGCCGAAGACCCGGTAGAAATCAATATGGAAGGCATCAACCAGGTCAACGTCAATCCCAGGCAGGGAATGGATTTCGCCCAGGCGCTGCGCTCGTTTCTGCGCCAGGACCCGGACGTGATCATGGTCGGTGAAATTCGCGACCTCGAAACCGCCGAAATCGCCATCAAGGCCGCCCAAACCGGGCACATGGTGCTTTCCACCCTGCACACCAACAGCGCTTCGCAAACCCTGACCCGCCTGCACAACATGGGGATTCAGGGCTTCAACATCGCGACCTCGGTCAGCCTGATCATCGCCCAGCGCCTGGCGCGCAAACTGTGCAGTCATTGCAAGAAACCCATCGAAATTCCCCGCGAGGCGCTGCTCAAGGAAGGCTTCCCCGAGGAACGCATCGGCTCGTTCACGATCTATGAACCGGTCGGTTGCGATCAGTGCAACAACGGTTACAAAGGGCGAGTAGGCATTTATGAAGTGGTCAAGAACACACCGGATTTGCAACGGCTGATCATGGCCGAAGGCAACTCACTGGAAATCGACCTCCAGATGCGCAAGGACGGCTTCAACGACCTGCGCACTTCGGGCCTGCTCAAGGCCATGCAAGGCATCACCAGCCTTGAAGAAATCAACCGGGTCACCAAGGACTGAATATGGCGGTCAAAGCAGCGAAAATCAGCGTGTATGCCTGGGAAGGCACGGATCGCAAAGGCGCGAAAATGACCGGCGAGTTGACCGGGCAAAATCCCGCGCTGATCAAGGCCCAGTTGCGCAAGCAGGGCATCAACCCGGGCAAGGTGCGGAAAAAGTCCGCGTCCATTTTCAGTGCCGGCAAACGCATCAAGCCCCTGGACATTGCCCTGTTTACCCGGCAGATGGCGACCATGATGAAAGCCGGCGTACCGCTGCTGCAATCGTTCGATATCATCGGCGAAGGCTTCGATAACCCGAACATGCGCAAGCTGGTGGACGAGGTGAAACAGGAAGTCGCGGCCGGCAACAGCTTCGCCGCGGCCCTGCGTAAAAAGCCCCAGTATTTCGATGAGCTGTACTGCAACCTGGTGGACGCCGGCGAGCAGGCCGGTGCCCTGGATACCCTGCTGGAACGGGTGGCGACCTACAAGGAAAAGAGCGAAAGCCTCAAGGCCAAGATCAAGAAAGCCATGACCTACCCGCTGGCCGTGGTGTTCGTCGCGATCATTGTGACCGGCATTCTGCTGGTCAAGGTTGTACCGCAGTTCGAGTCGGTGTTCTCAGGATTTGGCGCCGAGCTGCCGGCGTTCACCGTAATGGTCATCGGCTTGTCGGAGTTCATGCAGGACTGGTGGTGGATGTTGCTCGGCGTGCTGGGTGCGGGGATCTTCGGCGTGCGCCACGCCTTCAAGAATTCCCCAGGCTTTCGCGACCGGATGGACACCTGGTTGCTGAAACTGCCGTTGGTTGGCGCGCTCATGTACAAGTCCGCCGTGGCCCGTTACGCCCGCACCCTGTCGACGACGTTCGCAGCCGGCGTGCCACTGGTCGAAGCCCTTGAGTCAGTGGCGGGCGCGACCGGCAACATCGTGTTCAAGCGAGCGGTGTTACGCATCAAACAGGACGTTTCAACCGGCATGCAGCTGAATTTTGCCATGCGCACCTCCGGCATCTTTCCGACCATGGCGATCCAGATGACGGCCATTGGCGAAGAGTCCGGCGCGCTGGACGACATGCTCGACAAGGTCGCGAGTTTCTACGAGGCCGAGGTGGACAACATGGTCGATAACCTGACCAGCCTGATGGAGCCGTTCATCATGGTGGTGCTGGGGGTTATCGTCGGCGGGCTGGTGGTTGCAATGTACCTGCCCATCTTCCAACTCGGCTCAGCGATCTGATATGTCCTTGAACGAATTTCTGAGCTTCAACCCGCTGGCCTTCGTGATTACCGCAGGGGGGATCGGCCTGCTGATCGGCAGCTTTCTCAACGTGGTGGTCTGGCGCCTGCCGAAAATGCTTGAGCGTGAATGGCGCCTGCAGGCCCATGACGTACTGGATTTGCCAGCCGAACCCCCAGGCCCTGCTTACAACCTGATACTGCCTCACTCCGAGTGCCCCCACTGCGGCCATCGGATTCGCGCGTGGGAAAACATTCCCGTACTCAGTTATCTGTTTTTACGTGGGCGATGTTCGAACTGCGCGGCGCCGATCAGTAAACGTTATCCGCTGACCGAACTGGCCTGCAGTGTGCTGTCGGCATTCGTCGCCTGGCATTTCGGTTTCGGTTGGCAGGCTTGTATGGTGCTGATCCTGAGCTGGGGCCTGTTGGCGATGAGCCTGATCGACGCCGAACACCAGCTGTTGCCGGACGTGCTGGTGCTGCCGTTGATATGGCTGGGGTTGATCGTCAACAGCTTCGGGCTCTTCGTGTCACTGCATGACGCGCTCTGGGGCGCGGTGGCCGGCTACATGGCGCTGTGGACGGTGTTCTGGCTGTTCAAGCTGATCACCGGCAAGGACGGCATCGGCTACGGTGACTTCAAGCTCTTGGCGATGCTCGGCGCCTGGGGCGGCTGGCAAATCCTGCCGCTGACCATCCTGCTGTCATCGCTGCTGGGCGCCATCATCGGGGTGATTTTGCTGCGCCTGCGGGATGCGAAAACCTCGACTCCGCTGCCCTTTGGTCCCTATCTGGCCATTGCCGGCTGGATTGCCTTGCTCTGGGGTGGTCAAATAACCGGCTTCTATTGGCAGTTTGTCGGTTTGAAATGAATACCCCTGTGGAAAAACCCTGGATTCTCGGCCTGACCGGCGGCATCGGCAGCGGCAAAAGCGCGGCCGCCCAGCACTTCATCGATCTGGGCGTGCACGTGGTGGACGCCGATCATGCGGCTCGCTGGGTGGTCGAACCCGGTCGCCCGGCACTGGCCAGGATCGCCGAGCACTTCGGCCCCGGCGTGTTGCTAGCCGACGGCCAACTGGATCGTGCCGCCCTGCGCAAGCTGATCTTCGAAGTGCCGGATGAACGCCGCTGGCTCGAAGCGCTGCTGCATCCGTTGATCGCCGAGGAAATCGCCCATCATCTGGCCAAGGCACAATCGCCTTACGCGATTCTGGTTTCGCCGCTGCTGATCGAGTCCGGGCAGTACGCCATGACCCAACGGGTCCTGGTGATCGATGCTCCGGAACAGCTACAGATCGAACGCACCCTGCAGCGTGATCAGACCAGCGAACAGCAGGTCCAGGCGATCCTCAAGGCTCAGTCCAGCCGACAGGACCGCGTGAGCCATGCCGACGATGTGGTGGTCAACGACCGCGACCTCGCCTGGCTGCACAGCGAGGTCGAACGCCTGCATCACTTTTACCTTACTTTGCGTGGAGGCCAGTCATGAGCCAAACCCCGACCGTCGATTGCCCAACCTGCGGCGCCCCTGTCGAATGGAGCCCCGAGAACAAGTTCCGGCCGTTCTGTTCGGACCGTTGCAAACTGATCGATCTGGGCGCCTGGGCGTCGGAAGAACACAAGATCCCGGTGAGCCCGGATGCCGAAGACGAACTGTTCAGCGAAGACTTCGACCCGCGTCACTGATCCGGCCATCAAGGCCGCATAAAGCCATAGTCCTGACCCTCGTCGAGGTTTTCGGCAAGAAACCGCAACTCATCGGCCAGGTCTTCGACATTGCGTACCGCCTTGCTCTGCTGCACCACCGCACTGAGCAAGGCGCGCAGGCTCAATCCCGGGTCGAAACCCACCTCTTGTGCCAGATCCAGACTCTGACGCAACTCCTGCCTGGCCCACTCATACACACTCATGCCGATGCTCCTGAAGGTTTTCCGAAGCATGGATTCGTCAACGCTTTTTGGATTTGATGTGGATCAAGATTTGGGATCGTCATCTTTCCAGGGCGCCGATAGATAGCGCGTGCGATTGAATGTCTCCAGCCACTCGGGGCAGAAAACCACCAACGCGCTGATCACCATGCCGTTGATAAACGCCTCCGGAAAAATCAGCAGCCACAGGTAACCGACAAAGTCTTCCAGCCAGTACGGCATGGCGAATCGCTCGTCGTACCACAGCAGCGTGAGTGTCAGGATCAGGCACAACAAGGCCGACAGCGCAGCGGCAAAAAAACCGGAACAGAAGATATACACAAAGGGATTACGCGGCTGTGCGCGCTCCACCAGGATTGCGCAGCACTCGGTGACCAGCACCGGCAGCAGAATCAGCAGCGAGCCGTTGACCCCCATGGCCGCCATGTCCTGGCGCCCGAGCAGCACCAATCCCGCTTGCGCGACCAACCCGCCGACAATCGCCAACGGCCAATCCAGCAGCAACGTCACCGCCGTCATGCCGATGAAGTGATAGGACACGCCGGTATCAAAGTCCCGTCGCACCAGCCAAAGCATGAACAATGCGAACACCGTGCCGAACAACAGATGCTGACGGCGGCTATCGCTGAACAATTCAACCCAAGGCGCTCGACAGACAGCCCAGATCACTACCGGCACGTAAATCAGCCAGCCAACTGTAAGGCTTTGCGATGACAGCAGTTCGGCGCCAATCATGGGCAAGCCTTTTCCGGCGCCTGGGCCCACATAAGCGCAAGACTGAGCAGCAACACTGTTCTATATTTCACGCGTCTCTCCCTTCGTCGTAGCTCCCAGTCTATACCGACGATTCTGCCTGGCCGTGTCGCGCGTCTACCCGGCGAATAGAGAATCCGAGGGAACGAAAAAAGTTACGCAAACTTTACGAGACAAAACGACAAGCCGATCGATACTGCGCGGCGCTAACAAGACAGGCGTTATTTATGTCCATTGCGGTACTGCGGCTTATCGGTTTCATCCTGGGTATTTTTTTGATCACACTGGCAGTGAGCATGGCGATACCGATGCTCACTCTGGTGATCTATGAACGCAACGATGATATGTCGGCCTTTCTGTGGTCGAGCCTGATCACAGCGGTGTCCGGGCTGCTGTTGATCAACAAGGGCCGTCCTGAGGACGCTCAGTTGCGTCCCCGCGATATGTACATGCTGACCACTGCCAGTTGGGTAGTCGTCTGCATGTTCGCCGCATTGCCCATGGTCCTGATCCAGCACATCAGCTACACCGACGCGTTTTTTGAAACGATGTCCGGCATCACCACCACCGGATCGACCATCCTGACCGGTCTGGACACCGCCTCGCCCGGATTGCTGATCTGGCGTTCAATGCTGCATTGGCTGGGTGGCATCGGCTTCATCGGCATGGCCGTGGCCATCCTGCCGCTATTGCGGGTCGGGGGCATGCGGCTGTTTCAGACTGAATCATCCGACTGGTCGGAGAAGGTCACACCACGCTCCCACGTCGCTGCCAAATATATTCTTGGGCTGTATATCGGGCTTACCGCTCTTTCCACACTGGCCCTGTGGATAGCAGGGATGACGCCGTTCGAAGCCATCAACCATGCAATGTCGTTGATTTCCACGGGAGGATTTTCCACCTCCGATTCTTCTCTGGCGCACTGGACGCAACCGGCCATCCATTGGGTGTCGGTGGTTGTCATGATTCTGGGCAGCCTGCCTTTTACGCTGTATGTGGGCACGTTGCGCGGGAATAGATACGCCCTGCTCAAAGATCACCAGGTACGCGGGTTCATTGGCTTTTTGCTCATCACCTCGCTGCTGGTCGGAACCTGGTTGTGCTTGCACAGCGAGTACGGCTGGTGGGAGGCGTTTAGGATCGTGGCGGTCAACGTGACGTCAGTGGTCACGACGACCGGCGTGGCGCTGGGGGATTACACGTTATGGGGCAGTTTCTCCGTGTTGCTGTTCTTTTACCTGACCTTTGTCGGCGGCTGCTCCGGCTCCACCGCTGGCGGGCTTAAAATCTTCCGTTTTCAAGTGGCTGGCGCACTGCTCATGGGCAGCCTGAAACAACTGATCCATCCTCGAGCCATCATCCGGAAAAAATACAACAATCACCCCATCGACGAGGATATCGCCCGTTCGCTCCTGACGTTTTCTTTCTTTTTCACCATCACCATCGGGGCGATCGCCATGGGGTTGGCGCTCATCGGCCTGGACTGGACCACGGCATTGAGTGGCGCGGCCACCGCCGTCTGCAACGTGGGGCCTGGCGTTGGTTCGATCATTGGTCCGGCAGGCAACTTCTCGACACTGCCTGATGCCGCCAAATGGCTGCTGACCGTCGGCATGCTGCTGGGAAGACTGGAGATCCTCACCGTTCTGGTGCTGTTCATCCCGGTTTTCTGGAAATACTAGTTGCAACAACCAATGGTGATTTATTGCCTAGACTCCTCTTGTCCACCGTGCAAAGCGTTTCAGACATGAACGGCACGAGAACTAAAACAAGAGGAACATCTAAATGCTCAAATCATTGTGGAGCGCGGCCATCTGCACACTCGCCCTGGGTGCGTCGAGCCTGACACTGGCGGCTGATCCAGTCGTTATCAAGTTTTCTCACGTGGTCGCCGAACAAACGCCTAAAGGCCAAGGCGCCCTGCTGTTCAAGAAACTCGTCGAAGAGCGTCTGCCCGGCAAAGTCAAGGTAGAGGTTTATCCAAACTCTTCGCTGTTCGGTGACGGCAAGGAAATGGAGGCGCTGCTGTCGGGCGACGTGCAGATGATTGCGCCGTCGTTGGCCAAGTTTGAGCAATACACACCCAAGCTGCAATTGTTCGATCTGCCGTTTCTGTTCAACGATATCTCGGCAGTTGACCGCTTCCAGCGAAGCCCTGACGGCCAGGGGCTTCTCAAGGCCATGGAAAGCAAGAACATCACCGGCCTGGCCTATTGGCATAACGGCATGAAGCAGTTGTCCGCCAACAAGGCGCTGCGTAAACCGGGCGATGCTCGCGGTTTGAAATTTCGTGTGCAGGCTTCGGCCGTGCTCGAAGAGCAATTCAAGGCGGTGCGCGCCAACCCTCGCAAAATGAGCTTCGCCGAGGTGTATCAGGGCTTGCAGACCGGCGTCGTCAATGGCGCGGAAAACCCTTACTCGAATATCTACAGCCAGAAAATGCACGAAGTGCAGAAGTTCATCACTGAATCCGACCATGGCTTGCTCGATTACATGTTGATCACCAACACCAAGTTCTGGACTGGCCTGCCACCGGATATAAAAACCGAACTGGACAAGATCATCGCCGAGGTCACCACTCAGGTGAACAAGGATGCGGAAAAACTGAATCAGGATGCCAAACAGAACATCATCAACGCCAAAACCACTGAAATCATCACGCTGACCCCGGAGCAACGTGGCGAATGGCGCGAAGCAATGAAACCGGTCTGGAAGAAGTTCGAAGGTGATATCGGTGCCGACCTGATCAAGGCCGCCGAAGCTGCCAACCAGGCCCAGTAATCTGCCGTCGGGCGCCGCCCGAAAGGGTGGCCCCTGTTTCATCGTCGTCACTCGATCGGGAGATGCCACTCATGAATGCCTTGCGGCGCATCTGGGACCACTTCGAAGAAGGTTTTATCGTCTTCCTGCTGGCGGCAATGACGCTGGTCACGTTCGTTTACGTCATCCTTAACAACCTCTATAGCGTTTTCTACAGCCTCGCCGAGCAGTGGCAGAGCGCCAGCGAACCCTTGTTCGCCATTGGCGACAGCATCATGGGGATGGCCCAGGCTATGACATGGAGCATATCGCTGACCAAAGCCTTGTTCGCCTGGCTGATCTTTTTTGGCTTGTCCTACGGCGTGCGCACGGCCGGCCATATCGGTGTCGATGCCTTGGTGAAACTGGCCAGCAAACCGGTTCAGCGAATCATTGGCATCATTGCCTGCCTCTGCAGCCTGGCCTATGCGGGCCTGCTCAGCGTCGCCAGTTTCGAATGGATTCAAACGCTGTTCATCGCCGGCATCGGTGCCGAGGACCTCGGTCATTACGGCATCATGCAATGGCACATCGGGCTAATTGTGCCGGTGGGTTTTGCCTTGGTGTTCATCCGCTTTGCCGAGATCCTGGTGCGCATCGTGCAAAACCGTCAAACGGGCCTGGGCCTGGCCGACGAGGCCGCGGAGGTGATGAAACTGACCGAACATGAGGATGACAAGAAATGACTATTCTTTTTCTCTTTGTTGCCCTGTTCGTGCTGATGTTTATCGGTGTACCGATCGCCATTTCCCTGGGCCTGGCCGGTTCGCTGACGATCATCTTTTTCAGCCCTGACTCCGTGCGCTCACTGGCCATCAAGCTGTTCGAGACCTCCGAGCACTACACGTTGCTGGCCATTCCGTTCTTTTTGCTGGCCGGTGCCTTCATGACCACGGGCGGCGTGGCGCGGCGCTTGATCGACTTTGCCAACGCGTGCGTGGGCCATATTCGCGGCGGTCTGGCCATCGCGGCGGTGCTGGCGTGCATGCTGTTCGCCGCGTTGTCCGGCTCAAGCCCTGCGACGGTAGCCGCGGTGGGTTCCATCGCCATTGCGGGGATGGTCCGCTCCGGTTATCCACAGGCGTTCGGTGCCGGTATTGTGTGCAACGCCGGCACGCTGGGGATTCTTATTCCTCCTTCCATCGTGATGGTGGTGTATGCCGCGGCGACGGAAACCTCGGTCGGCAAGCTGTTCATGGCCGGCGTCGTGCCTGGGCTGCTGCTGGGTACGGTACTGATGGTGGCCATCTACATCGTTGCCGTCAGGAAAAATCTGCCCGCCATGCCACGGGCGACCGTTCGTGAATGGTTGAGTGCGGCACGCAAGGCCATTTGGGGCCTGTTGCTGATGGTCATCATTCTGGGCGGCATCTACAGCGGAATGTTCACCCCGACCGAGGCGGCGGCCGTGGCAGCGGTCTACGCGGCATTCGTTGCGCTGTTCGTCTACAAGGACATGTCGCTCCGTGAAACACCGAAGGTGCTGCTCGAATCCGCCAAGCTGAGCATCATGCTGATGTTCATCATCGCCAACGCCATGCTCTTCGCTCATGTACTGACCACCGAGCAATTACCTCAACAAATCACCGCTTGGGTCATCGGCGCGGGCCTGACACCGATAACATTCCTGCTCGTGGTGAACATCGTATTGTTGGTGGCGGGGGCGTTTATGGAGCCCTCGGCAATCATCCTGATCCTGGCGCCGATCCTGTTTCCGATTGCCACCCAGTTGGGGATCGACCCGATTCACCTGGGGATCATCATGGTGGTGAACCTGGAGATCGGACTGATTACACCGCCCGTAGGCCTGAACCTGTTTGTCACGTCGGCGGTGACCGGCATGTCACTGACCGCCACCATCCGTGCAGCCATGCCTTGGCTGATTATCCTGCTCCTGTTCCTGATATTGATTACCTATGTACCGTGGATCTCTCTGGTTCTGCCGAACTCGCTGGGGATGACGTAAACGAGAGGTCAGGCCCAATGCCGCGGATCGTTCATCACCGCGTCATGTTCGGCGAACAGCTTGGGTAATTCGGCCTTGAGAAAGGCCACCCAGGTCCGGACCTTGGCATCGAGAAAACGCCGCGACGGATACAACGCATACACATTGCGTTGACGGGGACGCCAGGCTGGCAGCAGGCGCAGTAACGTGCCGTCACTCAAGGGGCGCGTCGCGGTGTAGAACGGAATCAGGCTGATGCCCATGCCGGCCTCTGACACCTTGACCATCGACTCGGCGACGTTGCATTGAAAGGTCTTGGCCGGGCTGACGGCGTACTCGCCATGCTCGTCCTGGAACACCCATTGATCGCTGTACAACGGGTCGAGCATGCGCAGGCACTGATGATCGTTCAGTGCCTGCGGTGTGTCCGGCACGCCCCGCCGTTGCAGGTACTCCGGAGAGGCGCAGGGCACGCTGTAGGTCTGCCCGATAGCCTGAGCGACCAATTGCGAATCGGCCAGTTCGTGGGCAATCGAAATCACCACATCATGCCCGTCCTCCATTGGATCGGGATTGCGTTGCGACAGCGTCAGCTCGAACACCACATCGGGGTAAAGCTCGCTGTAACGGGCGATCAACGGCGTGATCAACACGCCCAGACCATTCATGCTATGTACCCGCAACCGTCCACTGGGTTTGAGATGGGCGCCACGCGCTTCGGCCGTTGCCTCCTCCATGTCTTCGAGTATATGCCGGCTGCGCAGCAAGAACCGTTCACCGGCCTCGGTCAGGCTCAGCCTGCGCGTGGTGCGTTGCAGCAAGCGGGCTTGCACATGCTGCTCCAGATCCGCCACCAATCGCGACACTTGCGCGGTCGACAGGTCCAACGCATCGGCAGCGGCGGTAAAACTTGCGCTGTCCACCACGCGGACGAACACCCGCAAGTTATTGAGCAGATCCATAAGCCCTCCAGGGGCGGTGACTGTTACGTTTCATGTAAGGCTGCATCAGGCGTTGGTCCCTTTATCGGTCGCTGCCGAAGCCTAGAATTGAGTCATCGGAATCAACACGGAGTACGGAAATATGAAAACCTTGATCAGCCTGTTTCTGACCCTCGCCGCCACCTCCGCCCTGGCCGCCGGCAACGAGCCCGCCGCCACCTCGTACAACCCGGCGCAGCCGCTGGACATCGCCAAGGTGGTTTCCGTGACGAACACCGCAACCGCCTGCGGGGTTGTGCCTGCGACCATGGAGTATGTCGATCATCAGGGCCAGAGCCATCGCGTGACGTATGAGGTTATGGGTAACTGCACCACGGATCTGTGATCACGGGCTCATAACAGCTTCCACGTGTAGCTGAGGATCAGGCGGTTTTCGTCGATATCGCTGCGGTAGTTAGAACGCGCCATGACGTTGCGCACGCGGATCCCGAGGCCTTTGAGACTGCCGCTCTGCAGCACATAGCCGATATCCAGATCGCGCTCACGGTCCTTGCCTTCAAAGCCCTTGCCGGTGTCGACGTTATTACCGGTGATGTAGCGCACAGTGCTGGTCAGCCCTGGCATGCCGAGGGCCGCAAAATCGTAGTCGTAGCGCGCCTGCCAGGAGCGTTCGTCGGTGTAGGCAAACTCGTAGGTCGGCACTTCATTGCCCAGTGGCGAGATGTTGGCAAACACTCGCGGGAAGGCGCTGTCGCCGAACATGCCCTGATAGCCGACATAAAACGTGTGGCCGCCGCGCTTGGCCGACAGCAAGGAGAAGAACGCCTGGTTGTCGATATTGCCCAGCAACTTTCTGCCGTCTTCACGCGAATCGTAATAGCCAAGGTTGGCGCCCAAGGTCCAGTCGCCCAACGGCTGGCTGTGCTTGAAGCCGAGAAAGCGCTGGTTGTAGATATCTTCCAGTTGCCCGAACCAGGCGCTGACCGAACTGCGTTTGTCATTGAAGGCGTAATCGGCGCCGGCAAAGTTGAAGCCATCGCTGCTGACCTGTCGCTGCGGTACATGACCGAGCATGGCTTGCATCTTTTCGTCGCCGGCCTCGTTGCGCAGGCTGGTCGAGTTCAAGTGGCCGCCTTGCAAGGTCAGACCATTGATCTCGTTCGAGCTGATGCTTGCGCCCTGATAGCTCGGCGGCAGCAGACGGATATCACTGAAGGCCAACACCGGCAGGTTGGGTTGCAGCTCACCCACCTTCAATTCGGCCTTGGAGTAACGCACCTTCAGCGCGCCCTCCAGACGACTGTATTCATTCACCGCGCGTCCATCACCGCGCACCGGCAACAAACCGGTATTGACCCGGTCCGGGCTGCTGTCGAGCTTGAGGCCAAGCAGGCCGATGACATCCACACCAAAACCGACGGGGCCCTGGGTATAACCGGATTTGACGTTGAGGATGAAGCCTTGCGCCCACTCTTCGGCCTTCGACTGTTGATTGGCCCCGACGATGTCCGAGAAGTCCCGACTGAAGTAATAGTTACGCGCCTGCAAGGTGGCCGTGGTGTCTTCGATGAAGCCGCCCTCGGCGGCCACCGCACCGGCGGAGAAACTCGAGACGACAGCCATGGACAACACTGAACCGGTTGCTGAAAGAATCTGTTTCATCGTTTTTTCTCTTATTTTTATTGATCGACAGGTTGAAGTGCTTCAGTCGCAGCGGTTTCGCTGCGTGGGACGGGACGGCGGGCGCTTAACAGCACGTGCGTGACCATGCCGAAAATCAGTCCCCAAAAAGCGGCGGACAAACCCAACAGCGACATGCCCGACGCGGTGGAGAGAAAGGTCACCAGCGCGGATTCGCGATCACTCGGCACGGCCATTGCGCCGGCCAACGCCCCGGCAATCGCCGCGAACAGCGCCAGCCCGGCCAGGGCTGCGATCAGCTCCTTGGGGAACGCCGAAAACAACGAAACCAGCGTGGCACCGAAGATCCCCAGCACCAGGTAACACAGCCCGCCCACGACCCCGGCCACATAGCGTTTGCCCGGATCTTCATGGGCCTCGCGACCGGTACAGATGGCCGCGGTGATCGCCGCCAGATTCAGCCCATGGCAACCGAACGGGGCCAACAGCGCAGTGCCCAACGCGCTACTGGCGATGATCGGGCTCGCCGGCGTCGGGTAGCCGCTGGCGCGCAGCACTGCCATGCCAGGCACAAACTGGCCGGTCAGCGCCACCATCACCAGCGGCAAGGCGATATTCAGGGTCGCACTCAGGCTGAATTCGGGGGTGATCCACGCGGGCGTGGCCAAACCGATTACCAGCGCTTCGCTGTGTAAATCACCGGTGAACGCGGCGATGGAACAGCCCACCAGCAGCACCATCAACACCGCGTAACGTGGCATCGCTCGCTTGCAGATCAGGTACGTGGCAAACATCGCCAGCACCAGCAACGGCTTGTGTTGCATGGACACGAACAACCCGGTGCCGAAGCTGAACAGAATCCCCGCCAGCATCGCCGCCGCAATCGCCGCGGGCAGTTTGCCGATGATCCGGTCAAACGCCCCCGACACGCCGACCAGGAAAATAATCAGGCTGCTGACCAGATAAGCGCCCACCGCCTCCGGCATGGAGATTCCCGGCAACAGGGCCACCAGCAATGCCGAGCCCGGCGCCGACCACGCGATGATCACCGGGACGCGGTAACGCAGGCTCAAACCAATGCCGAGCACGGCGCTGCCGATGGAAATCGCCCAAACCCAGGACGACAACACGTCCCGCGAGAGCTGCGCGGTCTCGGCGGCCTGAAAGATGATCACCAACGGGCCTGCGTAGGAAATCACCGTGGCGATGAATCCGGCGACGGCAGCAGACAGGGAGAAGTCCTGGAATAGAGCCTTCATGACTCAAGCGCCGGTCGGTGACAGCGCTCGGCTGACACCAGCGCTGCGCCGGCTGCTGATGGAGAACACGGTCATGGCGAGGGCGGCCACCGCGCCGGGCAAGGCAAACGCCATGAAGTTCAGTTGCAGCGGCAGACTGATCCCCAGCAAGGCACCGCCCAGCAGTGGACCGACAATCGCACCGTTGCGCCCGATGCCTGACGCCCAGCCCAAACCGGTGGAGCGAATGGTCATGGAGTAGAACTGCGCGGCGCAGGCGTACAACAGAATTTGTGAGCCGATGGTGGTGGCGCCGGCAAGGGCGATCAGCAGGTACAACACCGGCATCGGACTGTTGAAGCCCAGCAAGGTGATCGATACCGCAGCCACGACGAAGAACACCGCCAACACGCGTGGCAGGTTGAGCTTGTCGCCCAGCACCCCGCCGCCGACCGCGCCGAAAATGGCGCCGAAGTTGAGCACCAGCAGGAACGACAGACTCGAACCCAGGCTGTAACCGGCGTTGGCCATCAGTTTCGGCAGCCAGGAACTCAAGGCGTAAACCATCAGCAAGCAGCAGAAAAACGCCAGCCACAGCATCAGCGTGCGCAGCGCGCGACCCTCGCGAAACAGTTGCAACACCGGGGTGCCGGTGCCCTTCACTTCGCTCATGTGCAACTGATCGCTGGCGTGAGCGACGTAAGCCGGGTCAACCCGTTCCAGGATGTTTCGCGCTTCTTCATTGCGCCCCTGACGCAGCATGAAACCCACTGATTCGGGCAGGAAGTACATGATCAGCGGCAACAACAGCAATGGCAGCACCGCCACGTAAAACACTGACTGCCAGCCGAAACTCGGGATCAGCACGATGCCGAGCCCCGCCGAAAGCATGCCGCCCACCGAGTAGCCGCTGAACATGATCGCCACCAGCGTGCTACGGATTTTCTTCGGCGCGTACTCGTTCATCAGCGCCACGACGTTGGGCATCACCCCGCCAATGCCCAACCCGGCAACGAACCGGCAGAGGCCAAACTCGGTGGGGTTACGGGCAAAACCATTGAGCACGGTAAAACCGCTGAAGAGCATCACACACAGGGTGATGGCTTTCTTGCGACCGATCTTGTCCGACAACGGGCCGAAAAACAGCGCGCCGAACATCATCCCGAACAGTGCATAACTTCCCAGTGCGCCGGCTTGCAAGGGACTGAGCCCCCACTCTTTCATCAGCATCGGCAACACCACGCCGTAAATCACCAAATCGTATCCGTCGAAGATGATGATCAGGGCGCACCAGAACAGCACCATCCAGTGAAAGCGGTTGAATCGAGCGTTGTCGATAACCTCATGTACGTTGATCTTGCGCATGGCATCTATCTCTTGTTGTTGTTTTTTTAAGAGTCGGTAACGCGGCTAACGTCCGTACAGCCGAGGGTAGAGACGCCAGGCACGGGGCAATAGCCGCTTTGCGCAGATCGCTATCCGTTTTGTGCAATGCCCTGAACCGGGCGTGGGATGAGGAGTTCTCCAAGAGTCTGTTGCAACCCTGTAGAGGGTTGATTCATGGACTAGACTCACGCGATTGATGATGGAGTTAAACGTCAAGAGCAGAGGGCTCGTCCACGACTGGCGCCAGTTTTGCTCGAAGCAATGTGCAATCTGCAGGCTGATAGCTGCACCTGCAGGGTCTATCTATCGGTAGTCAGCGACTGGCATATGTGAGGCTTGGGTCATGGCAAAGGACAAGAAGAAAACCCCTGTTAACAGTAACTCCGACGAACGCTTGAAACTGACGAACAAAGCCTATCTTGAGCAGTTACGCCGATTGCATGTCGAACTGGTCAAGTTGCAGGAATGGGTGAAAGAAAAGGGCATCAAGATCTGTATCGTCTTCGAGGGACGTGACGGCGCTGGCAAGGGCGGGACGATCAAGGCGATCACCGAGAGGGTGAGCCCGCGTGTCTTTCGGGTCGTGGCATTGCCGGCACCAACCGAGCGCGAGAAGAGCCAGATGTATATACAGCGCTACCTGGCGCACATGCCAGCGGCTGGCGAAGTGGTGATCTTCGATCGCAGTTGGTACAACCGCGCCGGGGTCGAGCGTGTAATGGGATTTTGTACCGATGAGCAGGTGACCCGTTTCCTGAGCCTGGCCCCCCTCATGGAACGCATGATGGTCGACTCGGGCGTAATGCTGTTCAAGTATTGGCTGGAAGTCAGCGAAGAGGAGCAGACCCGCAGGCTTGAGGCACGGATCAAGGATGGCCGCAAAATCTGGAAACTGACGCCAATGGATCTCAAGTCATACAGCCGCTGGTATGACTACTCGCGCGCACGTGACGACATGTTCAAGGCGACCGACACCGACCATGCTCCGTGGCTTGTGGCCAACTCGAACGACAAAAAGCGGGCCCGCCTCAACATCATTTCTGATTTGCTCAGCCGCATTCCGTACAAGAATGTACCGCGCGCGAAGGTGGTTTTGCCCAAGCGGCAGAAATCAGGCGGCTATCGTGAACCGAATTATCCGCTGCGGCGAATTCCAGAAAAATTCTGACCGGCACGTTCAAGCGGATCTGCGCTGTACACCAAAGGGCCACAGTTCTATGAGCGATTCGGATTCTTCGTCTCCCGTCCCGGAACCCGGACGGATTGTCCATCGGGATACCGACGGCGACACCGGTTGGAGCCGCTGGCTGCCGGGGCTGCGCACGCTACGTGGATACAAAATCGCCTGGTTGCGGCACGACTTCGTGGCCGGACTGGTGCTGACCACGATGCTGGTGCCCGTCGGCATCGCCTACGCAGTGGCATCGGGCGTACCCGGCATTTATGGCCTTTACGCGACCATCGTTGGGCTACTGGCGTACGCGCTGTTCGGCCCCAGCCGAATTCTGGTGCTGGGGCCGGATTCCTCGCTGGCCGCTGTCATCCTCGCCGTCGTCCTGCCGCTGTCCGGCGGCGACCCGCATCGTGCCATCGCCCTTGCGGGCATGATGGCGATCGTGTCGGGAGTGGTGTGCATCCTGGCCGGCATAGCGCGCCTTGGCTTTGTCACCGAGCTGCTGTCCAAACCGATCCGCTACGGGTACATGAACGGAATCGCGCTGACGGTATTGATCAGCCAACTGCCCAAGCTTTTCGGTTTTTCAATTGAATCCGACGGCCCGTTGAGAAACCTGTGGGCCATCGCTACAGCGATCATGGAGGGGAAAACCAATTGGACCGCCTTCATGGTCGGCGTAGCCACCCTGGCCGTGATTCTGCTGTTCAAGGGCAACAAGCGCGTACCGAGCATTCTAATCGCCGTGGTGGGAGCGACCGTCGTCGTGGGTGTGCTGGACCTTGCCGCGCGCGCTGGAATATCGGTCCTCGGCTCTCTTCCACAAGGCTTGCCTGCGTTCGACATCCCCTGGATCACTAGGGCCGACATCGTCCCCGTGCTGATCGGCGGTTTCGCTGTTGCCCTGGTTTCATTCGCCGATACCAGCGTGCTCTCACGTGTCTATGCGGCACGGAGCCGTACCTATGTGGACCCGAACCAGGAGATGGTGGGCCTGGGCGTCACCAACCTGGCCGCCGGATTTTTTCAGGGTTTTCCGATCTGCAGCAGTTCGTCACGTACGCCCGTGGCGGAGGCCGCAGGCGCCAAAACCCAGCTGACCGGAGTCATCGGTGCGGTTGCTGTTGCCTTATTGCTAGTGGTGGCGCCGGACCTGTTGAAGGATTTACCCACCAGCGCACTGGCGGCGGTGGTGATCGCCTCCGCCATCGGCCTGATTGAGGTCACCGACCTGCGACGCATTTATCGAATACAGCGTTGGGAGTTCTGGCTGTCAATCGTCTGCACCGTCGGCGTGGCCGTGCTGGGTGCGATTGAGGGTATCGGCCTGGCCATCGTGATCGCCGTCATCGAATTTCTGTGGGATGGCTGGCGCCCTTACTCTGCCGTTCTGGGACGCGCGGAAGGCGTGAAGGGTTATCACGACATCAAGCGCTATCCCGACGCGCGCCTTGTACCCGGCCTCGTACTGTTTCGCTGGGATGCGCCGTTGTTTTTCGCCAACGCCGAGTTGTTCCATGACCGAGTACTCGACGCCGTGGCTGCATCGCCTACGCCAGTGCGCTGGTTGGTCGTTGCGGCGGAACCCGTCACCAGCGTGGACGTGACCTCCGCCGACATGTTGGCGGAGCTGGACGAAACCTTGCACGCGGCGGGCATCAAGTTGTGCGTGGCCGAGATGAAGGACCCGGTCAAGGACAAGCTGAAGCGATTCGGGCTTTTCGCGCGGCTTGGCGAAACGGCGTTTTTTCCAACAGTAGGTACTGCAGTCGACAGCTATCTGATGATTCATCCGGTGGATTGGGAGGACGAGGATCGCTGAGTGGCATGGAGACACTCAGCGACGGGTTTTATCAATGTTTCCATGTTTACCGGCTCACCCGCGGCTTACCGAACGCATGCCTTTGCCACTCTCTACAGGAGGTAATCAATGGTTCCCATACCCACTCTCGAAAAGGTTTTTTCCCGAGACCTGCTCGATGTACTGATTCGTGCCGGAGTGATTACTGTTCTGGTGATGTTCTGCTTCCAGATATTCAGCCCGTTCCTCGATCTGATGCTGTGGTCGGTGATCCTGGCAATCACCCTCTACCCCTTGCAAGTCAAATTCAGAGGCAAACTGGGAAACAAGGACGGGATCACCGCGACGCTGATCGTATTGATCGTCATCAGTATTCTTATGGTGCCTGTCTATTTGTTGGGAGCCTCGCTTGCGGAATCCGTGGAAAGGGTCATGACCATGGTCAAAACCGACAGTTTCCATATTCCGCCGCCGTCCGCCACGATCGCCAGTTGGCCACTGGTGGGAGAATCTCTTTATAACTTATGGACACAAGCCGCCACTGACCTGCCCCATCTGGCTCAGAAGTTCATACCGCAGATCAAAGGTGTCAGCCTCTCCCTGCTGAGCAAGCTTGCGGGTGTCAGCATGGGGCTCCTTTTATTCATCGTCGCCCTGATTATTGCCGGTATTTTTTTAGCGTATGGAGAAGGCGGCCACCGCAGCGCGGTGCGAATCGTTACGCGCTTCAGCGGTCCGATCAATGGGCCGAAAATCGCCGATCTGTGCACCGCCACCATCCGGGCAGTGGCGTTAGGGGTTGTCGGCATCGCCTTCATCCAGATGCTGTTGGTGGGCATCGGTTTTGTGTTCATGGGCGTCCCCGGCGCCGGACTTCTCGCCTTGGCGGTACTGCTGCTTGGCATCATGCAGTTACCGGCGACCCTGATTACCCTTCCGGTCATCGTCTTTGTTTTCATGAGCGAAGGTGCCAGTACGGCGACCATTGTGTTTGCCATCTATGTCTTCGTCGCAGGATTGGTCGATAACGTCCTCAAACCGCTGCTGCTGGGTCGGGGTGTCGATGTACCGATGCCTGTGGTGCTGATCGGTGCCTTGGGCGGCATGGTCACGGGCGGTATCCTCGGACTGTTTATCGGCCCGGTGATACTCGCGGTCGGCTATCAGTTGTTCTGGGAATGGGTGGATCAAGTGCAAGATCCCGGGCCAGACGACCAGGAACAGACCTGACACGGCGGCAGAGGATATTCCCATGCTGTTGAATCTACTGGCCGGTCTTCCCGTAATGTTCTTCTGCCTGATAATGCAGGCCATTTTCGTGACTATGTGCCTGCGTCAATACGTGCATTTCAGGCATTCCCGACCGCCTGAAACGCAATGGCTGAATATCCTGTTGTTGTCGATGGTCATGCTGCTGATGCTGTTCAGTAATTTCGTGCAGATCGCCATCTGGGCCGCGCTGTTCATGCTGCTCAACGAATTCGACGAATTCGCCACCGCGCTGTATCACTCGGCGGTCAACTTCGCGACGCTGGGCTACGGCGACATCATCATGTCCTCTCGCTGGCGTCTGCTTGGCCCATTGGAGGCCGCCAACGGAATCCTGATGTTTGGTGTCTCCACCGCGGTGATGACCGCTGCGGTGATGGATGTCATAAAGCACAACATGGACAGGCTACGGCAGCGTGAACGCCCATAGGCATGCGCCGATCATGGCCGGGCCTTCTCCAGCGCCTCACGCAATTGTGCCGCCGTGGCGTATTCGTGCTTCCCCACCAATTGACCGTCCTTGAGCTGCAGCCACAGCACTTTATCCACGGACCCGGGGTAACGCGGCGCCACGCGACCATCACGGTCAAGCATCACTCGATAGGGATAATCGCGCATAGCCGGTACTGCAAACATCTTCGCGATCAGTCGAGGCATGCGCTGGATGTCCGCGACAAATACCGCGTGCCGAGCTTCCAGGTAGCCCTTGGGCTGGCCCTGCAGAGCGGCGTCGACCAATTTTGCGGCGTCCATGCTGCGCGCCACCAGCAGCGTCTGAGTCTGATTATCGAATGTGAAGGCCTGATCGAACTGATCAAGTAAGGTCCACGGCGCCAGGCGCTCGCCAACCTCCAGCGCCTGGGCCCAAAGAGGCAGAAGACTGAGCAATAACACCGGCCAATATTTCACGTTCTACTCCTCGTTCGAGCGCATATGCGTAATGGCTATCAGTCTACACCGCCCGTTCCGAGTGCTCAGTCCCTCCGTTTACCATTTCACGCTTTCTGCTTGTCGCAAATGAACGCTAAGCTTGGGCCTATGGATGACTCAGATTATTTACGCCTGCTGACCATCGCGGCCGAGCAAGCCAACACGTTCCTCTCCAATGCCCGCAAATGGGAGCGTGAGCGTTGGGTTTGCCAGCGCCTGCTCCAAGGCCTGAACATTCCCTATCGCGCCGACGAGTTTGCCCCCGCCGGGGAGCCGCCGGACGTGCTGTTTCGCGACGCGAATTTCGAGGTGTTCTTCGTGCTCGACGAGGGCCGGCGCCTCAACGACGAATGGCGTGATGAGCTGCAACGCCGGCGCAGCGCGTTTTCCCTGAGCCAGCTGGTGCGCCGCGAGGCCAAGCCCCGGCGCATCCCGGCCAATGAGTTTCTGCTGAGACTGGCGCCGACCTTGCGCAAAAAAGCCCACAACTACAAAGAACGCGGCATGGACCTGGGGGAGCTGGACATCATCGCCTTCGCCAGCCTCAAGCGCGAAGTGTTGGACCTCAACAGCCACTTTCCACCGCCCACCGAGTACCTGCGCCAGGGCTGGCGTTCGTTGTCGCTGGTCGGCCCGACCTTCGCCCGAGTGTTGTTCGCGCACCCGGATGCCCCGGATTTCCTGCGCAGCAACCTGGGTCGCAGCATCGTCTTCGACGTCGGGATCAGCCTGTGAGTCCCGCCACAGATACCGGCATGCACAAGATGGCGCAATCACTGGCCGAATGTTACAAAAGCGTCACATGCACCGTTCAACGCTTGCAGACAAACCACTGTAACGTCTGCACATTCAGCAACGTCTACCTGACGAGGCCCAATATGACCAGCCGCCTGAACCCCGACGACCAGAAGCATGTCGAAGAGTACCTGCACCTGTCCCAGCACCAAGTCGAGCGCCGGCCTTTCCGGCCGTGGATGCTCCTGGTGGTGGTGCTGGCAGTGACCATTGGTCTAGGCCTGTTGAGCCGACTTATCAGTTACCTGACGCTATGAGCTGCCTTGCGCTCGCTCGGTTGACTGCACCGATTTCTTTTAGCCTTGCGAGATATCCCCATGACTCATCGTATTGTCATCGTTGGCGGCGGCGCCGGCGGTCTGGAGTTGGCTACCCGTCTGGGTAAGACTCTGGGCAAGCGCGGCACGGCCAGTGTGATGCTGGTCGACGCGAACCTGACCCATATCTGGAAACCGCTGTTGCACGAAGTGGCGGCAGGCTCCCTGAACTCTTCCGAAGACGAACTCAACTATGTTGCCCAGGCAAAATGGAACCACTTCGAGTTCCAGCTGGGGCGCATGAGCGGGCTCGATCGCGCGCAGAAGAAAATCCAGCTGGCTGCCACCTACGACGAGGCTGGCCTGGAACTGGTACCGGCGCGGGAAGTGCCTTACGACTCGCTGGTGATTGCCGTCGGCAGCACCACCAACGACTTCGGGACTCAAGGCGCGGCGCAACACTGCTTGTTCCTCGACACCCGCAAACAGGCCGAGCGCTTCCATCAGCAACTGCTCAATCACTACCTGCGTGCCCACGCCGGGCAGACCGACGCGGTGCAGCAGATCAGCGTAGCCATCGTCGGCGCCGGGGCCACCGGGGTCGAACTGGCGGCAGAACTGCACAACGCCGCCCATGAACTCGCGGCCTATGGCCTGGACCGAATCAAACCGGAAAACATGCACATCACCCTGATCGAAGCCGGACCACGGGTACTGCCAGCCCTGCCGGAACGGATCGGCGGGCCTGTGCATAAAACCCTGGAGAAACTCGGGGTCAACGTCATGACCAATGCCGCGGTCAGCGAAGTCACGGCAGACAGCCTGATTACCGCCGATGGCCAAGTGATCAACGCCAGCCTGAAAGTCTGGGCCGCCGGGATTCGTGCACCGGGTTTCCTCAAGGACATCGATGGCCTGGAAACCAACCGCATCAACCAGCTGCAAGTGCTGCCGACTCTGCAAACCACCCGCGACGAGAACATCTTCGCCTTCGGTGACTGCGCGGCCTGCCCACAACCGGGCACTGATCGCAATGTACCGCCGCGCGCCCAGGCGGCGCATCAGCAGGCGTCGTTGCTGGCCAAATCGCTGAAACTGCGGATCGAAGGCAAGTCCCTCCCGGAATACAAATATACCGATTACGGCTCGCTGATCTCGCTGTCGCGCTTTTCGGCTGTGGGTAACTTGATGGGCAACCTGACCGGCAGCGTGATGCTCGAAGGCTGGCTGGCGCGGATGTTCTATGTGTCGCTGTACCGCATGCACCAGATGGCGCTGTATGGCGCGTTCCGCACGGCGATGTTGATGCTGGGCAGCAAGATTGGTCGCGGGACTGAGCCGCGGCTGAAGCTGCATTAAGATCTTCGGCGTTGTTTAGGGCCTCTTCGCGGGCAAGCCACGCTCCCACAGGTTATGTGTCGGACCCAGATCCCATAGTCGACAGATAACCTGTGGGAGCGTGGCTTGCCCGCGATGCAGGCGCCTAGGTCCAACCTGCGAACACTTCTGTGTCTCACTGTATCTCCCCCGTCGATTACATCCCTTCGCTTACAAAGCCCCCCTTGCGCGACACAGTAGCGATACACCACGCCCGCTAAATGGCCACACCCGAGCAAGGCACTGCCTGCTTCGGCCATTGCCGCACTCACGTGGCGTCCTTTATCGAGCGGTTGTGTCGTGCAGCCCAGGAGATTTGTAATGTCCCGTACCACTACTCTCGGCAAAAACACTGTAGGTCTGCTTGGTGCAGTCCTGGCCGGTGGCATGATGTTGTCCGGTTCCGTATTCGCTTCGCAGCCACTGACTCAAGGCTACCTGCTGGCATCGGCGGAACAGGTCGTGAAGACGCCTGAAGGCAAATGTGGCGAAGGCAAGTGCGGCGATGCCTCGATGGCCAAGACCGACACCGATGACGACAGCAAGGTATCCCGTGCGGAATTCCTGAAAGTGGCACCCAAAGCTGACTTCGACAAGATCGACACCAACCATGACGGCCAAATCGACGAACAAGAGGCTTTTGATAACGTGAAAACCAACTACGAAGCCAATGGCAAAAAAATGCCGAAGGGCTTGTTCGAGCACCTGAAAGACAATAGCTAAACCTCTGAAAGCCCAAGCCCTGCCTCTCCATCGAGAAGCGGGGCTTTTTTGCATTTTCAGCAGGCAAAAAAAATCCCCGTATCTTTCGATACGAGGATTTTTAATATGGTCGGGGTAAGGGGATTCGAACTCCTGACATCCTGCTCCCAAAGCAGGCGCGCTACCGGACTGCGCTATACCCCGGTAAAAAAAAGGCACCCTTTAAAGGCGCCTTCTGCGAACAGAGCTTTTGGCATCTGATCTTAAGATTCGATTCCAGCGTTAACTGGTTTCAAAAATGGTGGGTCGTGTGGGATTCGAACCTACGACCAATTGGTTAAAAGCCAACTGCTCTACCAACTGAGCTAACGACCCAAAAATGGTCGGGGTAAGGGGATTCGAACTCCTGACATCCTGCTCCCAAAGCAGGCGCGCTACCGGACTGCGCTATACCCCGGTTTGAAATTGGCTCCGTGACCAGGACTCGAACCTGGGACCCAATGATTAACAGTCATTTGCTCTACCGACTGAGCTATCACGGAACTACATATTTCAATTTACAACTGTGAAGCTTGCTTCACCTCTTCTACCCGTTCGCATCGCTGCGTTCGTGTGTCTGAGGCGCGCTATTCTACAATCTTAAGCACCTCTGTCAACCCCCTAAATTGCTTTCAAGTTAATGATTTGCAACTTATTTCAGATTCCTGCTTGGGGAGCAGAAACCCTCTCGGGGTGACTTACTGCGGGGCGCACTTTACAAGCATTTTCCTTTGAGTTCAACAGCCTATCGAAAAAAAGGCCTCGCAATGCGAGGCCTCTTTCATTTTGTTGCCACTGGGGATCAGACAAAGACGATTTCGTCGTTCTCCACCACACCTTTGGCGGTCTCGCCCGGCATGAATCGACCCGACAGGATCAGTTGCGCCAGCGGGTTCTCGATCCAGCGCTGGATCGCCCGTTTGAGCGGCCGTGCGCCATAGACCGGGTCGTAACCGACGGCGATCAGCTTATCCATTGCTTCCGGGCTCAGCTCAAGCTTCAGCTCGCGCTCGGTCAGGCGGCTACGCAGGCGACCCAACTGGATCTCGGTAATACCGGCGATCTGATCCCGAGCCAGCGGCTCGAAGATCACCACTTCGTCGACCCGGTTGATGAACTCCGGGCGGAAGTGCGTGGAAATCGCATCCATCACCGCTGCCCGCTGCGCTTCGCGATCACCCACCAGCTCCTGGATCTGTACCGAGCCCAGGTTGGAGGTCATGACAATCACGGTATTTTTGAAATCTACCGTGCGGCCATGGCTATCGGTCAAGCGACCATCTTCCAGCACTTGCAGCAGGATGTTGAACACGTCCGGGTGGGCCTTCTCGACCTCATCCAGGAGGATCACCGAGTAAGGCTTGCGACGCACCGCCTCGGTCAGGTAACCGCCCTCCTCATAGCCCACGTAGCCTGGTGGCGCGCCGATCAGACGAGCCACGGAATGTTTCTCCATGAACTCGGACATGTCGATCCGCACCATTGCCTCTTCGGTATCGAACAGGAACTCGGCCAGCGCCTTGCACAACTCGGTTTTACCGACACCGGTCGGGCCGAGGAACATGAAAGAACCGCTCGGGCGATTCGGATCGGACAGCCCGGCACGGGAACGCCGCACGGCGTTGGAGACGGCGATCACCGCTTCGTCCTGACCGATTACACGCTGGTGCAACAGGCTTTCCATCTTCATCAGTTTTTCGCGCTCGCCCTCGAGCATTTTCGCCACGGGGATGCCGGTCCACTTCGACACGACTTCAGCGATCTCTTCTTCAGTCACCTTGCTGCGCAGCAACTGGTTTTCGCTTTTGCCGTGCTGGTCGACCATTTGCAGGCTGCGCTCCAGGTCCGGGATCACCCCGTATTGCAGCTCGGCCATGCGGTTCAGGTCGCCTTTACGGCGCGCGGCTTCCAGTTCCTGACGGGACTGTTCGATTTTCTGCTGGATCTGCGCCGAACCCTGGACTTCGGCTTTTTCCGAGTTCCAGATTTCTTCGAGGTCCGAATACTCACGCTCGTGGCGAACGATTTCTTCCTGCAGTTTTTCCAGACGTTTTATCGCCGCTTCGTCGCTTTCTTTCTTCAGCGCCTGGGATTCCACCTTCAGCTGAATCAGGCGACGCTCCAGACGGTCCAGCACTTCCGGTTTGGAATCGATTTCCATGCGGATGCGGCTGGCGGCTTCGTCGATCAGGTCGATGGCCTTGTCCGGCAGCTGGCGGTCAGTGATGTAGCGATGACTGAGCTTGGCCGCGGCGATGATTGCGCCGTCGGTGATCGCCACCTTGTGGTGAACCTCGTAACGCTCTTTCAGGCCACGCAGGATGGCGATGGTGTCTTCTTCGCTCGGCTCGTCCACCAGGACTTTCTGGAAGCGCCGTTCGAGGGCCGCGTCCTTCTCTATATATTGGCGATACTCGTTGAGCGTGGTCGCGCCGACGCAGTGCAACTCACCGCGAGCCAATGCCGGTTTGAGCATGTTGCCGGCGTCCATCGAGCCTTCGCCCTTGCCCGCACCGACCATGGTGTGCAATTCGTCGATGAACAGAATGATCTGCCCTTCCTGCTTCGACAGTTCGTTGAGCAGAGACTTGAGGCGTTCTTCGAACTCGCCGCGGTACTTGGCACCGGCAATCAGCGCCCCCATGTCCAGAGACAGCAGACGCTTGCCTTTCAGGCCATCCGGCACTTCACCGTTGATGATGCGCTGAGCCAGGCCTTCGGCAATGGCGGTTTTACCCACGCCAGGCTCACCGATCAGCACCGGGTTGTTCTTGGTACGGCGTTGCAGAACCTGAATGGTGCGGCGAATTTCGTCGTCACGGCCAATCACCGGATCGAGCTTGCCCTCTTCAGCACGCTTGGTCAGGTCGATGGTGTATTTATCCAGCGCCTGACGCGACTCTTCGTGGTTGGCGTCATTGACTGCCTCACCGCCGCGCAGGTTATTGATCGCGTTTTCCAGAGCTTTTTTGCTCACGCCCTGACCAAGCAGCAACTTGCCCAGCTTGCTGTTCTCATCCATGGCGGCGAGCAGAACCAATTCACTGGAGATGAATTGGTCGCCCTTCTGCTGGGCCAGGCGATCGGCCTGATTGAGCAGGCGCGCCAGATCCTGCGACATATTCACGTCGCCGGTCGGGTTCTGGATTTTCGGCAGTTGATCGAGCGCTTTGGTCAGTTCTTTACGCAAGCTGTTGACGTCGAAACCAACCTGCATCAGCAGGGGTTTGATCGAACCACCCTGTTGTTCAAGCATGGCCTGCATCAAATGCGCCGGCTCAATGGCCGGATGGTCCAGACCGACGGCCAGGGATTGGGCGTCGGACAAGGCTAACTGCAACTTGCTGGTTAAACGGTCTATACGCATGGGTCACCTTCCTTTTGAGCAGGCCGGACCTATAAACATCCTGAATGAAGAAGCCTGCCGGATACCTCACTAGATGTGGTCGATTCTGGAAGATTCAAGCGTCGTACAGTTGATGTAGATCAGAGAAGTCTAGCGTTCGATCCAGACTAAAGAGGCAAACCGGCCGGTGCGTGGACTGCGGCGGTAAGAAAAGAAACGTGGATCGGTCACGGTGCAGAACCCACCGCCGTAGACAGCCGTTACACCGCGAGCGGCCAGACGCAAACGCGCCAGCTCATAGATGTCGGCCATGAACTTGCCGGCATTCTGGCTCGGCACAAAGGCTTTGGCGGCTTCAGGCAATTGCTGGACGAAGGTTTCGCGCACCTCCGGGCCGACTTCAAAGGCTTGTGGGCCAATGGCCGGGCCGAGCCAGACCAGCACTTCGGCGGGTGGCACGGCCAGACTGTCGAGGGTCGCTTCCAGCACACCCGCCGCCAACCCGCGCCAACCGGCATGGGCGGCGGCAACGCGGGTGCCGGCACGGTCGCAGAACAGCGCTGGCAGACAATCCGCGGTCATTGCCGCGCAGGCGATACCGGGTGTTGACGTCCAGCTGGCGTCGGCAGTGGCTACCTGGCTTGGGTCGGCATGGGCCACGACAATGCCATGAACCTGCTTTAACCAGGCCGGTTGAATAGAGAAATGATCGGTGAGGCGACGGCGGTTCTCGGCGACGGCTTCGGGGCTGTCGTCGACATGATCGCCGAGGTTGAGGCTGTCGAACGGCGCCAGACTGACGCCGCCCGCACGGGTGGTGACGCAGGCTTTCACCCCGGCAGGCGCAGGCCAGTCGGGAATCAGCCAGTCACTCATCCGATGAACGCCTCGCGGTCTTGCTTGAGCAGCGACAGCAACCAGACGAAGTCGTCGGGCAGTGGCGATTCCCAGCTCATGCGTTTACCGGTAGTCGGATGATCCAGCTCCAGGAACCGCGCATGCAGCGCCTGACGCGGGAAATTCTTCAGGGATTCGACCATGGTCACACTGGCGGCCGGCGGAATACGGAAACGACCGCCATAGGCAGGATCTCCGACCAGCGGGTAGTTGATGTGCGCCATGTGCACGCGAATCTGGTGCGTACGACCGGTTTCCAGCTTCACCCGCACGTGAGTGTGGGAGCGGAAACGCTCGAGCACGCGGTAATGGCTGACGGCTTGCTTGCCACCTTCCATCACGGCCATGCGCTGGCGTTGCTGACCGTGGCGACCGATCGGCGCGTTGATCTTGCCGCCGGCCGTCACCACACCGATCACGATGCACTCGTAGATCCGGCTGACACTGCGGCTCTGCAATTGCGTGACGAGTTGCGTCTGCGCTTGAATGGTCTTGGCCACCACCATCAGACCGGTGGTGTCCTTGTCCAGGCGATGCACGATACCGGCGCGGGGCACATTGATGATGTCCGGCACGTGGTGCAGCAAGGCGTTGAGCAAGGTGCCATCGGCGTGACCGGCGGCCGGATGCACCACCAGGCCCGCAGGCTTGTTGATCACCAGGATGTCGTCGTCTTCATAGACGATGTCCAGCTCGATGTCTTGAGCGATCCATTCGCCTTGAGCTTCCTGCTCGGCAGTCAGCTCAAGAATGGCGCCACCGTGAACGATGTCTCGCGGGCGGATAACCGCCCCATCCACAGTCAGGCGGCCGTCTTTGATCCAGGCGGAAAGGCGCGAGCGCGAGTGCTCAGCGAATAATTGTGCGGCGACTTGATCGAGGCGTTGGCCGCCCAATTCGGACGGCACCTCTGCGCGAAGTTCAATTTTATCGGACATGCTCAGACTAGGCGTCGGCACAGCCTTTGGTTTCGGCTGCGCGCTTGTGGTTAAATACGGCGTCTTTTGCCCCGGAGCTTTTCAACGGGGCGCTCATCATAACAGGACGGCCCCGCCCAAGACAGCGGCCGTCATAGGGACGCAAGCCGCCATGCAAGTGAAACACCTGCTGCTGATCGCCATCCTCGCATTGACCGCTGCTTGCTCATCGAAGGAAGTCGTAGACGAAAACCTGAGCGAAGTCGAGCTGTACCAGCAGGCTCAGCACGATCTGGACAACAATAGCTACACCGCCGCCACAGCCAAGCTGAAGGCGCTGGAGTCGCGTTATCCGTTCGGTCGCTACGCCGATCAGGCTCAACTCGAGCTCATCTACGCCAACTACAAGAACACCGAGCCTGAGGCTGCCAAGTCCGCCGCCGAGCGTTTCATTCGTCTGCACCCGCAGCACCCGAACGTCGATTACGCTTACTACCTCAAGGGCCTGACCTCTTTCGACCAGGACGTCGGCCTGCTGGCGCGCTTCCTGCCGCTGGACATGACCAAGCGTGACCCGGGCGCTGCTCGCGACTCCTACAACGAGTTCGCCCAGCTGACCAGCCGCTTCCCGAACAGCCGCTACTCGCCGGATGCCAAGCAGCGCATGATCTACCTGCGCAACCTGCTGGCTTCCTACGAGATTCACGTTGCCGACTATTACCTGACCCGCCAGGCCTATGTCGCCGCCGCGAACCGTGGTCGTTACGTAGTGGAAAACTTCCAGGAAACCCCTTCGGTCGGTGACGGCCTGGCGGTGATGACCGAAGCCTACCAGCGTCTGCACCTGGACGAACTGGCCGCGACCACTCTCGAAACCCTCAAGCTCAACTACCCGAACCACCCAAGCCTGGTGGATGGTAAGTTCGTGCCATCGGTGGGTGAAGCCGACAACCGTTCGTGGCTGAGCAAGGCCACCCTGGGCCTGATCGAATCCCGTCCGCCACTGCCGCCGGGCGAAACCCGCGCCAACCAGGACGTGCAGAAGCAGTTCCAGGATGCCAAGGACGCGATTCCGAACGAGCTCAAGCCTAAAGATGAAAACGGCGATGTGCTCGAAGAACCGGAACCCGAGTCCAGTAACACCGACCGCTCCTGGTTCAGTCACATGACCTTCGGCCTGTTCGACTGACGCCGGGATGTTATGCCGAGAAGGCGCCTTTCGAGGCGCCTTTTTTATTGCCGGACTTTAGGGTGAGCGTATTGCGCTGTGCGCCTGACCCGTCCTTGGCTAAACTGCCAATTCATTAATCAAAAAGCGGCTCACCATGCTTCGTCTATTGTTCTGGATCGCCCTGATTGCCGCTGCGGTATGGTTCTGGCGCAAATTCAAGGGCTCGACGTCGGTTGCCAATACGCCGCGCGAGCAAGATGCTCCGCCCATGGTTCGCTGTGCTCATTGCGGCGTACACCTGCCCCGTGACCGCGCGTTGAGACTTGAACAACAGTGGTATTGCAGCCAGGCTCACCTTGAGCAAGGCCCGGGTTCCAGTGGTCGCTGAGACGCCCAGTCCCGGCAACAAACAGGCCCAGCGATTGCTGCGCCTCTATCACCTCTACCGCTTAAGCATCGGCATCACCCTGGTGCTGTTGATCTCCAGCAACATGGACAACCAGTTGCTGAAGTTCGCCAATGACGACCTGCTGCGCAATGGCAGCTGGTTGTATCTGGTACTGAATATCCTGCTGGTGGTCTTTCTGGGGAACACCCGGCGTCCCTCGCAGCTGTTCAGCCTGGCGCTGGTCGATGTCCTGCTGCTGTGCGGCCTGTTCTACGCCGCAGGCGGCGTGGCCAGCGCCATCGGCAATTTGCTGATCGTGTCGGTGGCCATCAGCAATACCCTGCTGCGCGGGCGTATCGGCCTGCTGATCGCAGCGGTCGGCGCCCTCGGCATCGTCGGTTTGAGCTTCATCCTGAGCTTCAGCCACTCCACCAACCCCAGCGATTACCTGCAAATAGGCACCCTCGGCGCCCTGTGTTTTGCTGCGGCGTTGCTGGTGCAAGGCTTGATCCGACGACTGGAAGTCAGCGAAACCCTGGCGGAGCAGCGGGCCAGCGAAGTACTCGGCCTCGAAGCGCTCAACGCACTGATCCTGCAACGCATGCGCACAGGCATTCTGGTGCTCGACGACCAACGGCGGGTGCAACTGGCCAATCACAGTGCCTTGACCTTGCTCGGGCAGGAAAAGCTGGATGGCCAGTTGATCGACGATTATTCGAAGCCGTTGGTCGAGCGCCTCCAACTGTGGTTCAACAATCCGACTTTGCGCCCGCAAAGCCTGAAAATCGCCAGTAATGGCCTGGAGCTGCAACCAAGCTTCATTGCCCTGGACCAAAGCCCGCACCACCAGACGCTGGTCTTTCTCGAAGACCTCGCCCAAATCGCCCAACAGGCCCAACAACTGAAACTCGCCGCCCTCGGTCGCCTGACCGCCGGTATTGCCCATGAGATCCGCAATCCACTGGGCGCCATTAGTCATGCCGCGCAGTTACTGGAGGAATCCGAGGAACTGAACGGCGCGGATCGGCGTCTGACACAGATTATTCAAGACCACTCTCAGCGAATGAATCGGGTAATCGAAAACGTCCTGCAACTGTCCCGTCGCCAGCAAACCATGCCGCAACGGCTTGATTTGAAGCCGTGGCTGGAGCACTTCGTCGCCGAAACCCGCGAAGGGGCGACCGAGCGTCAGCAGATTCACCTGTGCATTGGTTCGGGAGACTTCAAAACCCTGATGGATCCGAATCAGCTGACCCAGGTTCTCGACAATCTATTGCGCAACGCCTGGCGCCATAGCGCCCTGCAGCACGATCAGGCACAGGCCTGGCTCGAGTTGTTTATCGACCCGGACAGCCAGTTGCCGACCCTTGAAGTCCTGGACGATGGCCCCGGCGTGGCGTCGGACCAGCGTGCACATTTGTTCGAACCGTTCTTTACCACCAGCAGCCAGGGCACCGGCCTGGGGCTTTATCTGTCCCGTGAGCTGTGCGAAAGCAATCAGGCCCGCCTAGACTTCAAACCACGCCAAGGCGGCGGCTGCTTTCGCATCACCTTTGCTCACGGACGGAAACAAAGTTGAACACGAGCCCACGGCAAAAAATCCTGATCGTCGACGATGAACCCGATATCCGCGAACTCCTGGAAATCACCCTGGGACGGATGAAACTCGACACCTTCAGCGCACGCAACCTCGCGGAAGCACAGGCGCTGCTGGCACGGGAGACGTTTGATCTGTGCCTCACCGACATGCGCCTGCCAGACGGCACAGGCCTGGCGCTGGTGCAGCACATCCAGCAGCGCTATGCGCAAGTGCCGGTGGCAATGATCACCGCCTACGGCAGCCTGGAGACGGCAATCAACGCTCTCAAGGCGGGCGCCTTCGACTTTCTGACCAAACCGGTCGACCTCACCCGCCTGCGCGAACTGGTCACCAGCGCCCTG
Organism: Pseudomonas sp. EL_65y_Pfl2_R96; assembly: GCF_963970905.1. Classification (NCBI taxonomy): domain Bacteria; kingdom Pseudomonadati; phylum Pseudomonadota; class Gammaproteobacteria; order Pseudomonadales; family Pseudomonadaceae; genus Pseudomonas; species Pseudomonas sp. EL_65y_Pfl2_R96. Next base: position 22,414 of record NZ_CAXAQH010000024.1, on the reverse strand, counting down.
CGCTTGCCCGCGCCGGGCGGCGCCAGCACCGCCATCGATCGGCGCCTGCTGGGCGACTCGCTGCCCATGCGCAGCCTGCGCAAACAAATCGACAAACTGGCCCGCAGCCAGGCCCCGGTGTACATCAGCGGCGAGTCCGGCAGCGGCAAGGAGTTGGTCGCCCGCCTGATCCATGACCAAGGCCCACGTGCCACCCGACCGTTCGTCCCGGTGAACTGTGGAGCGATCCCGTCGGAGTTGATGGAAAGCGAATTTTTCGGCCATCGCAAAGGCAGTTTCAGCGGCGCCATCGAAGACAAACCCGGACTGTTCCAGGCCGCCCATGGCGGCACATTGTTCCTCGACGAAGTGGCTGACCTGCCGCTTGCGATGCAGGTCAAACTGCTGCGGGCGATTCAGGAGAAAGCCGTTCGCAGCATCGGTGGGCAGCAAGAAACCGTGGTCGATGTGCGCATCCTCTGCGCCACCCACAAAGACCTCGGTGCCGAGGTCACCGCCGAACGCTTTCGCCAGGATTTGTACTACCGACTCAATGTGATCGAGCTTCGGGTGCCGCCCTTGCGCGAACGCCGCGACGACATTGAGCTCCTGGCCAGCCATGTACTCAGACGATTGGCGACCGGCACCGGCCAACCCGCCGCAAAACTCCACCCGCAAGCTCTCGATGCACTGAAAAGCTATCGTTTTCCAGGAAACGTGCGGGAATTGGAGAACATGCTTGAGCGGGCCCACACCTTGTGCGAGAACAAACAGATCGAAGCCAGCGACCTGCGACTGACCGAAGGCAACTGCAACCCGGACGGCGACGTGCCGGACCTGACACAAATCGACAACCTGGAAGCCTATCTGGAAAATGTCGAACGCAAACTGATCCTCCAGGCTCTCGAGGAAACACGCTGGAATCGCACAGCGGCGGCTCAGCGGTTGAATTTGTCGTTTCGATCGATGCGTTACAGGCTCAAAAAATTGGGTTTGGATTGAAGGCCTCTTCGCGAGCAAGCCCCACACATTGGATCTTTTGTGGACGTATTACTTGTGCACAGCAGAGATAAAAAGTGGGAGCGGGCTTGCTCGCGAAGACAATCTGAAAGACAACAAAGATTCCCCAGTCAGATTCGCCCGGCCGGCGCATACGGCGCAGGGTCGATAATCGGCGCCCGCCCCAGCATCACATCCGCAAACAGCTGACACGACGCCGGCGCCAGCACCAACCCATTGCGGTAATGCCCGCAGTTGAGCCAGAGCCCGTCAAACCCCGGCACCCGACCGATATAGGGAATCCCTTCCGGCGACCCCGGCCGCAACCCGGCCCAATGCCCCACCACCTCGGCATCCGCCAGCGCCGGAATCAACTCCACCGCCGATGCCTTCAGGCTTTCCAGCGCCGTTTCGGTCGGTGTCTTGTCGAAGCCTTCATGTTCCAGCGTACTGCCGATCAGAATGTGCCCGTCACGCCGAGGAATGGCATAACGCCCTTTGGCCAGGACCATGCTCGGAAGAAAGTCCGCCGCGCACTTGTAGAGAATCATCTGGCCTTTGACCGGCTCGACCGGCAGCTCCAGGCCCAGGCTTTTCAGCAAGTCACCGCTCCAGGCCCCGGCCGTCAAAACCACCTGATCACCGGCAATGGCCCCCATCGAAGTCTGTACCCCGACCACCGCAGCGCCTTCACGGATAAACCCGCTGACCTCGCACTGCTCATGAATTGTCACGTTCGGCAGCGCCAACAAAGCCGCCTTGAGGGACTTCACCAGCCGTGGATTACGCACATTGGCGACATCAGCCATGTAGATCGCCCGCGAAAAACCAGCGCCCAATACCGGCACCGCATCGTGTGCCGCAGAGATATCCACAGCCCGCAGCGGACGATTTTCCCGTTTGGCCCAGGCGAGCGCTTCGGCTTCGTCATCCAGGTCCAGCCAGTACAACCCGGTGGTGTGCACTTCAGGATCGACACCAGTGGCGGTGAACAGGCGTTCCGCCAGCTGTGGATAAAAATCCTGGGACCAATGAGCCAACGCAGTAACTGCCGGGCTGTAGCGCCACGGGTAGAGCGGCGAGACGATCCCGCCACCGGCCCAGGAGGATTCCTGACCGACACTTGAGCGGTCCAGAAGCACGACGCGCTGTACTTCGGACGCGAGATTGAACGCCGTCAGCAGGCCAATCACCCCGCCGCCGACAATCACCACTTGCTGTTGCCTGCTCATGTTCTGATCCAACCGTTCAATAGACAGAGGGCGCAAAGGGCGCCCGAAAAATAAACTCAGCGCCCCCAGCAATCCTTGGTGGTCAGGCCGGACGTTGCATTGACCATGCTTCTGACTCCGGTATTGGTGAGGGTGAAATCACCACACTTATCGCTCGCCATGGTCGAACCGGCTTTGCGTGTTGCCGTCAGCAGGAAGGTCTGATCGGTCAGGGTCGGGGTGATGGTATAGAAATCATTGCCGGCGCTCAGACCGGTGGCATTGGTGTAGACATTATTCTTCGAATAGAAACGCTCCAGAATCTGCGCCTGTTCGGAAAGCAGACCGGCCACTTCAGTACGGCGGCCCTTTTTTACATACTCGGTGAGGCTCGGATAGCCAATGGTGATGACGATCCCGATGATCGCTATCACGATCATGATTTCAATCAGGGTAAAACCTCGGTTGGATCTGCGCATGCCTCACTCTCACTTACTGTATTTGTCGCCACATGATGCGACGGCCGCTGCCGCCACCGGATTTTTCCACCAGAGTGGTCACGCCACCACCGGAGTCGTTCACAATCTTGCGGGTTGCGTCATTGACGACCGCGTTCAGGGTCGGGATACCACCGGTGAAGATCACCCCGCTGGAAATCGTGTCAGTGCTGTCGACCACCCCATCGGCATTGGTGTCGAGCACTGCGTAATTGAGCATCTTACCGCTGAACGCATCGAGTTCGACCAGTTTGCCGGTGCCGAAGCCGGTACAGGGGTCCGTCGTGTCCAGACTGGCCGTGGTAAAAACGATGCGCCCCGAGACCAGACTGGCCTGATTGATCACCCGCTCCCCCGTCAAAACGTTGTTGTATACCAGCGGCAAGTACCAGCCTTTCTTTGCCGGGTAGGTCACCTCGTTCTGGCTGGTGGTGATGAATTGCCCGGTGCTGCCCGTAAACACCCCGGTCACCGCCTGCGCCTGCAGGCTGGAAGTGGTGATTTGCCCCGTGCCACCCTCGGCATCCCATACCGCGTAGAACGCCTGTAGATCCTTGTTGGTCTTGTCGGCGACCTCATTGAGCTTGCCGGTGCCGAAAAACACTTCCTTGCCGCCGGATGGGTGATCGGCCAGCAACGGTTGTGCGGTAATTGGCTGGGTCGTGCCGCCTGCGGAGGTGAACAACGGCTTGCCGGAAAACGCCACGCCCCAGGTGTCGGGGGTGGTGCCACTCAAATCGAACTTCCACAACCGCCCTTTCAAGTCGCCCCCATAGGCAGCCTGTACCACATTCTGCGAGTTGACCCTGAGCTTCACCGACGACAGGCCGTTGGTGGTTTCGGTACTGTCGACCACGATTTTCTTGATCAGCGAGCCGTCGCGGATATCCACCACATACAGCGCTGCCACCCCGGAGTTGCTGCCATAACCGTTGGAGATAAACGCAGCCCAGCGACCATCGGCCAAGCGTGCCACTTCGGGGCGCGCATAGGCATAACCCAGATCATTGAAAACGTTCGCCGTACTGGCCGTGGCCGGCGCACTGATTTCCCACAGCGCTTTAGTCTCGTTACCGGCTGATGCATCGAACAATTGCAGTGCATAGAAGGTTTTGCCGCCCGCCCCCGTTCCGCCAATCGCCAGGGTTTTCCAGGCGTTGTTGAGCTGGGCATCGAACACGCCGACCGGGCCGTCGACCAGAAACTTGTGGCTCACACCGTTGATGTAAGTGGGATCAGCGATGTAGCGCAATGATGGCAACACACTGGAGGGCATATAGGCGTAACGTCTGGCACCGTTGGTCGAGTTGATGACGTTTACAAAACCATCGTTGGCGTTCACCACCAGGCTGGCATTCATGTTGGCGGCTTTGGTGGTCAGGTAGGTGCTGTAGGCGGTGTCACCCACCAGATCGGACGCGGTTTGGTCCGTGGGCGCGGCCAGCACGAGTGGCGAATTGATGATGTCGCCGAGCAATACGCTGCGCACTTTCAACCCGGTTTTGTTGATACCTTTGCTCCACTCCACCAGATCGCTGCCGGTGATGCCGACGGGCAGTCCCTGATTGAGGGATGTCTGCTGGGTCGGGGAGAAGTTGCTGTAGGCCAGGGTGACAGCAGCGTTGGTCTGGGTATTCCAGGATTGGTAGGTCGGCGCGGTAGCACCGGGCACAATGGTGGTATCGGTCGTCCACAGCACCGCAGCCGTGTTAACCGCACCCGCCGATGTGAAGCCAAAGGACTTGATGGTGCCCCGCCAGTCCTTGGGATCGTAGCTGGTCTGGAAGTAGCTCGAGTTGCTGGTCAGGGCTGTGCCGCTGGCTACGCCACTGCCACCTGAGCCGGCCTTGGAAGTGATGTCGCTCAGGGCTGCAGACAGTGCGCTGTTGAGCCCGGTGCTGTCGCTTGCCTGGTAATACCTGCCCTGCCCGTAGCTGGCGGCATCAGACAACATATCGTTAGCGATGGCGAAACCTACGGTATAGGTATTCATGTTCTGCTTGGGAAAATCCACCGCGTTCCAGCTTTTGCCAGCGGCGTCGGTGCCGGTCGAGCGCATGTCAATGTCAAAGGCGAACTTGGCGATGTCATCCAGGTATAGGGTGTCACCCTCGCCGTCGCCATTGAGATTCGGGCCATCATCGTTCACCCCGTCCCAATTGGGTAACCGGATACCGCCCAACGGATCGCTCGTCGGGAAGGTTCGGTCGAAGGTCGGCAGACCATCGGTGATCACCACACCGTAATTTTTCTGGCAACGGTACTGAATCGGACTGGTATAGGTGGAGGGCGTCGAGTTGTTGTATGGCGCCATGCCACGAAAATAGCGAGTGATCTCGTAATAGGCTTCAGCTAGCGGCGTGTTGGCCTCTGCGCTCAGTTCGTCGATCGCGGCGATCAGTGCGTTGTAGTTGGTATTGGCCTGAGCCTGGGTCACGGTGCCGCTGACCGCCGACAAATCGCTGACCGAACGGGCGATGTAACCGCCGTCATTCTTATGGTTACCGACAGCTAGGTTGAACGTCGACAGGCCGATGCGCAGCGAGCGGTTGCCGGTCACCAACGCCTTGGACACGTTGCGCGCCACATTCATCCGGTAATCACTGGGGATCGAGCCATCGGTGAAGTCCCGGTCGGAACGGTTCGCCAGGCTTATCAGGTAGGACAAGTAATTCGCCGTATAACGAGTGTCCTCCCCCCCCACCGGATCGGGAAGCTTCAGACAGAGTGAATCCAGACCGAGAAAGCTGCTGTTATAAAAACCGTACCATCCTTTCGAACATGTTCCTCGAGTCAAACTCGACAAGGAAATATTGTCATCGGTCATGTCCAGGTCGCGGCCTTTCAGGCACGTACCATTCGAGAGGCAAATAGTCACCGGGGTGCGTGCGACCGTCGGGTCGAAGCCGGCTACCCAGATAATGTTGTTCATACTCCCCGAGTCGTCGAGTAACAGCATCACATTGGGGGCCACGGCGGCGGCGTTCAACAGCGGCGAATCCGAGGGCGTGAAGGCGTAAGTCGGCGCGGCCAGATAAAGGCTCATCGCAGCGCCACAGAACAGCTGCAACAACCAACGGCGCCAGCCTGTCCGCGCCTTAATATTTCGCATAAATACTCTCCACCACACTGCGCGAGTTGCCCGTGATGCCCACGGCGGTCACCCGGTACAGCGTTGCCGACGTGTTGCTCGGCACGTTCACGGCGGTCAGGGTGGTGCCGATGTTCTGCACCCCGTAAAAGCCGCTGCCGGAGGCGATCCAAGTCACCCCCGAGGTGGAATTGAACCCGGCGACGGTGATGACCGACGCCTCGGCCGGCGGCGCGCATTGGCTGGTGCCACTGCAGACCGGCAATGAATAGCTATTCAGTTGCACCGCACTTTCGCCGACGCGCAACGCCGCTTCCGCGCCCTGAAACGATTGGTTGCGCAGGGTCACGCTACCGGCCATTTTTTCCTGCAACGTAGCGCTCTGCATCGACGAAAGGCCGATCAACGTCAATACCAGAAGAAACACCAGGCTGACCAACAGCGCCATGCCGCGCTGGGCGTGAGGGGTCATGGGAGAAATACTCATCGGCCCTCCTCTCATGGCAACCGGTTGCGCAAGGTGGCAACCACGTTGAAGGTTTGATTGCGTACCCGGTTGTTCGGGTCGGTGAGGGTCAGCGTGAGCCGCACGCTGCGGATTCGCGCCGGATCGGACGGGTTGCCGCTGTAGCTGGAAGCGGACGTATCGGTGGCCGAACTGGCGAGGCCGAAGCTCACGCCAAACGCACTGACATTGTTCACCAATACCTGCTGCGTCGGCGTACCGGTGCCGGTGCCCATCAGCAGTTGGTTGTTGCTGAAGCTGTAGACCAGCCGCCGGATCGGAATCGCCAACTGCCCCGATGCCGGCGTACGTACACCGGTGTAGGCTGTCGCTGTATTACGGCAGTCGGAAACCACCGTCCAGGTCGGCACCCCGCCACTGCCGCCGACATCCGCGGTGACCAGGGTCAATTTGAGGTTGGCATTGTCCCAACTGATCGGCGTGATCTGGGCGGCGTTGAAATCCCCCGCCGAGCTGGCATCGGTAATCGTACCCAGGCAACCGAACATGCCGACCATGCGGATTTCCTGAATCATCTTGCTCAGGACGAACCGCGCATCTTCCTGCATCCCGGCAGCGGTGTTCTGGCTGACGTAGGTGTTTTTCGCGGCGATGAAAATCTGTGCCACGCCCAGGACCACGATCAGGCTCAACGCCAGGGCGATCAGTAATTCGATCAGGCCGAAACCTTTGCTGGTTCTGGTCATGGTGTCGTCGCCGGATCAACGGTGGCGCGACTGGTGAGGACGAAACTACGGCGCGAGTCGGCGGTATTCGCAGCTCGCGAGTCATCCCAGGTAATGGTGATGGTGTACACCCGCTGGTTTCGGGCGATGCTACCGGTCGCCGTGGCGCCGCCGAAATTGACGATATTGGTGGTGAAGTCGTAGAGGTCCTGATCCCGGGCCACGCTCAGGTTGCCCGAGGTCGGGGGCGTGACGGTGTAATCGGCCCCGGAGTTGGCGCGAATGCGGTCCATCATGTCGTAGGCGATAAAACTCGCCTGACTGGTCATCCGCGAGCTGTCGGTGTACTTCAGCGCATTGAGCTGAATCGCCGCCGCGCCCAACAACCCCACAGCCAGAACCAGCAACGCGACCAATACCTCGATCAGCGTCATGCCCTCCTGTGCACGCTTGCTCCAACCCCTCATCCGCAACTTCCACCCAGTAGAATTCGTCCGTTCAAACACACATTCAGCGTCCTGTTCTGTGCCCCCAGTACATAACTGATCACGACTGCCGTGGACGGCGCCGACAAACCGCCCAGATTGTTGAAATCAATAGCGGTCACTCCTGAGGTTAGCGTCAGAGTTGCACCGCTGCTCATCGCTGGAACAACCCGCAATACATTGGCCGGGTTGCCAGTACCGTCATAAACACTCAGCTCGCCGGTCCAGACACTGCCGCCAGCCGTCGGGCGAACCCGAGTGGTGAGGCCCCGATCAATCGCCTCAAGCCGTGCGTAATTGAGTGCACGTTGCAAGTCGCCGATCTCGGTGTCGGCCTTGTTGCTTTGCACCGAGCGGGTAAACGCCGGAACGGCCAGGGTGATCAGGATCAGAAACACCGCGAGCGTGATCAGCAACTCGATCAGCGTGAAACCTTTTGTACGATGATCCATCGGTGCGCTCCGTTGCCGTCGGCTATACCTGCTTCTACACGCTAGAACATTCGACCGAGGGATGTACGGTTGTTTTGCCATTACTCGCGCAAGGATCGCGCGGGCCGCAGCACTCCAGGGAGGGAGATGACATGCGTCAGCAAGGTTTCAGCCTGATCGAACTGCTCATGGGACTGACGATTGTCGGGATTGTTCTGCAACTGGTCAGTCCGGCGTTCGCCGCCTTTACAGAATCGAACCATCGGGAGCAGGCAGCGCAGTCGATTGCCAGCGGCATACGTAATGCCAGAACCGCTGCCATCACACGCAATCAGAGCGTTGTGATTCACGGCATCAACGGCGACTGGGGTCAGGGCTGGCGGATCATTCTGGATCTCAGCGGCAAAGGCCCGGAGGACAGCAGCAATCCGCTGCTGGTTGAGCGCGCGAGTGGCGCCCGGGTGCCGATTGTCGGCAACTGGCCGGTCAGGCGATACATACGTTTCAACAGTATTGGCGAACCACAGATGCCCGGACGGGCCTTTCAAGCAGGGACACTGCACATTTGCGCAGCCCGCGAACCGGTCTCTCAGCTCCAGGTGGTGCTGGCCGCGACCGGTCGCGTCAGCCTGCGCAGCCATCAGGCTGAGCAGGCGCTGTGTCCAGGAGGGAAAAGCGTTAAAGCAAGGAGCGCACGCGCAGCTCTTTAGGCATGGAGAAGGTGATGTTCTCTTCGCGGCCGGCCAGTTCATCGGCACCGGTGGCGCCCCAGGCCTGCAATTGCTGAATCACGCCACGCACCAGCACTTCCGGAGCGGAGGCACCGGCGGTGATACCAATACGCTCGACACCGTCGAACCAGCTCTTTTGCAGATCTTCGGCGCCGTCGATCAGATAGGCCGGGGTAGCCATGCGTTCGGCCAGTTCACGCAGACGATTGGAGTTGGAGCTGTTCGGGCTACCGACCACCAGCACCACGTCGCATTCGTCGGCCAGTTGTTTGACGGCGTCTTGACGGTTTTGCGTGGCGTAGCAGATGTCGTCCTTGCGCGGACCGCCGATCGCCGGGAAACGTGTACGCAGAGCGTCGATCACGCGGCTGGTATCGTCCATGGACAGGGTGGTCTGGGTAACGAAGGCCAGCCTTTCAGGGTTGTTCACCTGCAACGCTGCGACGTCTTTTTCGTCTTCGACCAGATAGATCGCGCCACCATTGCTGCCATCGTACTGGCCCATGGTGCCTTCGACTTCCGGGTGGCCGGCATGGCCGATGAGGATGCATTCACGGCCGTCGCGGCTGTAACGCGCGACTTCGATGTGCACCTTGGTCACCAGCGGACAGGTAGCGTCGAACACCTTCAGGCCACGGCCTGCGGCTTCGGTGCGCACGGCCTGGGAAACCCCGTGGGCACTGAAGATCACGATCACGTCGTCCGGCACCTGATCCAGTTCCTCGACGAAGATTGCCCCACGGGCGCGCAGGTCTTCGACAACGAATTTGTTGTGGACCACTTCATGGCGCACGTAGATCGGCGGCCCGAAGACTTCCAGGGCGCGGTTGACGATTTCGATCGCCCGGTCCACACCGGCGCAGAAGCCACGGGGGTTGGCGAGTTTGATTTGCATGCTGTGCCTCGTGTCTTGCGCGCAAGAAATAGCGAAACAGTGAAAAACCAATTGTGGGAGCGAGCCTGCTCGCGATGGCGGAGTGTCAGTCAACATCAATGTTGAATGTCAGGTACTCATCGCGAGCAGGCTCGCTCCCACATTTTTCCGTATTCGGTCAGTTACAGCGCCTTGACGTTGATGATCTCGACGTCAAAGGTCAAGGTTTTGCCGGCGAGCGGGTGGTTGAAGTCGATGGTCACTTGCGCGTCATCAAATTCCTTCACCACGCCTGGCAGCTCGGTATTGGCCGCATCGTTGAAGATCACCAGCAGTCCTGGCGACAGTTCCATGTCCTGGAACTGCGAGCGCGGGATGATCTGCACATTTTGCGGATTAGGTTGACCAAAGGCGTTTTCCGGCTCGACGGTCAGGCTGCGCTTGTCGCCGGCCTTGAAGCCGAACAGCGCGGCTTCGAAGCCTGGCAACAGGTTGCCGTCGCCGACCTTGAAGGTCGCCGGGGCTTTGTCGAAGGTACTGTCGACGGTGTCGCCGTTCTCCAGGCGCAATGCAAAGTGCAAGGTGACTTCCGTGTTCTGGCCAATGCGTTGCTCAGCCAATACCTGCTCAGTCATGAACGGTTTCTCCGGTCTTCTTACTTTTGAACATATCCAGCGCAAGCATCACGGCACCGACAGAAATTGCGCTGTCGGCAAAGTTGAACGCCGGGAAATACCAGCGGTTCTGCCAGTGCACCAGAATGAAATCGATCACATGGCCCAGGGCAATGCGGTCGTACAGATTGCCCAGCGCGCCACCCAGCACCAAGGCCAGCGCAATCGCCAGCCAGGTTTCGTTGCGTCCCAGGCGCTTGAGCCAGATCACCAGCACCGCGCTGACCACCACCGCGATCAAGGCGAACAGCCAACGCTGCCAGCCCGAGCTATCGGCCAGGAAGCTGAACGCCGCGCCAGTGTTGTAGGCCAGGGTCCAGCTGAACAAATCGGGGATCACCACGATTTGCTGGTACATCTCGAGCTTGCCTTCGAAGTAGAACTTGCTGGCCTGGTCAATGACCAGGACCAGCAAACTCAACCAGAGCCAGCTCAGCCGTCCGAAACGGCCAACGGCATTAGGCATAGTGACGAACCTCGCCCGCGCCGCTGATGTTATCGACGCAACGACCGCAGATTTCCGGATGCTCCGGGTTCACGCCGACGTCTTCACGGCAATGCCAGCAACGGGCGCACTTGGCGAAGCCCGACTTGACCACTTTGAGCTTCAGGCCGCTGACTTCGGTGACCACCGCGTCGGCCGGCGCCTGCACGAACGGTGCAACGCTGGCGGTCGAGGTGATCAGCACGAAGCGCAGTTCGTTGCTCAGCTTGGCCAGATCGGCACTCAGCGCGTCTTCGGCGAACAGTGTCACTTCGGCTTGCAGGTTGCCACCGACAGCCTTCGCCGCGCGCTGGATTTCCATTTCCTTGTTGACCGCCACCTTCACCGCCATGATCCGCTCCCAGTAGGCGCGGTCCAGCTCGAAGCCTTCCGGCAGTTCAGTCAGGCCTTCGTACCAGGTGTTGAGCATCACAGACTCGTTACGCTCGCCCGGCAGGTACTGCCACAGCTCGTCGGCGGTGAACGCCAGGATCGGCGCGATCCAGCGCACCAGCGCTTCGCTGATGTGGAACAGCGCGGTTTGGCACGAACGACGGGCCTTGCTGTCGGCGCCAGTGGTGTACTGACGGTCCTTGATGATGTCCAGGTAGAAACCGCCCAACTCCTGCACGCAGAAGTTGTGGATCTTGGAGTAAACGTTCCAGAAGCGGTATTCGCCGTAGTGCTCCTGCAGCTCGCGTTGCAGCAACAGGGTACGGTCCACGGCCCAACGGTCCAGGGCGAGCATTTCTTCGGCCGGCAGGATGTCGGTGGCCGGGTTGAAACCGGTCAGGTTGGAAAGCAGGAAGCGCGCGGTGTTACGGATACGCCGGTAGGCGTCCGCACTGCGTTGCAGGATCTGCTCGGAAACCGCCATTTCACCCGAATAGTCGGTGGAAGCGACCCACAGACGCATGATATCGGCGCCCAGGGTGTCGTTGACCTTCTGCGGCGCGATTACGTTGCCCAGGGACTTGGACATTTTGCGACCGGATTCGTCAACGGTGAAACCGTGGGTCAGCAGCTCGCGGTACGGCGCGTGGTCGTCGATGGCGCAACCGGTCAGCAACGACGAGTGGAACCAGCCGCGGTGCTGGTCCGAGCCTTCCAGGTACAGGTCGGCGCGTGGACCGGTCTCGTGGCCCATCGGGTGCGAACCGCGCAGGACGTGCCAGTGCGTGGTGCCCGAGTCGAACCAGACGTCCAGGGTGTCGCTGATCTTGTCGTACAGCGGCGCCTCTTCACCGAGCAACTCGGCGGCGTCCATCTTGAACCAGGCTTCGATACCTTCGACTTCGACGCGCTGGGCGACGATTTCCATCAGCTCGACGGTGCGTGGGTGCAGTTCGCCGCTTTCCTTGTTCAGGAAGAACGGGATCGGCACACCCCAGTTACGCTGACGGGAGATGCACCAGTCCGGACGGTTGGCGATCATCGAGTGCAGACGCGCCTGGCCCCAGGCCGGAACGAACTTGGTGTCTTCGATGGCTTTGATTGCGCGTCTGCGCAGGGTGTCGCCAGTCGTCGGCTCTTTGTCCATGCCGATGAACCACTGCGCGGTGGCGCGGTAGATCAGCGGGGTCTTGTGACGCCAGCAGTGCATGTAGCTGTGTTCGATGGTGGTAGTGTGCAGCAGCGCGCCGACTTCGGTCAGTTTGTCGACGATGGCCGGGTTGGCCTTCCAGATGAACTGGCCGCCGAAGAACTCCAGCGACGGCACATACACGCCATTGCTTTGTACCGGGTTCAGGATGTCGTCGTTGACCATGCCGTAGGCTTTGCAGGTCACGAAGTCGTCCACGCCGTAGGCTGGCGCGGAGTGGACCACGCCGGTGCCCGCGCCCAGTTCGACGTAGTCGGCCAGGTAAACCGGCGACAGACGATCGTAGAACGGGTGACGGAAGTTGATCAGCTCCAGCGCCTTGCCGGTGGTGGTGGCGATCACCGAACCTTCCACGCTGTAGCGGGCCAGGCAGGACTCGACCAGCTCTTCAGCCAGCACCAGCAGCTTGTCGCCGACGTCGACCAGGGCGTAATTGAATTCCGGGTGAACGTTCAACGCCTGGTTGGCCGGGATGGTCCACGGGGTGGTGGTCCAGATCACGATCGAGGCGGGTTTGCCCAGCGATGGCAGACCGAACGCGGCGGCCAGTTTGGCTTCGTCGGTGATCGGGAACGCCACGTCGATGGTCGCGGATTTTTTGTTCTCGTACTCGACTTCCGCTTCAGCCAGGGCCGAACCGCAGTCAAAGCACCAGTTCACAGGCTTCAGGCCCTTGAATACGAAGCCACCCTTGACGATTTCCGCCAGGGCGCGGATTTCACCAGCCTCGTTTTTGAAGTCCATGGTCTTGTACGGGTTGGCGAAATCGCCCAACACGCCCAGACGGATGAATTCGGATTTCTGCCCTTCGATCTGCTCGGTGGCGTAGGCACGGCACAGTTCGCGGGTTTTGTCGGCGCCCAGGTTCTTGCCGTGGGTCACTTCGACTTTGTGCTCGATCGGCAGACCATGGCAGTCCCAGCCCGGAACATAAGGCGCGTCGAAACCCGACAGGGTTTTCGAGCGGATGATCATGTCCTTGAGAATCTTGTTCAGCGCATGACCGATGTGAATCGTGCCGTTGGCGTACGGAGGACCGTCGTGCAGTACGAACTTCGGACGATCCTTGCCAATCTCGCGCAACTTACCGTACAGGCCAATGCTGTCCCAGCGCTGCAGAATCTGCGGTTCGCGCTGAGGCAGGCCGGCCTTCATTGGGAAGGCGGTGTCCGGAAGGTTTAGCGTGGCTTTATAGTCGGTCATTTAAGGCTCTTCATTAGCGATTGGCGCTAGGTGCGACAGGGCACGGGCGGCGGCAACATCCGCATTGATCGCCGTCTTAAGCGCCTCCAGAGAGGCGAAACGCTGCTCTTCACGCAGCTTGTGGTGGAAAACCACCGTCAAACGCCGGTCATACAGATCGCCGGCAAAATCTAAAAGGTGTACTTCGAGGTGGGCTTTGCCATCCCCTTCGACCGTTGGCCGTACGCCGATATTGGCGACACCTGGCCAGGTCTTGCCGTCGATGTCGACGTTGACCAGGTAAACCCCGCTCAGCGGCACACGACGACGCTTGAGCTGCACGTTGACCGTGGGCGTACCCAGCTGGCGCGCCAGCTTCTGGCCGTGCAGGACTCGCCCGGCAATCCGGTACGGACGACCGAGCAACTGCTCGGCCAAGGCAAAATCGGCAGCGGCCAGGGCATTACGCACCTGAGTGCTGCTGACACGAATGCCGTCCATCTCGACGGTCTGCGCCGCTTCGACGGTAAACCCCTGAAGGGCGCCGGCCTGCTGCAGGAAATCGAAATCCCCCAGCCGGTCACAGCCGAAACGGAAATCGTCACCGACTTCCAGATGCTGCACGCCGAGGCCGTCCACCAGAATAGTATCGACGAACTCTCTGGCGCTGAGTTTGCTCAGTCGCTGATTGAAAGCCAGGCACAGCACCCGATCGACACCTTCTTCGGCCAGCAACTGCAGTTTGTCCCGCAGGCGGGCCAGACGGGCCGGGGCGGTGTCCGGGGCGAAGAACTCTCGCGGCTGCGGCTCGAAAATCACCACGCAGCTGGGCACGCCCAACTCGAGCGCACGCTCACGCAGCCGGGCCAGGATAGCCTGGTGACCACGGTGAACACCGTCAAAGTTGCCAATAGTGGCGACACAGCCCCGATGCTGGGGGCGCAGGTTGTGGAGGCCTCGAACCAGCTGCATAACGCGCTTCTTGCTCATAAAGTGGTCGATTATAACCACACCCGGCGGCCGACGACAGGCAACACCGTAACCCAAAGTGATCGAGCCGACAAAACCGTCGGCCCGCCCGTATTTATCGAGACAAAAGCCTCAGCTCAATGCCTTGCGATTGAAGTCGCGCAAACGGAAGCCCATCAACAGCAACATGCCGAAATACGCCACCACGCCGGCGATCACCAACGCGCCCAGACGCAGCAGGCGCTCAAGCATATCCCCCTGCTCCCAGGCCGGCATAAAGTGCATCGCACCCAGCAATACCGCGGACATCACCGCGACCGCCACCAACAGTTTGAGCCCGAACTTCGCCCAGCCCGGTTGTGGCTGATACATCTGCTGCTTGCGCAGTTGATAGAACAGCAGCCCGGCGTTGATGCAGGCCCCCGCGCTGATGGCCAGGGCCAGACCGGCGTGAGCCAACGGCCCGATCAGCACCAGGTTGAACAGCTGGGTGACGATCAGGGTGAAAATCGCGATTTTTACCGGGGTGCGAATGTTTTGTTGCGCATAAAAGCCCGGCGCCAGCACTTTGATCACGATAATCCCCAGCAAACCGACGGAATAAGCGATTAACGCGCGCTGGGTCATGGCCGCGTCAAAAGCGCTGAACTGGCCGTACTGAAACAACGAAACCGTCAGCGGCTCTGCCAGAATCCCCAGCGCCAGAGAGCACGGCAACACCAGCATGAAGCACAGGCGCAGCCCCCAATCGAGTATCCGTGAATATTCGTGGCGATCCTGGCTGGCGTAAGTCTTGGCCAGGGTCGGCAGCAAAATCGTTCCCAGTGCCACACCCAGCACGCCGGATGGCAATTCCATCAGACGGTCGGCGTAATACATCCAGGACACGGAACCGGCCACCAGAAACGAAGCGAATATGGTGTTGATGATCAGCGAAATCTGGCTCACCGAAACGCCAATGATCGCCGGCAGCATCTGTTTCATGACCCGCCAGACACCGCTATCGCGCAGGTTCAGGCGCGGCAGCACCAGCATGCCGATCTTTTTCAGGTGCGGCAGCTGGAACAGCAACTGCGCCAGCCCCCCCACCAGAACGGCCCAGCCCAGCGCCATCACCGGCGGATCGAAGTACGGCGTCAGGAACACCGAAAAGATGATCATGCTGACATTGAGCAGGGTCGGCACGAAGGCCGGCACCGAGAAGCGGTTCCAGGTGTTGAGGATCGCTCCGGCCAATGAAGACAGCGAGATCAGCAATATATAAGGAAAAGTGACCCGTAACAGGTCGGTGGTCAGCTCGAATTTTTCCGGAGAATCGACGAAACCCGGTGCCGTGGCCCAGATAACCCAGGGCGCGGCAAGCATGCCCAACGCGGTGACCAGCGCCAGCACCAGCGTCAGCAGGCCCGAGACGTAGGCAATGAAGGTTCGCGTCGCCTCTTCACCCTTCTGGCTTTTGTATTCGGCAAGAATCGGCACGAAGGCTTGGGAAAACGCCCCTTCGGCGAAGATCCGCCGCAGTAGATTGGGCAGTTTGAAGGCGATAAAGAAGGCGTCGGTCGCCATCCCCGCACCAAATGCACGGGCGATTAGGGTGTCACGAACAAACCCCAACACCCGGGAAAGCATCGTGATAGAGCTGACAGCGGCCAACGATTTGAGCAGATTCATTGAAAGAGTTTTTGCCTGTCGATAAACAGCAGGCGAACAACGCGCCCACTTATGCGATACTCCGCGCCGCAACAGCACAGAGCCAAAGCTCGCGAGTTTACAGGTCGCACGCCGGAAAGAAATATCCCGGCGCTCCATACCTGCCACTTAGCGGATCGTTTCAACCGCCCTTGACAAGACATCAACTCATCGGCATGATTCGCGGCCTATTTTGTTTGCTATTTCCTAAAAAGTCTTTCGAGGAGCTCGACGGTGGCCAACACACCTTCCGCCAAAAAACGTGCAAAACAGGCTGAGAAGCGTCGCAGCCACAACGCCAGCCTGCGTTCCATGGTTCGTACCTACATCAAGAATGTAGTTAAAGCCATCGACGCAAAAGACGCTGAAAAAGCTCAAGCTGCTTACGTTCTGGCCGTGCCAGTTATCGACCGTATGGCCGATAAAGGCATCATCCACAAGAACAAAGCTGCTCGTCATAAGAGCCGCCTGAATGGCCACGTAAAGGCCCTGAACGTTGCCGCTGCTGCCTAAGCGACACGCTCATTAAAAAACCGACCTCAGGGTCGGTTTTTTATTGCCTGCGATTTATCGAATACACCGCAAAAAAATGTGGGAGCGGGCTTGCTCGCGAAGGCGGCATAACAGTCAACACAGGTGTTGGATGCTAGTCAGTCTTCGCGAGCAAGCCCGCCCCCACATTTGGATCTGCGTTAACTTATTGAGCGTGAGTCCATGGCAGAATCGGAATCGCCGTCACCGCATTCTGCGGGCTGCCCTCGATCAAACGATCACTGTAGACCAGATACACCAGCGTATTGCGCTTCTTGTCGAGGAAGCGCACCACCTGCATGGTCTTGAATACCAGCGAGGTGCGCTCCTTGAACACTTCCTCGCCATCCTTGAGCTCACCCTTGAAATTGATCGGCCCGACCTGACGGCAGGCAATCGACGCCTCAGCGCGATCCTCGGCCAAGCCCAACCCACCTTTCACGCCGCCAGTTTTGGCCCGGGACAGGTAGCAGGTCACCCCCTCAACCTTCGGATCATCAAACGCCTCGACAACGATACGGTCGTTCGGGCCGACGAACTTGAACACCGTCGACACCTGACCAATTTCCTCAGCCGAGGCCAGCAGCGGCATCGCCAACAACAAGCTCAATAATCCTTTTGCCATACGCATTCAGGTATTCCTTCAGACCAGAATCAGGTTATCGCGGTGAACCAGCTCCGGTTCAGCCATGTAACCCAACAAACCGACAATCGCCTCAGACGACTGACCGATGATTTTTTGTGCTTCCAGCGCGCTGTAGTTAGCCAGGCCACGGGCGATTTCACGACCGTCCGGCGCCACACAAACCACCATTTCGCCACGACGAAAACTGCCCTGGACCAGTTTGACGCCCACCGGCAGCAAGCTTTTATTGCCCTGGGACAACGCCGTCACCGCGCCCGCATCCAGCACCAGGGTGCCGCGGGTTTGCAGATGCCCGGCCAACCACTGCTTGCGCGCCGCCAGCATGCCGCGCTCAGGCGACAGCAAGGTGCCGATGCGCTCGCCAGCCTTGAGGCGATCCAGCACCCGCTCAATACGCCCACCCACAATGATGGTGTGCGCACCGGAACGCGCCGCCAGACGTGCAGCGCGCAATTTGGTCTGCATACCGCCACGCCCCAGCGCACCGCCAGTGCCGCCGGCGACCGCATCCAGCGCCGGATCATCGGCTCGCGCTTCGTAAATCAGCTTGGCATCGGGATTGTTGCGCGGATCAGCGTCGAACATGCCATCGCGATCGGTGAGGATCACCAGCAAATCAGCCTCGACCAGGTTCGCCACCAGCGCCGCCAGCGTGTCGTTGTCGCCGAAACGGATTTCGTCAGTGACCACGGTATCGTTCTCGTTGATCACCGGGATCACCTTAAGCTCGACCAGCGCGCGCAACGTACTGCGAGCGTTCAGGTAGCGCTTGCGGTCAGACAAATCGTCGTGAGTCAGGAGAATCTGCGCGGTATGCCGGCCATGCTCGGCGAAGCTCGACTCCCAAGCCTGCACCAACCCCATCTGACCGATGGCGGCAGCCGCCTGCAACTCGTGCATGGCACCGGGTCGTACGGTCCAGCCCAGACGACTCATGCCCGCCGCCACCGCCCCGGAGGACACCAGCACCAGCTCAACACCTGCCTCATGCAGGGCAACCATCTGCTCGACCCAGACACCCATTGCCGCGCGATCCAGGCCCTTGCCGTCCGCCGTCAGCAAAGCGCTGCCGATTTTCACGACCCAACGCTGCGCACCTGTCACCTTGCTCCGCATCATCTTCAACCTTAGCTTGAGGACAGCACGACCCAGCGCTGCCCGTAACGTTATTCGTGACTACCGATTTCCAGATACTAAAACGCCGCTCCAGTGAGCGGCGCTTAAGTTTATCGCAACGAATCAGTCACGCACGTAAATGATTTCCGGACCGTCTTCGTCATCCACATCTTCTTCGTCCCAATCGTCGTCACCGATATCATGGACCGACTTCACGCCGCTGCGGCGCAGAGCACGCTGATCGTCCAGCGCCTGCAACTGGGCACGGGCCTCGTCTTCGATGCGCTGATCGAGCTCGGCCAGCTCTTCCTTGTAGGCCGGGTCGTTAGCCAGACGATCGGCACGATCTTCCAGGTAACGCATGATGTCGTGGCACAGACGCTCGGTGCCTTGCTTGGCGATCGCCGAGATCACGTAGACCGGACCGGTCCACTCCAGACGATCAACGATTTCCTTGACGCGAGCATCGTGCTCCTCTTCGAGGATCTGGTCGCACTTGTTCAGCACCAGCCAGCGATCACGCTCGGCCAGGGACGGACTGAACTTGGTCAGCTCGCTGACGATCACTTCAGCGGCGTCCGGAGCACTGGTGTCATCCAGCGGCGCCATGTCGACGAGGTGCAGCAGCAAACGGGTACGCGACAAGTGCTTGAGGAAGCGAATCCCCAGGCCCGCACCGTCGGAAGCACCTTCGATCAGGCCCGGAATGTCCGCCACCACGAAGCTCTTCCAGCGATCGACGCTGACCACACCCAGGTTCGGCACCAGCGTGGTGAACGGGTAGTCAGCGACTTTCGGCTTGGCGGCCGACACCGAGCGAATGAAGGTGCTTTTACCGGCATTCGGCAAACCGAGCAGGCCGACGTCCGCCAATACTTTCATTTCCAGTTTCAGGTCGCGCTGCTCACCCGGCTTACCCGGCGTGGTCTGGCGCGGCGCGCGGTTGGTACTGGATTTGAAACGAGTGTTACCCAGACCGTGCCAGCCGCCCTGAACCACGAGCAGACGCTGACCAGCCTTGGTCAGGTCGCCGATGACTTCCTGGGTAGCAGAGTCGATCACAGTGGTACCGACCGGCACCCGCAGGACCAGGTCTTCACCTTTTTTGCCGGTGCAGTCGGTGCTGCCACCGTTGGAGCCACGCTCAGCATCGAAGTGCCGGGTGTAACGGTAGTCGACCAGGGTGTTCAGGTTTTCGTCGGCCATCATGTAGATGGAGCCGCCATCGCCACCGTCGCCGCCGTTCGGGCCGCCGTTTTCAATGAATTTCTCCCGACGGAAACTCATGCAACCGTTGCCACCGTCGCCGGCCTTTACTCGAATCGATACTTCATCAACAAACTTCATAACAAAACGCCTCTCGCCATACGGACGAGCCGAAAAACAACCAAGACATAAGACTCTTGCAAAAATGAGCGCAGCGACCTCAATCAACGACCGCCAATACAGCGCTGGAGCCCATCACAAACAGCTTTGCAAGAGACTCACCCCACAAACGAAAAAGCCCCGTCGCAAGACAGGGCTTTTCCAGCAACTACGTAATTATGCCGCGACGACGTCAGTCTTCGGGACAATGCTCACGTAACGACGACCGAAGGCGCCTTTTACTTCGAACTTGATCACGCCGTCGATTTTAGCGAACAGAGTGTGATCCTTGCCCATGCCAACGCCGTAGCCAGCGTGGAATTGGGTACCGCGCTGACGCACGATGATGTTGCCCGGAATGATAACCTGGCCGCCATACATCTTCACGCCAAGGCGTTTGGCTTCTGAGTCGCGACCGTTACGGGTACTACCACCAGCTTTTTTGTGTGCCATGAGTTCAATTCTCCTAGTGAGGAATTAGGCTGAAATTAAGCCTGAATACCGGTGATTTTGATCTCGGTGTACCACTGGCGGTGGCCCATACGCTTCATGTGGTGCTTACGGCGACGGAACTTGATGATGCGGACTTTATCGTGACGACCTTGGGAGATCACTTCAGCCACAACGGTAGCGCCAGGAACAACTGGAGCGCCGATATTCACGTCGTCGCCATTGGCAACCAACAGAACGCGATCAAAAGTTACGGATTCGCCGGTAGCGATTTCCAGTTTTTCGATCTTCAGGTATTCACCTGGAGCAACTTTGTACTGCTTGCCACCAGTAACGATTACTGCATAAGACATGGTATTTCTCCGATAATCCTGCTCACCCAGCTCTTTATAAGAAGAGGTATTGGCTGGCATGGCTGCATAAGGCTGGAAGGCCTGTTTGCAATTGCGTAAGGCAGGTGCTGCCCAGGAAGTTCAGGGTGCGCGATTGTACGCAAGCTGCTCTGGCGTTGCAAGTGGCCGTCCATCGTGCCTTGACAGGCCCGGACGTGGGTCCTAGCATGCCGCGCACCCCTTCTGGAGCAACTGTCGCTGATGCAACCCCAAGCTTTCTACCGCGCGGTGGCGGACGATTTTAGCGCCGTCGACGGCATCATCAAGAAGCAGCTGACTTCCCGAGTGCCGCTGGTATCGAAAATCGGCGACTACATTACCTCGGCTGGCGGTAAACGCCTGCGTCCGTTGCTCGTGCTGCTGTGCGGCAAGGCGCTGGGCCGCGAAGGCGATGACCTGCGTCTGCTGGCCGCCACCATCGAGTTCCTGCACACCGCCACCCTGCTACATGACGACGTCGTCGACATGTCAGGCATGCGCCGTGGTCGCTCGACCGCCAATGCCATGTGGGGCAACGCGCCGAGCGTGCTGGTGGGCGACTTCCTGTATTCGCGTTCTTTCGAAATGATGGTCGAACTGGGCTCCATGCCGGTGATGAAGATCCTTTCGCAAGCCACGCGCATCATCGCTGAAGGCGAAGTGTTGCAGCTGTCGAAGGTCCGCGACGCCAGCACCACCGAAGAAACCTACATGGAAGTCATCCGCGGCAAAACCGCGATGCTCTTCGAAGCCTCGACCCACAGTGCCGCCGCCCTGGCCGGGGCCTCGCTGGAACAGAGCGAAGCGCTGCGCACCTTCGGTGATCACCTGGGCGTGGCCTTCCAATTGGTCGACGACCTGCTGGACTACCGTGGCGATGCCGAGACCCTGGGCAAGAACGTCGGTGACGATCTGGCCGAAGGCAAACCGACTCTGCCGCTGATCTACACCATGCGCGAAGGCACTCCGGAGCAGGCCGCACTGGTTCGTCAGGCGATCCAGAAAGGTGGCATCGAAGATCTGGAAAGCATTCGCGAAGCTGTCGAAGCTTCCGGCTCGCTGGATTACACCGCGCAACTGGCCCGCGACTACGTGGCCCGTGCGATCAAGTGCCTGGACGCGCTGCCTGCCAGCGAATACCGCGATGCATTGGTGGAATTGAGCGAGTTTGCGGTAGCCCGTACGCACTGACACCCTCTTGCAAGGACCGGCTCCTGTGGGAGCTGGCTTGCCTGCGATGGCATCACCGCGGTGCATCTAAAACACCGGGGCGCCCGCATCGCGGGCAAGCCCGGCTCCCACAGGAGTAGCGTTGCCCCCCCCCCTCCTGCCTAAAACCCTATATAATGTGCGTTTTTAGCCATCCTGAATCCAAGGAGCTTTAGTGAGCACGTTGCCACCCTGCCCGAAATGCAATTCCGAATACACCTACGAAGACGGCGCGCAGCTGATCTGCCCGGAGTGCGCCCATGAGTGGTCCGCCAGCGGCGAAGCCGAAGTGGCCTCCGACGACACCGTGAAAAAGGATTCGGTCGGCAACGTTCTGCAGGACGGCGATACCATCACCGTGATCAAGGATCTCAAGGTCAAGGGCACGTCGCTGGTGGTCAAGGTCGGCACCAAGGTCAAGAACATCCGCCTGTGCGATGGCGATCATGACATCGACTGCAAGATCGACGGCATTGGCCCGATGAAGCTCAAATCCGAGTTCGTCAGAAAAGTCTGAGCCTGCTGTATTCCATCCCGCGCCTGGCGTGGGATGGTGCTTCGGGGGGGGGGGGGGGGGGGGGGGGGGGGGGGGGGGGGGGGGGGGGGGGGGGGGGGGGGGGGGGGGGGGGGGGGGGG
>NZ_CAXAQH010000023.1:0-106816 GCF_963970905.1 Pseudomonas sp. EL_65y_Pfl2_R96 | reverse complement strand
GCGACGCCGCCGCTCCTGGCCCAAAAGCTCCCCACTCTTATCGTTGCTGTTAGTCATAAACATAACCGTTTGCCTATCCCTTATCGTAAGGGGGAAACGGTGTCCTGTCTTTCATGGGGCTCGTTCAACGAGTGAGATGACAAAGGTTCAGTGACTGCTTACAACTCCGACGGCAGCGAGCATGTCTACGTGCATGATAAGAATGCGCGTTTGATCAGCGAGACCGCTCCCGATGGTGGGGAAACGCAGAAAGCCTATGACGATCAGGGTCGTCTGGTCGCAGTAAAAGATCCGATGGGGGCCATCACCGAGTATCAGTACAGCGATGCCGGGCGCCTGATGGCCGTGGTCCCGCCAGAAGACGAACCGACCCGTTACAACTACTTCAATGGTCAACTCATTGATGTCCAGCGAGGTAAAGCGCGCTGGAAGTACGAGCGCAACCGTCAAGGCGATATCACCCAACAAACCGATCCTCAGGGCGCCGAAACCCACTACAGTTATGACCGTCAAGGCCGCCTGCTGGAAATACGTCACCCCGACGGCAGCCGTCATCAACTGGGCTGGAACAATCTCGGCCAACTGCTGGAAGAACGCCTGCCTGACGGCGGCCAACGCAAGTATCGTTACGATGCGCTAGGTCGGCAAATCACACGTCAGGATGAAACCGGCGCCATCACCCATTACCAATGGGACGCCGTTGATCGCCTGACACAAATCACCCTTCCCGGTGGCGCCACCCGCGCCTTCACCTACAACCCGTATGGTCGCGTCACCGCCGAACGGGATGAACTCGGGCGCATCACCCGCTACGAATACGCCGACAACCTGCACCTGGTGAGCCGCCGCATCAACCCCGACGGCAGCCAGCTGCGTTACCGCTACGACAACTCGCGTCTGCTGCTCACCGAGATTGAAAATGAACGCGGCGAGCACTACAACCTCGATTACTACCCGAACGGCCTGATCCAGCAGGAAACCGGGTTCGACGGTCGCCGCACCGCCTACGAATACGACCTCAACGGTCGGTTGCTGAAGAAAACCGAATTCGGCGACGATGGCAGCGAACTGGTGACCGAGTACCAGCGTGACGCTGCTGGCCGTCTGCTGGTGAAAACCCTGGCTGACGGCGAAGAAATTCACTACAGCTACGACGCCCTCGGTCGTCTCGTTAATGTTAACGACGGCAACTGGCCCCTCGCCTACGAATACGATCTGCAAGACCGCCTGATCACCGAACATCAGGGCTGGGGCACTCTGCGCTACGAGTACGACAGCGTCGGCCAACTGAAGCACTGCCGACTGCCGGACGGCAGCAAGCTCGACTACCGCCACCAGCCCGGTGGCCAGTTGAGCAGCATCGACCTCAACGGCTCGCGCCTGACCACTCACCAGTTCAACGCCGGCCGCGAACAGCAACGCCAACAAGGCCTGCTGCTCAGCCAATACCAGTACGACGAACAGGGTCGGTTGCAAGCGCACAGCGTCAGCCAACAGGAACGCAACCTATTCCAGCGCCGCTACGCCTATGACGCCAACGGCAATCTCGCGGGCATCGATGACAGCCGCAAGGGCAACCGCAGCTACCACTACGACCCGCTCGACCGCCTGATCAACGTTCGTGGCAGCACACCGGAAAGCTTCGCGCACGACCCGGCAGGTAACTTGCTGGGCCAAGGCGACCAACCAAGCGCGAGCCTGGCTAACGTCAAAGGCAACCGCCTACTGATGCAGGGCGACCGTCATTACGACTACGATGCCTTTGGCAATCTGACCCGCGAACGTCGCGGTACCGGTCAGAAACTCGTCACTGAGTACCGTTACGACTGCCAGCACCGTTTGATCGGCGTCAGCCTGCCGGGGGGCAGCATCGCGAGCTACAAATACGACGCCTTCGGCCGTCGCATCGCCAAAACCGTCGATGGTCACACCACCGAATTCCTCTGGCAAGGTGAACGCCTCATCGCTGAAAGTGCGGACAACCGCTATCGCAGCTACATCTACGAACCCGGCAGCTTCCGCCCATTGGCCATGCTCGACGGCGAAGGCCCGCTGAAGGCCGCGCCGTTCTACTACCAACTCGACCACCTCGGCACCCCGCAGGAACTCACCGACTACAGCGGCGAGATCATGTGGTCGGCCAAATACCGCGCCTACGGTAATCTCGCCGCACTCGACATCGCCGAAATCGACAACCCGCTGCGCTTTCAGGGCCAGTATTTCGATGCCGAGACAGGGTTACATTACAACCGGCATCGCTACTACAATCCGGGGACTGGACGGTTTTTGACGCCGGATCCGATCAAGCTTGCGGGTGGGTTGAACAACTACCAGTACGTGCCTAACCCTACGGGGTGGGTGGATCCGTTGGGATTGACTACTAACTGCCCTGGAAAGGCAAAAAACGTAACCAAGAGAAAGGCAGATGATACGAGTAGTTCCAAGGTAGAAACTGATGAAGTTGAACTACCGAAAGGCCATGACAGCACTCTTACGAGGAAAGCCGCATTCAGACAGGCCAAAAAAGTCGGCGGAGTCCCCCTGTCGCAGCAACCTTCAACGTCGTATAAAGAAGTACTTACCGACCAAAAGGGTCGTGTAATGAGCCGCGTTTACGAATTTCACTTAAAGGATGGTCGAATTGTTACAGTACGAGAACATTCACTTGGCCATGTAAAAGGGAATGAAGGCCCTCACTTCAATACAGAGGTCACTGGCACCACAGGTACAAAAGCACCACTAAAAGAAGGTGATAACTCACATACCTACTTCAAGAAAGGAAAACCATGAGCACATTTTATACTTGCGAACCAGGGATAAAACTTTGGGAGCAGCCAAACTACACTACCGCTCCCGGCTTTATAACTTTTTCATTTCTTGACGCGTCCACTCTGAAAATATGGGCCATCTGGAAAGAACTCACCAATATTTTAGGATCCGAATGGCCAGTAGTGATGAAATGGCGGACAATAGGCTACTCGCTGGAACACGAAAAAGTTCAAGAGCTACGCCTACGCAAAGAAATTGGCGGGTCCTTGACCGAAAACGATCTAATAAAAAAAAATGAAACATCAAAAATATATTCATACATTAAATTAAATAACACTCAAGACATCAAATTCGATCCAAACGAACTAACACAGCATCGGAATACAATTCTAATCTTCAAAAAGTCCCCCCCCGACCTCAATCTTATATGGGAACAGCTTAGCAAAGCGGACAAAGGTATCTCTTCGCAAAATATCTTTGACTTCTTAACAAGTAGTAGGGAAACCCTCGTAGGTCGCCTCATAGAAAGCGATACTCATTCAGCCGCACAACTTATTACTCCAATAGAGCATAGCGACAAAATAAGATCCTTAATTGAAAGGTTAGACACCATCAAAATAACTACAACTGAAGTACCAGAAATCATTCAAAGTTTTTAAAACAAAAACCCAACATAAACAAATTGCAAGCAATCAGAAAATGGGGCAGCGACTTCATTTTGTCCAACAAGAGCCGCCCCCCATGAAAAATTATGAAAAAGACGAGGCTTATGAAAAGCTTCACTCATGGATCGGCGACTCGGAAGAGTCAAACTGGACTGAATACAGTACAGAGCTTGTTGCAAAGTCAGTCCTTATAGACTTTAAAGATCAGCAATGGGAACGATTAGAGCAAGAAATACTTCAGAAACCAGAGTATTGGCAACAGCGTTGCGCCGTTTCATTGGGAGACGATAGAACAGAGCACGCAATTAAACTCCTAAAGCTATTACTTTCCAGCTCCTGCTATAAAGATGTAAAAATTATCGTAATATACGAACTCGACTGGACAGAAGTACCTGTAGAAAAACAATACGCACCTTTTATCAAAGAAATTATAGAGACAACGCCTATTGCTGAAATTGAGCCTGAACTCAATAGTTTACTTGCCAAAGCTGAAGCGGCAGAAAATAATAAAAAAGGGACACGGAAAAACATGAAGAAAATATAAAGGGGACAGATTTATTTTCTGTCGCACTCATGAAAATAAATCTGTCCCCTTTGGCTGCATCGAACTAAAATATCCCACCTCAAAAGTGTGGCCAACCATTACATGCTTGAGTAATCTAAAATGTGGACATCATCAATATCGAATAAAAAACAGTGGACTTCTATTTTTGGAGAAGACTACTCCCCTACCAGCATGCGCACTTCTTACGTTATGCTGGACGGAAACTCTATATGCTTAAAATTATGCAGCCAAGTAGAACAAGCAGCCGCCCCTAAGAAATGGCTGGCAAAAAATTATAACGAGTACGAATTTCAACTTTACATAATAAATGTAGAAAATTTCAACGTAGAAAATTTCAATTTCAGCGGCCCCACTACTATAACCGTTATTCAAGATAGCTCAAACTACAAGGTCACACTTGGGCTTGGAAATTCATGTACAGCCACATGCAATGCAAAAAACATTACCATAGCAAATATTAAGGCATATCATAACTATGGTGCAGTGTAACAAAAGAACATCCAAATCAGCTCACACCAAGAGAACTGCCTAAAAAATTAACAAAACTCACCTCAACGCTTAAAAGCAAAAATGTAAAGAAAGAGGACAGATTTATTTTCTATGCTGTGAAAATAAATCTGAGAATCATCTGGCCGGCCTCCCCACATCACAGAGGTGGCACAAAATTCAAGGTGTGAACTTAGTTTTGCTAGGAGTATGCCAATTGCCTTATCCCGATTTGCAAAATGCTGTTCAACGTGCAGGATTCACCGTCACCGAGTTCTCGGACCAGCGAGCATATTTCGGCTGCTGGTCGCTGACCGTCGAAGGTCATGGACATACCTACCAAATAATCAATGAAGGACGAGAAGGTTGGTTAATGTTTTATCGCGAGGGCACCGCAGGGACACTTACTGAGCTGGACAAGAAAGTATCGACTTGGATGGACGCCGCCGATAGAGCAACTCAATGCCTGATCTGGCTTACTGCCTACCGTCTTCCCCTACAGCCCCACAAAGTCCGAAGTTATTATGTGATTGCCGAAAGGGATCTTGTACCGGAGCACCCCCACAGCTCTGACTGGCCAAAATTGATCGGCTACTGCTACGACGATGACTATTTTTTGTTTTTTGAAGGCAAGGGTCATGGGCTGAGTGGGAGCGCAGTACCCGCCTGTGAAGGCAAAAAAGCTGAGTGGCTTACGATATTCGCGGCACTGGACGTCGAGTGGTTTATGAGCTGGCTGGAAACACTGAAGTTCACGTCGGAGGAGGCATTTACCTTAGCGTTGATCGAGAAGGTGGGCTCGCTCAGAGTTCGTCGATATTAAAAACTAATGTGTGTCCTCTTTTTGCTTCCCTTTTGCTTCTGATGCATTGCCATCAAAAAGTCACCCCCAAAGAAACTGGATCACCACTCAACAAAGGAATGAACCCTTGTTTACCATCGCACGACCATTCGCCATGCTTTTGGCATTGACCCTTTCTCTTGACGCTGCCGCGCTGTCACTTCGATCAGAAAAGCGCGCAGACGGTACAACTGTGTTGCTGCTCACCAATGACCCCGCCCCTGCACGACCGCCACAGCTCAACGAAGACCCGGCGATACGCGCCGCCTTGATTGACTTCATCGGTTATGCGACAGGCAGCTACACCAACGATGACTCGTTGATCGTGACGCAAGTGCTAGATGCCCTTGATTCAGAGTTCTCGACGTTTGAGGAAGGTGTACCTGCCGGACGCAAAATGCTGACGGCCATGGATGATGGTAACCACGGCGACGAGCGCGCCGCACTGTTGTTGGACGACAAGGGGCAGTTGATCGCTGTTGGGCTGGTCAATGGGCACTGTACCGTCAAATCACGCACAGAGTCGTTGTCCTGCAATCCTGGCCCAGAAACTGTGCTGACTATCTTCCAGGCGAAAGGCGCCAAGAAGAGCGATGCTGACCCAATCATTGTCTGGAGCAAACAGTTGCCGCCATTGATTGCGTATTGGGCCGAAAGTGAAGATCCCGAAACACGTGCTCGAGCGCAAAAAATTGCCACGGTCGAATACATCACCACTGACCCGCAAAAAGACTCCTGGAACGCCTCGCAATTGCCTTCCGACTTCCCGAAGGCGATGCTCCCGTTGCTTCCAAAGAATGCCCATCTGGCGGGCGCTGGCGTCGATGGCGTGTACACCACACCAGGCATGAAAGGCGCACCGATTTACGGTGACTTCGACGAATTGGCAGGCCGGCCACGACATGATTTCGAGGTCATGCTGAAAACCTATACCGAGTTCTCCGACGTCGTCGAGTTTTACAAACAGAATGCCAAGGGAGCCGAGTTAAGTGCGAACGATGAAAAGGCATTGATTGAAGGTGTTGCAGGTGGTGCCACCTACAAGATCGAGATTAAGGATAACGAGGAAGAAGGAACAGCCATCACTTTTTCCGCGTGGAGAAAAGAGGTCTGAACTCCTTTAACTAGATGATCGAACGCAATGCGGCAGATTCATTCAAATCTTCGTGATTGGTAATCTGCCCTTTGCCCCTGAAACAGGGTTTGGTATCCAAATGAAACTCAAAAGTATTTTCACAAACGAAACGGAATACTTCAGCATCGGACACGAAGAAACGTCCGGCAAGTTCTACCTGTCAATCCCGGTCAGCAACCGCCTCGTCGACTACGAGGAGTACTACAAAATCTCAAAAGCGTGCTTCAACCGGTATCTGGAAAAACCAGATAGCGCACTGGAGTTCGTCGAGCAATACCGATATCAAAAAATGGACCACGTACTCATGATCAAGCCTGGTAGTGACCGTGGAACAGCCCGTTAAGTTGAAATTTTCCCTCAAAATTCATTCACGTGACATTTCGCAAGAGATTGTTAAAGCACCGCCTGTAAACTTCTGATCAATACAAAACACCGACTCAACATCGTGAACACCGAAAGCCCAGAAAAAACTGGCCCTTCGGTCAAGTAACTCCCTCACGGCCATCACTTCAATTCATTAAAAAACAAAACAATGGTTTTCAAGCAACCTTCAAATTATACTTCTGCGCACAGTATGGAGGCTGTAATACATGTTCAAATTCAAACGAAAAACATGGGCTTTACTCTTGGTCTACATCGTAGGTGTCAGTGGCTACATCTACTACCTCTACGTCGAGACTCAAGAAGTCCTCACTGAAAAAATCAATAACACATTGCTGCACGCCGCGCTGGGCACTTCGGCCATCCTCGGCGACCGCTACCATGACAATCTGATCGACAAGCAGTCCAAATCGGAAGCGGAAGACTGGAATTCCATTCAGCGGCTCTCCAGGTTCAACGAGTCCATGGGCACCGCCTTTGTCTACAGCGTGGTCAAACGTGCTGGAGAAGCTTATCTGGTCAGCTCCAGCGCATCGAAAAAAGAAATTCAGGAGAAGAATTTCGTACGTTTTTTCGATCCTTATCCGGATGCCAGTCAGGCTTTGCTCGACAGTTTTGGGCGCACCGAGCCCACCTGGATCGATTACTCGGATCATTGGGGAGATTTTCGCGCCGTCTTCATCCCAATGAAATCGCAGGACGGTACGGTTTATGTGACTGGCGCGGAGATTACGTTGGCGGACTACTACCACCAACTTAATCAGGACTCCCTGCACCATATCATCCTTGCCATTCTGGTCTTTCTCGCCCTCAGCCTTTTACGCATGCGTGCTCATCTCCAGCAATTGCAAATAAACGAACAGGTATTGAATCAGGCAAAAAATGCCGCCGAGGACGCTGATCGTTCAAAAACCAGATTTTTGGCCACCATGAGTCATGAAATCCGCACCCCCATGTACGGTGTCATCGGCGCGACCGAATTGCTGGCCCGGTCCACCCTGAATTCCGAGCAAAGCCGTCTGCTAAAAACGATTCATACCAGTGGACGAACCCTGCTGTCTCTTATCGACAACATTCTCGATCTTGCAAAAATCGAAGCGGGAAAACTTGAGTTGAAACCTCGTGTTTTCGAAGTGAGAGCACTGGTTTCTTCCAGTATTGAAGTGATCCGGCAAAACGTTCAGGACAAGCCAATAGTGCTTGAGGTCAAGGTCTCACCGGACGTACCGCCCTTGGTCAAAACCGATACCGATTGCCTTCGCCAGATATTGCTCAATTTGTTGGGCAATGCGGTCAAATTCACCGAAACCGGAAAAGTATCGCTCATGGTCACGACGAGCGGTTACGGCCCTCAAGCCCGACTCGACTTCTCCATACGCGATACCGGCATCGGTATCCCCTTGGCGCGGCAAGACAGCCTGTTCAAGCCCTTTGTTCAGTTTAAAGGGCCGGCCACTCAACGCTTCACCGGGAGTGGGCTCGGTCTTTCAATCTGCAAGAATCTGGTCGAGGCGCAGCAGGGGACTTTATCCTTTACCAGTCAGCCTGGCGTTGGATCGACGTTCTCCTTCTCACTCCCCATGGAGCTTTTTTCAGTCTCGGAGATACCCATCGGGGACGATCATGCCGCGGTGGGTTTCGACTCATCTTTTGCCGAGGACTGCCCGTTCGACATCCTGCTGGTGGAAAACCATCCCGTGAGTCAGAAAGTTGCCATGGCGATGTTGCAAGAGTTGGGTTATGCACCCGATCTTGCGTCAGATGGCCAGGAGGCGGTCAATCAGTGTATGACGTCGACTCCAGATCTCATTTTTATGGATATCAACATGCCTGTTATGGATGGGTTGGCGGCCATCCGTAAAATCCGCAAGCTACCATTGGGCGATACTTGCTACATTGTTGCGTTCACCGCGAGCGCTTTTTCAAGCGAGATAGAGCGCTTCAGGGCCGCCGGTGCCAATGACATTTTAACCAAGCCGGCAAACTTTCAGGCCTTGACCCGAGTGCTTCAGCGAGCATCCAACTACCGGCAGCAGCACCAGGCCAGCACTCGGGCAGTGGATGCAATTCCAAGTTAACGCCAGAATCTGGCTGTTGGTGGCGTAAACCGTATCCTGACCCGGATCGGCTCCATCATCCAATAAAAATGGGCGACTCCAGGGTCGCCCATTCTTATATCCGAAACTTTTAAACAATCCCCCCAAAGAAGGTGTTCGCCCAGTGTAATGGCCTGGCAATCCATGCACCGGTAAAGAGCCCTGACACCGGGCGAACGGGAAGGATTTTAATAGAATTTGGCAGATATGTCCTCATGTATAAACATGAAATTTATGCACGTAATACTTCGTAAGAATTTTCTAACACAACGCCTACAAACTTCTTAAGCTGACCAGTTCGACCATTAAAACTGATTATTCTTATACAACCATCTGCACGAGAACAATCAATCCGTACAAGTAATGATCAGTTTGGATGCTAGCTGGTCACTTTCAACTTATCTATACAGGTCAGCACAACACTGCGCCCTGCTTTCAAATCTTTCAAATTCGTCGGGCTCCCGTGAATAGGCTTCATTACGAACGAAAACAGCGTGGCGCCGAGAGTTCCTGGTCAATACCCGGTCATCTCCAGATAGCCCTGCCCCCCATGACTGCCACTCAGTCGCACCGGCCCTTCCCAATAGGGAATGCGCAAGTTCATCCAGGCCTTGGGGTTGAGGGCGCCGATGGTGATATCGAGGTGTTTGTCGGGGATTTTGATCGACCAGTGCACGGGCATCGAACGACCGGCCACGTCGGCGGTGTCTTGGGGTATGAGGCTGATGTCGTCGGCGTGCAATAACTGCGTCTGCCCTTGGGCGTCGATCCAGGTGCCGGTGAGGTATGGCGCGCCGTCCTTTTGCCGCATGCGGTAGAGCATGACCTGCTCGCCGCTGTCCAGGTGCAGGGAAAACCAGTCCCAACCGGTCTGGTTGGCGGTCAGGGGTTGGCTGCTCCACTCACGGTCGAGCCAGGCCGGGCCACTGACCGTGTAGGTTTTGCCGTCGATTTCCAGGGTGCCGCTGGCCTGGAAAAATGGCTGGCTGTAGTAGTACGACGCCTGGCCCTGTTCGGATTTCTGGCTGAAGCCTTTGTCTCCTTGAAGCACCAGTGGCCGGGTTGTGGTCAGTCTAAGCTGGTAGCTGAACGCCTTGTCGCGGGCGCTGAGTTGCAGGTCCGCCAGCGGGTTTTCATCGGTGGCCTGACTGCTGAAACGCCAATCGTCGATCCATGCGTTGAACGGCGCCAGACTCACTCCGGCCTGGCCGACGCCACCTCGGGCGTAGCGTTCGGCGGCATGGTGCACCGTGGCGGAAGTCACAGCCGAATGGCCCAGCCAAATGGTCTGATTGCCCCAGCCGGGTTGCTCGGGAACTGCTTTCAGGGCACTGCGGAACAGCGTCCATTGCACGCCGAACTCATGGCCCTGGGCGTCCTTGAGGTTGGCGGT
Source organism: Pseudomonas sp. EL_65y_Pfl2_R96 (assembly GCF_963970905.1). Taxonomy (NCBI): domain Bacteria; kingdom Pseudomonadati; phylum Pseudomonadota; class Gammaproteobacteria; order Pseudomonadales; family Pseudomonadaceae; genus Pseudomonas; species Pseudomonas sp. EL_65y_Pfl2_R96. Next base: position 96,485 of record NZ_CAXAQH010000023.1, on the reverse strand, counting down.
GATGTACCACCATTCGATGCGAAAGCCATCGTGGGGGCCATGGTCCGCCGGAAAGCTGAACACCCGCCCGGGCACCACCGGGGTATATGCGGCGGCCTGATGGCCGAGGCCGGCGAAGCCTTTTTCCGGCGCAGGCGTGTTGTCGCATCCGCTCAGCAGCGCCAGCAACAACACGCCGAGCTTAATCTTCATGAGCAAACGTCCTCAGCAGATCCGCCGGTTGCGTGCGATACAGCGAGTACAACGGCCACGCCGAGGCGAGCAATGTGGCGAGTAACGCCAGGCCCATCAACTGCAACAGTTGCAACGGAAACACCCGCAACGGCAAGCGCCAGCCGAAGGCCTGAACGTTGATCACCGTATCCAGGCACCACGCCAACGCGATGCCTAACGGCAATGCAAGCACCAGCGTCAGCACCGCCAGCAACCAGGTTTGCCCAAGGTTGAGCAGCATCAACTGCCGCCGCGTCACGCCCAGCGCCCACAGCGGCGCGAGTTGTCCGAGGCGGCTCTGGCTCTGGGTCAGCAAGCTGATGAACAGCGCCACGCCCGCAACGCAAAGGGTCAGGCTGTTGAGCGCGGCGGTGGCGGCAAAGGTGCGCTCGAACACTTGCGTGGACCAGCCCTTGAGCCGGGCCTGATCGACGATGCGGCTGTCGTCCAGGGCGAAGCGCGCTTGCAGCGCGGTCAGGAACCCAGGGATCGACGCAGGGTCGATGCGCAGGTTGAAACGGCTGGGTGTCAGTTGCGGCCAGCCGCGCAGCAGATGATTGATGTTCACCAGCAGGTGGCCCTTGGGATTGCCGTAGTCGGCGTAGATCCCGACGATCCGTGGCGACCATGGGCCATTGGGCGTGGCAATCGTCAGGTGCTCACCGAGCCGCACCTTCAACCGCCGCGCCAGTTGCTCGCTGAGCATCAGCGCGTCGTCCTTGGCCAGTCGCTCCCAAGGGTTGTCACCCAAGGCTTCCAGCAGCGGCCAGTGCTGGCGATAGGTCGGGTGATCGATCACGCCAAAGACGTCCGCCGGCCAGCCCTGCAACTGGATCGACACTTGCCAGTTCGGTAGCACCGCGGTGATTTGGGGTTGTTGTTTGAGCCAGGTGTGCAGTTCTCGGGCCTGGGCGGGATTTTGCGGATTGAGGTACAGCTCGGCAGTCAGGCGCTGTTCGAGCCAGTTGTTGAACGTCTGACGGAAACCGGCGGTCATGCTGCCGGCGCCGATGTTCGCCGCCAGCGCCAACAACAACGCCATCAAGGCCAGGCTCAGGGCCGGCAGTTGCTGGCGGCAATCGGCGAGAAACCATTGGCCCAGCACAGAACGACTGTACCGAAGCACCCGGTCAAGCACGCTATTCAACACCACCGGCAAGGCCAGTGCGGCGCCGATCAACAACGCGGCCATCAACACGAAGCCACTGCTCAGGCTGTCGCCCAGGATCAACGCCCACAACGCGATTACCGCAGCTATCGCGGCGACCCAACCCTGGCGCCGCAACCAGCGCGCGTGGGCCTGATGCCAGGCTTGCGGATTGGCCAGCGCCAGCAACGGCAAACGCGCCGCTCGCAGCAAACTGTTGGCACCGGCCAGCAACGCGCCGAACAGGCTCAGGCCGATACCGCTGAACCACCACAACGGACTGAGGCTCAACCGGCCCGGTACTTCGGCGCCGTACAAACCGCGCAAACTGGCGGCGACGTCCGGCAACAACACGCTGGCCAGCAGGTAGCCGCTGGCGACGCCGGCGATACCACCGATCAGCGCCAGGCCACCCAGCTCGACGGTGAGACAGGTCATCAACATGCGTGCACTGACGCCACAGGCGCGCAGGGTTCTGAGCAAGCCTCGGCGCTGCTCCAGCGCCAGACCGATTGCCGCGTGAACGATGAACAGGCCGACCACGAACGATAGAAAGCCCAAGGCATCGAGGTTCAGGTGGAAGCTCTCGGTCAGGCGCGCGAGGTTGTTTTCCTGGTCACTGGTTTTGAGCTGGAGTTGGCCCTTGAACTCATCAGGCAGGGTCGCGGTGAAATCCTTGGGCAGCAGCAGGCGCGACAGTTGATCGGGCAGCTGCAGAATCTGCTGGGCGAAGCCGATGTCCACCAGCAACACACCGGGCGCCATGTCAGGCTGGGCACGCAGTGGCGGCAAGGTGATTGCGCTCTGGGCCATCGGTGTTTCGCCTTCGTGCAAGCCCAACGCCTGCAAAGTTTGCGGCGATACCCAGGTGCTGCCCGGTGGGGTGAAAAACTCGACGATCTGCTCGATCGGCAATGACCGCCCGGCCACTGCGGAACCGCTGGGCAACGACACCGGCTCAATGCCCATCAACTGCAAGCGCTGGTCTTCATGGCCCTTGAGCGTCACCCGGCCTTGCAATACCGGCGATACCGGCCAACCCGCACGACGCAGGTCGACAAACACTTGCTGAGAAAACACTCCGCCGCCGGGCGCACTGAGGCTGGCCTGGGGTTCGCCACCGATCAATTGACTGGCCCGTGCATAGCTTTCTCGCGCCTGGCTGTTCAGCGCCTGTACGCCGGTCAACAGGCTGGTGGCGAGCCAGAGCCCGGTCAGCACACTGAAAAATTGCACCGGGTGCTGCCGCCAATGGCTGAGCAGCGCCCGTAGCGTCTCGCGAAAAACCCGCACCTCAGCGCTCGTCCGCGCCAGCCAGGCGGCCACCGTGCAGCACCACTTTGTCCGCCAGCCGCGCGGCAACCCGTGGGCTGTGAGTGACCATCAACAAGGTCGTGGGGCTGTCGTCGAGCAGCTCCAGCAACAACTTCAACACCTCATCGCTGGTGGCTTCATCGAGGCTGCCGGTGGGCTCGTCGGCCAGCAGCAGTTTGGGTTGCGAGGCCAGCGCACGGCCCAACGCGACCCGTTGCTGTTGCCCGCCGGACAACTGCTCCGGATAGCGCAGTAGCAGGTCCGCCAACCCGAGACGTTGCACCAGATGCGCCTGCCAACGCGGATCGTGGCGCCCGGCCAAACGCGCCTGAAACGCCAGATTATCCTCGACCCGCAAACTGCCGATCAGGTTGAACTGCTGGAACACCAGGCCGATTTCGGTCCGGCGCCAGTTGGCCAATTGGCCTTCGTTCATCTGCTCCAGCCGATGCTCGCCACTGCGAATGCTGCCGCGATCGACCTTGTCCAGGCCGGCGATCAGGTGCAGCAAGGTGCTCTTGCCACTGCCCGACTCGCCCATCAGCGCCAGACTGCTGCCGGGTTTCAAGGTGAGGTCGACACCTTGCAGTACCGGTAATGGGCCTTGGGGGGTGGCGTAGCTTTTGAAGACGCCCTGGACCGAAAGCATGAGGGAAGGCTCGTTGGAGGCAATGGGCCTAGGATAGCGGACGGCAGCGGCACCGCGTTATCGTTCTTCGCGGGCAAGCCCGCTCCCACAGGGGGCGATGGTGTACGAAAGATTTGCGTGCACCTCAATCACCTGTGGGAGCGGGCTTGCTCGCGAAGAGGCCGCTCAATCGCTCAAAATCTCACTGCCCCACCGCCACACTCGGCACCACCTGCCCCGGCGTCACAATGCTGTTCAAATCAATGTACTTCCACGCAGGCACAGCGCCGAGCCGCGCATTGAACCGATAGTTAAACGTGAAATCGTCCACCGTCGGCACGCTCAACGGTTTGCCATACACCGCCTCGATCCCCGCCAGGTCATAGCCCATCAACTGCAGCAACGTCGGGAAGATGTTGTAGTGACTGGAGCGATCCTTGTTGGCCGGCAACTGCGCCTGCCAGTCCAGGGTCTTCAAATCGCTGCCCGAAATCACCACCAACGGCACCACCCCCTCCTCCTCCACCGGTTCACTGCCGCAGTGAGTGTTGAGCCCGGGGTTACCGCGCTCATGCAGGTCCTGTCCATGGTCCGAGGTGTAGATCAGCAGCGCATTGCGCAAATCCGCCTGCGCGAAAACCCGTGCGAAGAACTCGCCGACATTCCACAGCACGGTATTTTTGTAGGCATTGCGGTACAGCACCCAATCATCCGGCTGGCCGTTGAAGCCATCGCGTTTGCCCGTGTCCGTTACCTCGACAAACTGCCCACGGGGCAACGCCGGCCGGTAGGCCATGAAGGCATCCGGGTACTTGTCGTGCACTGGAAAATGCGCGCCGACCTTGTTGATCACCACCAGTTCCGGTTTGCCGTCGTTGAGCAGGTCGATCAGCTTGGCTGCCGCTGCCATGTCGCGGTCGCGCACGCCGGTCTGGTCGAATTGCACGAACTCGTCGATGTCCTGCTTCTCGGCATTGTTCATCAGGTTCTGCAAGTTGCCGCCAGTGCGCTGGGCGTCGATGTAAACCGTGCGCAGCCCGGCCTTTTTCGCGTACTGCCAGATCGACGGCAGCGTGGTGTTGATCCGCATGTAATCGGTGCGAGTGCCGCCATAGCGCAGGGTGACGTTGGTGTCGGCACTGCAATTGGCGATGGACGCGGCGTAGCCATAGTTGAAGATGTCCACGCCCGGGTGCGGCTCCTTGAGGTTGCTGTGCACACCGAACGGCGTGTTGATGTCCAGGTAATTGCCGGAAATGCTCTCGTCGATGATCAGCACGATGTCGTAGCCCACGGGCTGATCGATGCGCGCCAGGTTCACCGGTTCACGCGGGCCGACGGTGTTGTGCAGCGCTTCATAGGTAAACAGATTCAGATAGGCCAACGGCGTGTACATGATCGGCAAGCCACGGGCGCCCTCGCCGGCCCGCACGAACAGCACCGCGCTGAGCAACAACACCCCGAGCACCGGCGCCGCCACCAACAGCGCCCCTGGCAACGGCAACCGTCGACGCGGCTTGAGCCCGATCCCCAACAGCAACAACAAGCCACTGACCATCGCGCTGATGATCGCATCGCGGTACTGGTAAGCCGCTTCCTGGATGAACCCGCCGGAATACACCAGCGACACAAAACTGCTGTAAGTCAGGTAACTGGCGGTCACGTGCGTATAGACATCAAAGAAAACCGCCGAGCCAAACATCGCCAACGCGAACAAATGACGGATCAGCGTCTGGCGGATGTACGCGGTCATGAACAGCACGATCGTCAGCACCACGAACATCCCGCCATACAGCAGCATCGGGATTCCGATGCCCAGTGCATCGAGACGATCAAGGTAATAGTCGTAACTCTTGAGTAAATACAGAACCAGCAACAGTTCCTTGAGGTATCGGATCATGGTGGTGCAGTACCTCCATGGCTGCCATTAGCCAATGGAAACCAATGATTGTCAGCTATTTTCTGACACTAGCACTAAGCCATCGAAGCGCAAGAAATGCCGGTTTTTTGCCAAAGGCGTCAAAAAAATGTTGCCTCAAATCTGACACACCAGAGTGCCTGTAACCCTTTTAATACAAGCCTTGCGACCGTTTATCGTTTTCTTGAAACCCTCACCGAGCCCTCAAAACCGCGACAAATCCAGCAACGGCAAGCACTTGATAGCAAATAGCCCGTGAAATCAGGGTTTCCAACCCGCGCTACCCGTCATTTTGCTGACACGCTTTCCCAAGGCTGGGCTATACCCCTTTTGACAGTCTCATTTCAGTTACATCCACCGTCTTACGAGGCACGCCAATATGGACGTGAGCGTATTTGGTACCGGCTACGTCGGCCTTATACAAGCCGCAGCATTGGCTGATGTCGGACATCGCGTCCTGTGTGTGGATATTGACTCCAACAAGATCAGACAACTGCAGCAAGCCGTGCCTCCAATCAGCGAGCCGGGACTGTCCAGCACCCTGGAAGACAACATCAAAGCCGGTCGTCTGCTCTTCACCACTCAGGCCAGCGACGCGGTCGAGCATGCCGAGCTGATTTTCATCGCGGTAGGTACCCCCGCCGATGAAGACGGTTCCGCCGACCTCAGCCATGTACTGAATGTAGCCCGGCAGATCGCCAGTCTCATGGAGTCCGATCGCACCCTGATCATCAAGTCCACCGTGCCGGTGGGCACTGCGGACCAGGTGGCGAGCGCCGCCCACGAAGCGCTGCAACACCGAGGTAAAGGTGCGTTGAACGTGCGGGTGGTGTCCAACCCGGAGTTTCTCAAGGAAGGCAGCGCCCTGGCCGATTGCATGCGTCCGGACCGGATCATCGTCGGCACCAATGACGATGAAGCACGCAACCAGTTGAGCGAACTCTATGCGCCGTTCTGCCGCAACCGGGAAAAGCTCATGTTCATGGACAATCGCAGTGCCGAGCTGACCAAGTACGCGGCCAATGCGATGCTCGCCACGCGCATCAGTTTCATGAACGAACTGGCCAACCTCACCGAGCTGTTGGGGGCTGACATCGAAGCGGTGCGCAAAGGCATCGGCTCGGACCCACGCATCGGTTACCACTTTATCTACCCCGGCTGCGGCTTCGGCGGCTCATGCTTCCCCAAGGACTTGCGCGCCCTGCTGCACACCGCCGAACACAACGGCATGCCATTGCGTCTGTTGCGCAGCGTCACCGACGTGAACGACAGCCAACGGCACATTCTGATCAGCAAACTGAAGGCGCAATTCCCCAACGGGCTGGCCGGCCAGTCCATCGCGATCTGGGGCCTGGCTTTCAAACCCAATACCGATGACATGCGCGAAGCCCCCAGCCGTTACCTGATGGAGGCGCTGTGGGCCGAAGGCGCGAGCGTGCAGGCTTACGATCCGGAAGCCATGTCCGAGTGCCGGCGCATTTACGGCTACCGCAATGACCTGCACCTGTGCGCCACCCGCGACGACACCCTGGAAGATGCCGACGCGCTGGTGATCTGCACCGAATGGAAAAACTTCCGTGTGGTCGACTTCGACCTGCTGGCGAGCAAACTGCGCGCGCGGGTGATCGTCGACGGCCGCAACCTTTACAACCCGGAACACGCGGCGGCGGCTGGTTTGCACTACAGCGGCATCGGGCTTCGGCACATCGCTCCCGAGGCACCACGATCATGAAGATACTCGTCACTGGAGCGGCCGGATTCATTGGTGCCCATTGTGTGTTGCGGCTGTTGCGTGACGGGCATCAGGTGTGCGGGCTGGACAACTTCAATGATTACTACGACCCGCAACTCAAACACGATCGCGTGGATTGGGTGCGCGAGCAGGTCGGCGATTTCCCCCTCGCGAAAATCGACCTGGCCGATGCCCAGGCCCTCGACGCACTGTTTGTGTGTGAACAACCGGAAGTGGTGATTCACCTCGCGGCCCAGGCCGGGGTGCGGCACTCCCTGGAAAATCCCCGGGCCTACCTCGACAGCAATTTGAGCGGGTTCCTCAACATCCTCGAAAGCTGCCGTCACCACCCGGTCAAGCACTTGATCTATGCCTCGTCCAGTTCGGTGTACGGCGCCAACCAGCACACGCCTTACTCGGTCAAGGACAACGTCGACCACCCGTTGTCGCTGTACGCCGCGACCAAAAAAGCCAACGAGTCGATGGCCCATAGCTACAGCCATCTGTTCGGCATTCCCTGCACCGGTTTGCGTTTTTTCACCGTGTACGGGCCTTGGGGCCGGCCCGACATGTCGCCGATCCAGTTCGCCCGGGCGATTGCCGAAGGGCAGCCGCTGAAGCTGTTCAACTACGGCCAGCACCAGCGGGACTTCACCTACATCGACGACATCATCGAGAGCATCGCCCGCCTGCTCGAACGTGCCCCCCAAGCGGCACCGGACTGGAACCGCGAGCAACCGGACCCGGCCAGCAGCATGGCGCCGTGGCGCATTTACAACATTGGCGGACAGCAGCCAATAGCGCTCAAGGACTACCTGGCGCTGCTGGAAAAACACCTCGGACAGAAAGCCCTCGTCGAGTTGCTGCCCCTGCAACCGGGTGATGTGCTCAACACCTGCGCCGATGCCAGCGATCTGGCGCAAGCCACCGGTTTCCAGCCACGGATCGAGCTGGATGAAGGACTCGGACGATTCATCGCCTGGTTCCGTGACTACTACCCACTGCGCAGCGCCCACTCGCCACTCATGGCCGGGCTTCAGCGGAGGACTCTATGACTGGACATGAAAAAGGCGTGTTGCTCGATCACATGCAGCGTGACAACCGCCTGGACCCCGAGCACCGAATGCGCCTCGACAAGGCGATCCACATGCAGGGTCGCGGCTGGGTGACCGGCCGCAACGGCGGTCGCCCCTGGACCCTGTCACGAACCAACCGAGTGTTCGCATGCCTCGGTGCACTGGTGATTTTGCTGCTGATCTCCCCGGTGCTGCTGGGGCTGGCACTGGCGATCAAGTTCAGCAGCCCGGGGCCGGTGATGTTCGTGCAGAAACGCACCGGCTACCGCGGCCGCATGTTCGGCATGTACAAGTTCCGCACCATGGTGGCCAACGCCGAGGAGCTCAAGGAGTCCCTGCGATATCTGAACAAGCACGGCGCCGACGCCATCGACTTCAAGATCGACGACGACCCGCGGATTACCCCCATCGGCGGCTTCCTGCGACGCAGCAGCCTCGATGAGTTACCGAACCTGATCAATGTGGTGAGCGGCGACATGCGTTTGGTGGGCCCGCGGCCAACCTCGTTCAACGCCCATCGTTACAAGGATAGCCACCTTGCACGCCTGAGCATCTACCCCGGCATGACCGGCCTGTGGCAGATCTCCGGGCGCAGCAATATCGACTTCGACCAGCGCGTTGAGTTGGACCTCACCTACATCGCCGAGCAGAGCCTTTTGCTTGATCTGAAGATCCTGTTGAAAACCCCCTTCAAAGTATTCAGCGGCCACGGAGCGAGTTAAATGGACGGTTCATCGAACAAAAGCCTGACCATCGCCAGCCCGAGCGAGTCCAACCTGACCTCGACCGTGCTCGACCTGGATCTGCGGATCCTCTTCCTGACCGCTGCCAATGCAGGCGCCGGCACCACCACCAGCGCCCTGGCGCTGGCCAAGCAACTGGCGTCAATGAGCAGCGGCCAAGTGTTGCTGGTGGACGCCAGCCAGTCGGAGACCAACCTCACGCAACAGCTGGGGCTGAGCAAAGAACGCGGCTTTCGCGACCTGCTGTTCAACGCCTCCCCGCCATTGTTGCAGGACTGTCTGGTGAACGTCTCCAGCCTGCCCTTCCACATCTTGCCGAACGGGCGGCACATCCGCGGCGCCGAGCACCTGACGACTGAACAGCTGGCCCCGTTGCTCAACCAACTGGGCGCTCGGTATCGCTTTGTGGTGATCGACGGCGACGCGGTGTATTCGGCCGCCGACACCCTGGTCATCAGCACCCTGGTGGACGGCGTGATCATGGTGGTGCGCGCCGAAGACACGCGCTGGGAAGTGGCTCAGGCCGCGGTCCAGCGCTTGACCCAGGCCGGCGCAAAACTGGTGGGCAGCGTCTTCAACCGACGCAAGTACTACATGCCCAAATGGCTCTACAAAAACCTGTAAGCAACCGCAGAAAGGATGACGCCATGAACGCCAAAATGCTTCTCCTGCTGTTGCTGCCGCTTGCAGGCTGCTCCAGCACCAGTGAAACCCAGAGTATGCCGGTGCAGATCCTCACGGCCGCGCCGGCCAACGCCCAGGCCACCGACATGCCCAGGGTCGAACAGACCCTGCGGCCCAAGGACGTGCTGGATGTGATCTTTCACATCAGTACCACTGGCTCGGGCGCTTACCGCATTCAGTCCGGTGACCAGGTCGCCCTGAACTTCACCGCGGCCAGCCAGCTCAATGGCACTCAACTGGTGCTGCCCGACGGTACCATTGAACTGCCGGGGGCCAATACCGCGGTGAAAGTCGCCGGGCTGACGTCGGTCGAAGCGCGGCAGGAGATCCAGCGCGTCTATGAGCGCAAATCCCTGTTCCAGCCCAATCGCAACCAGCTGACCGTGCTGGTCACCAGCCCGTTGAGTAACGAGCAGAACCTCAAGAGCGCCCTGAGCCACCCCGCCACCGGCATGAGCCGGGAGATTACCGTGGGCAACGACGGCTATGCGAGTTTCCCGGAAATCGGCTCCGTGCCGCTGCAAGGCATGACCGTCAACCAACTGGAAACCTTCCTCAATCAGCGCTACGCGCAATTGCCGGGGCGAATGACGGTCGACGTCATGCTCAAATCCACGTCGGGCAACGAAATCTATGTGCTGGGTGAAGTTGCGCAACCGGGCTCCTACCCGATCAACCGACCCGTCTCGGTGCTTGAAGCGCTGACCCTGGCCCGTGGCACCAACGTCAAGGCGCGGCTCGACTCGGTGGTGATCATGCGCCGCAACGGCAATCAGGTGCAGGCCGTGCGCTACGACGTGGAAAAAGCCTTGTCCGGTGACGCGTCGCAGATTGCTTACCTGCAACCGGACGACATGCTCTACGTGCCCAAGACCAAACTGGCAAGCGCTGGTGAGCTCGCGCGGCAACTGGCGGACGTGGTGTTGTTCCAGGGGGTCGGCTTCGGCTTCGGCTACCGCGTCGACAACAAAGGCAGTAACAACTAACGCTCAGGTAACCGATCATGAACCCAAAGGAAAACTACCTGCATGAGTTCTTCAGGATCTTCTTCGCCAACAAGCGGTTGGTGAAGCGAATCTTCCTGAGCTTTGCAGTGATTGCCCTGCTCTTGCCGCTGATGCTCAAACAGAGCTTCGATATCACCGCGCAGGTGCTCGTGCAGTCCAAAAAACTCTCTCAGGGAGACGCCACCACGTCCCTGACCCAAGGCGACGCCTCTTTCATTCCGCCGTCACTGGCAGACATGGAAACCGAGAGCAACATCCTGCGCTCACCGGCCCTGATCCGTCAGACCATCAGCGACCTGCAGGCCAAAGGCGAGTACAAGCCCAACCCCGGGGCCTTCAGCACACTGGTGACCGGACCGATCAAACGTTTCGTGGCCACCCCCTTGCGTGAATACGTGATCAATCCGGTGCGCGACGCGTTCGGGCTTGAAACCGATCCCGAGCGCGATACCGACCTGGATGTCTTCACCCAACAGGCCACCGAGAACCTGAGGATCGATACCCTGCCGGGATCCAACGTGATCTCGATTGTCTACAGCTATCGCGATCCTGCCCAGGGCACGCGATTTGTCGCGCAGTTGCTGCGAAACTACCTGACCAACCGCCAGGAACTGCAATCGATCGAATTGCCGCAGAGTTTCTACGAAACCAAGAAGAAGCAATATCAGGTGCGCCTCGATGGCCTGGAAGGCACACGACTGGCGTTGCTCGAAGGGGTAGGCTCGTCCGATCCGAAGGAAGAAATCACCTTCCGCCTCAACGCCATCAACACCGAGGAAGAGGCCCTGAACCAGTATCAGGATCGCCTGTTGCAAAGCCAGCGCTGGCTCGACTACCTGAAAACCGCCCTGACAGCCGCCACCAGTACGTCGCGGCTCAGCGATTACACTTTCCCCTTCACGTTCACCACCACGGTGGACAACATTGCCTTCGAAGACCGGGAGATCCGGCAACTGGGTGAACAACTGACGACTCAGGTCGCCCGTTACATGAACGACCTGGCGGTATTCCAGCCAGGCAGTGAACCGATGCTGTTGACCCGTGAGCAGATTTCCCGCACCCGTCAGCAGTTCCTGAAGATCGTCAGCAACCGGATTCAGGAGCGTACCAACGACCTGGCGATCGTCACCGCGGTGATCAACCAGAAAACCGCGCGCATCGCCGCGTTCAAGAACCGCATTCATCAATTGCAAGTGGCTCAGAGCAAGTTGCAGCAGATGGACACCGAGATCACTGCCTTGCACGCGGCGTTCTCCACCTACGCGCAGCGTTTTGCCGAAAGCAGCACCGCCCGTTCGCTGGACAACAATATTTCCAACGCCAAGGTGCTCAGCCCACCGTACGAACCGACCGAGGCAGCGTATCCCAAACCGCTGCTGATCATCCCGTTCGGGATGCTGACCGGTCTGCTGCTGGCGATTGCCTTCGTCTACGTGCGTGAGTTCTTCGATCACCGCTTCAAACATCCAGCGCAAATCACCCATGAACTGGGCATGCCGGTGCTGTTGGTGATCAACGATCAGAACACCCTGCCGAACAACCCGCACAAGAACTGGACCGTGCCTAGCTTCATGCATTGGGTGCGCCATTGAACGGGCCGCTCAGCGCCAGCGCACTGCCGATCATGCATTTGATCAGCAGCGGCGGCTTCTATGGGGCTGAGCGGATGCTGCTGGACCATTGCCTGGCGACGCCGGGGCGGCACCAAGTGCTGTTTCTCGATGCGCCGCCAGTGCTGATCGCGCGATTTCGCGAGGCAGGGGTCGACTGCCGCAGCTTCACGGGTTTGAGGGAATTGCTGCGTCATTTACGTCAGCGGCGGGCTGAACAGCCGCTGATCAACACGCACAATTTCAAGGGTTTGTTGTTTGGCTGGGTGGGCGCGACGTTGCTGGATTTGCCATTGGTGATTACCCAACACGGTTTCACCCCACGCAGTCGCAAGCAACGCTTCTACGGCTGGCTGAGCCTGCAACTGTGCCGCACGGCGTCGGTGCATCGCGTGGTTTGCGTGGCCGAAAGCATTGCCGTACTGCACCGCAAGGCCAGTGTCCGGACGGAGAAACTGCAAGTGATTCCCAATGGTCTGCCAACAGCCAGCAACCGGCTGCCCGACAACGTCAAACACCCGCGCTGGCTGGCGGGTTACGTCGGGCGACTGAGCAACGAAAAAGGCCCGGACCTGTTTCTCGATGCCTTGATTCCGCTCTGTCAGCAACACCCGCAACTGGACGCCGTGATGCTCGGCGACGGCCCGGAACAGCAAACCCTACTGGCGCGGATTGCCGCTGCCGGCTTGCACCAACGCATCACCCTGCCGGGTTATCAAACCGACATGAACCGGTGGTGGCAGCAACTCGATGCGCTGGTGATCAGCTCGCGCACCGAGGGCACGCCGATGATTTTACTGGAAGCGATGCAGGCCGGAGTGCCGGTGGTGGCATTCAGCGTCGGCGGGATTCCCGATGTGCTGGAGGATCGGCACAACGGCCTGCTGGCCAAACCCACCGACAGCGCCGCCCTCGCCCGGCAGATCGATACGCTGCTGAGTGAGCCGGCACTGGCTCGCCAATTGACCGACAACGCAAGACGTACGCAATTGGACCGTTACGACCTGAAGGCCTTGGCCGAACGCTGGTCGCAGCTTTATATCCGTACTGCACGGGAGGCACGCGCGTGATTTTTCCGCTCTCGATCGTCAGTCTGCTCGCCCTGGTCTGCCTCGGTTTGCTGGCCAGCCCTTATCCATATCTGGCACCAGGCGCGGTGCTCGGCCTGGTGGCTGTCGCGGTGCTGTACCGAAAACCTGTCTGGGGTTTGTTGGGCATCGCGGCGCTGGTGCCGTTCGAAGGTTTCTTCAAGGGCAGCGCACTGTCGGGCACCAAATTCATCGGTGCGTCGCTGGCACTGATCCTGATGTTGCAATTGGCCATGCACCAGATTCCGTCCGAGCGCCTGCGCAGCAACATCTGGCGCTGCCTGATCTGGTTCATGGTGTTGTACCTATTGAGCATGATCATTACCGACAACCTGGACATGTCCCAGAGTCATCTGCGGGAACTGTCTGTCGGCTTGATTCTGTTTGTAATTACCTTGCTGATCGGCCGTGAGCTGAACCTCGATCTGTTCGCCCGGCTGGTGACCCTCAGCGTCAGCGCGACCTGCGTGCTGGCCATGTTTTCCATCAAGTATCAGGACAAGGGCCGCGCCGCCGGGTTGCTGGAAGACCCGAACTCGTTTGCCCTGCTGATCGCCTTCGCCGTGCCGTTGGGCCTGCTGCTGGTGATCCGTGGCCCGAACCTGTTGCACCGATTATTCTGGGGCGCCTGCTGCATTTTGCTGCTGGGCGGCATGACCAAGACCGAATCCCGTTCCGGGTTGGTGGTGCTGTTCCTCAGTTTGATGATCGGTGCCTGGCACTACCGCGCTCAGTTGCCACGCATCCGTCCGCGCCATCTGGGTTTTGCCATGCTCGGCCTGGTGCTCGTGATTCCGCTGGCCATTTATTCGATGCCGGCCGGTTACGTCGCGCGCATCCAGTCCTTGAGCATCTTGAAGGCCGGCGCCAAGAGCCAGGACGAATCCCTTGGCCGCCGCGCGTCATACCTTGTGGTCGGCAGCCAGGTCATTCGTGAGCACCCGTTACTCGGTTCCGGCCCCGGCACCTTCCCGCTGCAGTACGCCACCACCGGTTACGCCAAAGCGTTTTCCGCCAACCGCAAGCCGGGCGACCTGTATCGCCGCGCTCACAACACTTATCTGGAAATCTTCAGCGAAGTGGGGATTCCCGCCGGGCTGTTGTTCCTCGGCATGCTGGGCCTGGGGATGTACAACCTGATCCGCGCCCGACACGCCTGGTTGCTGCGACGCAACTGGGAACAGGCCGACATGATCACGCACCTGGGTATCAGCTATCTGTCGCTGCTGCTGTTCTTGATGTTCCTCAGCGCACCGAATCACAAATACCTGTGGATCATGCTCGCGCTGACTTGCGTGCTGCGCCTCAAGGCTGAAGAACATCCGCCGACGGAGGCAAGGGCATGAGCCGCATCAGCCTCGTCATCCCGATGTACAACGAAGCCCGACACATCGGCCGCACCTTGCTCGCCGCGAAAAATGCCGCCGAAGCCGCCAGGCTGGAATGCGAGCTGATCGTGGCCGATAACGGCTCCGACGATCAGGGCCCGCACATCGCTCGCCAGCTCGGGGCGCAGGTGCTGGTGCTGCCCGGCCTGCTGATCGGCGCCCTGCGCAATCGCGGGGCGGCGATGGCGACAGGCGAATGGCTGGGCTTCATCGATGCCGATATCGAGATGCCCGAGGACTGGCTCACGCTGTTGTTGAGCATCCAACCCGCGGCTCAGGTCGACGTCCTGGGACTGGACCTGCACACCCCGGCCGAAGCCCCGTGGTATGCCAATGCCTGGCAACGCCGCACGTTGCGCCCGAACGATGAAACGCTGAAAACAGTGCGATGGCTGCCCAGCTCCAACCTGTTGATGCGCCGTCCATGGTTCGACAAGGTCGGCGGCTTCAACGAAAACCTGCGCACCGGCGAAGACAAAGATTTCACCATGCGCCTTTCCCACTCTGGCGCACGCCTGCTGTCCGTCAACCAGAGCGTTGCCCTGCATTGGGGTTACGAGAGCAGTTGGCGCGAATGGATGGGCAAGGAGTTCTGGCGTCAGGGCAGTCACCTGCAACTACTGCGCAGCCACGGCATGAATCTGCGTTTACTGCGTTTCCCGATGCTGTCGATCATCGCCTGGGTGTTGGATTTCATGGCGCTATCCGCCCTGCTCAACGGTTCCGCCCCACTGGCGCTATTCATGCTGTTCGTCACCAGCCTGCCAGCGCTCGCCCAGAGCCTGCGGCAAAGCCTGAAACACCACGACCTGCGCCTGACGCTGCAACTGTGGGGTTTGCACTGGGTGCGCCTGCACCTGGCCGGTGCAGCGCTCATTTTGAGTCTTTGTCATTGGAATGCCAGGAGGCCGGCCCGTGGCTGAATTCATTTTCTGGTTGTGCCTGCTATTGCCGGTGTATGCCTGGCTTGGCTATCCGCTGCTGCTGACGCTGATCGCGCCATTGTTTCCTGCGCGGCGTCATGTGTCGGCGCCACCAATGAACGTGAGCATTATCATCGCCGCGCACAACGAGGCCCGGCATATCGAAGACAAACTGCGCACCCTGCTCGCTCAGGATTATCAGGCGCACTCACTACAAATCATTCTGGCCAGCGATGGCTCCACGGACGATACCGTGGCCTGCGCCCACAAGGTCATTGACCCGCGCATCAGCGTGCTCGACCTGCCCCGTCAGGGCAAGGCGGCCACCTTGAATGCCGGCGTCGCCCTGAGCACGGGCGAGATTCTGGTGTTCACCGATGCCGACAACCAATGGTCGACCGACACCCTCGGCCAGTTGCTCGCGCCCCTGGCCGATCCTGAGGTCGGGGCCTGTGCCGGGCACATGCTGATCCCGGTGCCGGGCAAGGGCCTGAGCCTGGGCGACAGCCTTTATCGGCATTACGAAGGCTGGTTGCGCAAGATGGAAAATCGCACCGGCTGCATGGTCTCCGCCGACGGCGCCCTGCTCGCCCTGCGCCGCGAGTTGTTCCAGCACGTGCCGGCGGAGGTCAATGACGACTTCTTTATCAGCACCTGCGCGCCGGTGGCGTTCAAACGCATCGTCTATGTGCCCGAAGCACAAGTGAGCGATCAAGGCGTCGACGAAATCGCCAAGCAATGGCGTCGTCGCCAGCGCGTCACCGTCGGCGGCCTGCAAAGCCTGGCCCAGCGCCGGGAGATGCTGAACCCTTGGCGGTATGGCCTGTATGCGATTGCGCTGATCAGCCACAAACTGATTCGACGCCTGGCACCAGTTCTGTTGCTGCCGTTGTTGCTGAGCAATTGCTGGCTGTGGAATGTCCATGGCTTCTATCGCCTGAGCCTGATCGCGCAACTGCTCGGTTATGTGGTGGCCATTGCCGGCCTGCTGGATGTGCAACACCGTTTGCCCAAACCCTTTCGCCTCGCCGCATTCTTTCTGGTGACCCTTGCCGGGATGAGTATCGGTCTATGGCAGTTCCTGCGTGGCCAGCGGTACGCGCAGTGGAACCCCGAGCAAAATCGTTGACAGGACCGCGCCATGGCGATCAAACAATTATTAAAACGCACCAGTGGCTGGCTTTATCTCAACTCGCCGGTAGGCCGTCACCAACTGCAAGGTGCCGGGGTGATCCTGATGCTGCACCGGGTGCTAGCCAATGACCGCGCCGCCGACCTGCCCCATCGCAATGAACTGTGCGTCGGGCCGAAGGCCTTTGCCCATCTGCTGCTCTGGTTGAAGAAACACTTCGATTGCGTGCCACTGATGGAGATCTTGCAACCCGACACCTTCAGGTCGGAGCGGCCCAAAGTCGCGCTGACCTTCGACGATGGCTGGCGCGACAACGCACTGAATGCCTTCCCGTTGCTGAAAAAGCATCAGATGCCGGCGAGCATTTTTCTCTCCACCGACTTCATCGGCAGCCGGCAACGCTTCTGGTGGGAAAGCCTGGGGGAAACCCTGTGGCACAGCCACGGCGAAAAAGCCCGGACACACTTGATTGAATGCCTGCGACAGGTCGGGCGACCGCTACCGGTGCTGCTCGATGATCTGGATGTACAGCGTCGTAGCCTGGCGCTTTTGCATTTTCTGCAAAGCCTGAAAAGTCTGCCACCGGGCGAACTGAGCCGGCTCACCGATCAATGCCCCGAAGAGTCGTTGCCCCAGGCGCTGGACTGGCATCAAGTGCGCGTGCTGGAAGCCAGCGGGTTGATTCGCTTCGGCCCTCACGGCGCCAGCCACGCGATCCTCACCGGCCTTGACGATCAACACCTGGATGAAGAACTGAGCCGCAGCCGCAATGCACTTTTGAAAGGCTGCAACCGGCCGCTGCCGGTCTACTGCTACCCCAACGGCGACCACGATGCGCGGGTGCGCGAACATGTGGCCGAACACGACTTCCCGTTTGCCCTGGGCACCGCCACCGGGATTTATCGTGGCGTCGACGACCCATTGGCCTTGCCACGGATCGGCATCAGCCAGCGCACGGCGCGCAATCCGGAATTGCTGTCGTGGCGCATCTACCGCGGAGCCCGGCCATGAGTCGCAGCCACTACCTCAAACACCTGGCCCTGAGCATGGGCACCAAACTGGCGATGATCGGCCTGCGGCTGCTGCGCAATGTGTTGCTGGCGCGGATTCTGGGCCCCAGCGAACGCGGCCTGTTTGCGCTACTCAGTACCCTGCCCGATTTGATCAGCGCCGCCACCAGCGGCGGGCTGAATTCGGCGGTGGGGTATCAGGCGGCCAAGCAACGGCCCATGGGTTTGCTGCTGAGCCAGGTGCTGGTGTTCGGTTGCCTGCTGGCGGGTTTGCTGACGTTGCTGGTGGTGGCGCTGGTGCGGGAGTTCGGCAGCGAACTCGACATCACCACGCAACTGGGACTGCTCGCCTGGCTGTTGCTGCTGGCGGTGCCGCTGACTGTACTCAAGAGCGGCCTGCTGACCTTGCACAACGCGTCGGGCGGTGTGGTGGCGTTCAATGCCTTGCGGCTGGTGGAATCCCTGGCGCCCCTGTTGCTGTTTATCGCCTTGTTCTGGATGTGGAAAGACGCCGCGCTGGAAGCGGCGCTGATCAGTTGGCTGGCCGGCATCAGCCTGGTGGTGCTGGCCGGTTGGGTCTGGCTCAAACGTGCGCAACCCTTGACGTTGCAATGGGACCGCGCCAGCCAGAAAGAACTGTTGCGCTACAGCGCCCGCAGCCATCCGGACCTGTTGTTCCAGCAAGTGATTCTGCGCTCCGATTACCTGTTCATCGGCGCCCTGCTCGGCAGCACCGCGTTGGGTCATTACGCCATGGCCAGCGCTGCCGCCGAGCTGTTGCTGATCGTCCCGGAGGCGGTGACCACGCCGCTGATGAAACGCCTGCTGCAACAGGACGAAGGCATGGATCGCCTGACGCCGTTGGCCCTGCGCCTGACCGCCACGGTGATGCTCGGCGCCTGCCTGACCATGGCGGTGATCGGTGAATGGCTGATCGTCACGCTGTTCGGCATTGCCTATCAGCCGGCCTACCCAGCGTTACTGGCGCTGCTGCCGGGGCTGCTCGGCCTTTGCTATGCGAGCATCCTGCGCCTGGACTTGCTGGGTAAAAATCGCCCCGGCACGATTTCGCTGTTGATGGGCCTCGGCGCGTTGCTGAACCTGGCCCTGAACCTGCTGCTGATCCCGATGTATGGCATCGTCGGCGCCGCAGCGGCATCGTCCATCGCCTACCTGGCCGTGACCGTCGCGCTGCTGGTGATGTACTGCCGGTTGAGCGGCGTACCGGTCTGGCAAACCCTGATCATCCTGCCCAGCGATGTGGCACCGATGCTTCAGATGCTGCAACGGAAATCGGCATGAAACGCCTCGTGCTGCTGTTGAGCCTGGGCCTCGGTTTGAGCGCCCAGGCGGCGCCGATGCGCTGGGCCGACATTCGCGACGGCAGCCTGTACCTGCAAGCGGACCGCCCCGACACGCTGACCATTCGCTGGGTCCCGGCGTGGCAGGCCGACGCCAACGAAGAACACCTGTATCTGCTCGACGGCAACGGCAACCTGAAAGGTGATCGCCTGATCGCCGCCAGTGAAACCCAAGGCAGACAGAGCTGGCCGTTGGCGCCCGGTGCCGCCAGTTATCGACTGGAAATTCCGGGCTACAGCTTCCGCCGCTACACGGTCGAACACGACGAACGCACCGTGGCGTTGTTCGCCCCGGCCAAGGTGCATTTCAGCGCCGAAACCCGTGGCGGCGATGAACTGTATTTCAAAGTCGCACCGGGGGAACACGCGGTGCTGGCCGGCAAGTTTCACGGTGGTGTCGGTGCCCTGCTGGCCCAGCGTGTGGGCGATAACAAACAAGTGAGGCTGGCGCTGAAACCCTATCGCGCCTATTGGCAATTCGATCAGCTTGAACTGCCTGTCACTCAGGACGAACAAGTCTGGCGCCTGCGCCTGCAAGGCAGCGGCAAGGTCGCGTTCTGGCTCGATGGCACGGCAAACCTGTTCGCCCAGAACCCGCAACAACTCAAACCGCTGCGCGAGGACGATGGCCAGACCCGGCTGACCTTGCATAAAGAGACGCTCGGCCCGACCCCGAATCTGGGCATTTACTTGCCCTACGTGCTGCCGCCGCAATCCAGTTTCGCGGCGCTCGACGCCCTCAAACCCCAGGCGGGCTCCTATTACAGTTTCGTCGACGTCACCGCGCAGAATCCGCACCACGAAGATGCGTTCCGCCAGCTTTATCAGAACCGCTTCGGTATCACGCAGGACATCACGCTGTTGGCCGGCAGCCAGCGCCAGGCCGATCTGCGGGCCGACCCCCAGAGCAACGCCGGCCTCGACGCCTGGCTCGCCGCGACCCGCGCCCTCGGCGGCAAGGGCGTCCACTACATCGCGTTCGCCGACGAGCCGAACCTCAATTACCCGAGCTACGCCAACTATCAGGCGATCTTCAACAGCATGGCCCGGCAGGTGCGCAGCGACCCGGCCAACGCCAGGGCCGGCATACGCATTGCCATGCCCGCCAGTTCGCGCTTCGTCAATGGCCCGTTCGCCGACGATGCCGCCGACAAGCGCGGTATCGACTGGGCACGGCGCCTGCTGGCCGAATCCGGCGGGCAGATCGACGCCCTCGCCTGGCACGAATGGATGGTTCGCGACCTGCTGGCAACCCGCGTCTACCGCGACAGCGTGCGCCGCGCCGCCGAACTGGTGGGCCTCGATGCCCAAGGCCGGCCACGCAAGGCCTTGCTGCTGGACCAGACCAACCTGTCCAGCGGCTCAAGCCTGAGCCCCTACGATCAGGAAACCCATTTCGCTTCGCTGTGGTGGGCCTCGGTGGTCATCAACTCGGCGCAGGACGGGTTGCTGGACATGCTCAACTGGTTCCAGGCCGCCGACGAACCGAACTACCCCAAAGGCATGGTGCGGGTGCTGGACGGTGATCGTTTCGAACTCAAACCGGTGGGCCTGGCCCAGCAATTCATCCAGCAGCATTGGCTGAAAAACGTCATGCGCCTGGACAACGACGCCTTCGAAGTCGACGTGCTGGCCATGGCCACCGAGCGCCAACGCAGCCTGTTGGGCGTCAATAAGGGCACCCGCGCGCAACGCGTCGATCTGGCCGGGGCGACCTGCCCGCTGGCCAAGGGAGCGCTGGTGTATTTCGGTGCCGACAGTCGCAGTCGCGAAGGCACATTCAACTGTCAGGACGGTCGCGTCAGCTTCAATCTGCCTGGGCAAACCCTGTTTGCCCTGAGCTGGAGCGCCTCATGAACGTCCATGAGTTATGCGGCGGCCTGAACCTATGATGGCTCGATTCGAATGGCGCACGTCGCTGTGCGCTCCAGACTTTCCAACAGCCGCCTATGAGGGGTTGCGCTGGCGCGTGACGGACCACACGCCGTTCAACACCCTCGCCTGGCTGCGTGCATCGGAACAGGCACTGACCGCTGGGGAACGCTTGCACGTTCTGCTGGGCTGGCAAGGCGATGAATTGGCCTTGTGCCTGCCACTGGTGGTATCCGTGGAGCGCTTTGCCGGGCTACCGTTTCGGGTGCTGCATCACCTCGGTTATCCCTTCACCGATCGCCTGGCCCTACTCAGCTGCCTGGATGCCGACAGCATGCGCAAGGCACTGGTGATCATCCGCCGTCGCGTGCCCCATGCGATGCTGCAACTCAATGAATTGTCCGAACCCATCGGCGAAGAAAGTGCGCTGACCACCTGGATGGCCCACAGCTCGACCGGCGAGCGCCGCCTCAGTTGTCGGGTGCCGGTGCACCTGATCAGCGATGCCGACCGCCAGGAAGTGTCCGGCGACCCGCGCTACAAACTGCGCCGGGCGCGTAAACGCATCGCGGCTTGCGGTGCCGAGGTCCGACGGATAACCCCCGACGCTTCCACCATCGGGCCGCTGTTGCAGGCCCTCGGCGAAGTCGAAGCACAGAGCTGGAAAGGCCTTCAAGGTGTGGGGATTTTCACCAGCGACCGCAGCCGACAATGGATCGAACGGGCCTTCAGCGCCCTCGCCGAACAGGGACTGGTGCGGGTGGTGCTGCTGGATCTGGACGGGCGCTGCATCAGCTACCGCATCGGCTTGCTGGAACAGGGCCGGTTGTACGACTACAACCTGGCGTTCCTGCCGCAACACGCAGACCTGGGCAGCGGTCGCGTGCTGCTCGAAGAGTGGATCCGCTGGGGGCTGGATGACAACTGGCATTGGGTCGACGCCTCGCGGGTCAGCCTGGAAAACTCCAGCCATCAACTCCTGGAACGCATGACCGGGCAACTGGAGCACTGGCGCTGGAGTTTCTATTCCTGGCGTCCCAGCGGCCTCGTTCTGGGGCTGGCCCTGCGGCTCTGGCACCGGCTCAAACCCTGGTTAAAAAAATGGCAGGCCTGGCGTGCAGCGGCGCTGGTTACTCCTACGCTTACTGCTATGCAGGCTCCCGTCGTCAAAAGCCCTGCACCCACCGAAAAAGACAGAGAGGGCGAACATGCCTCGCCAAGTCATAGTCAACGCTGACGATTTCGGCCTCAGCCCGAGCGAAAACGCGGTGATACTGGGTGCCTTTCACGCCGGGGTCATCAGCTCCGCGACCGCCATGGCCAACATGCCGGCCTTCGAAGCCGCCTGCGCCCTGGCCCGGCAACCATTGCTCAAGGGGCGGATCGGGCTGCATTTCAACCTCACGTATGGCCGGCCGTTGAGCCTGTCGATTCTCGCGCGTTCGACGTTCTGCGACAGCCAGGGCGAGTTCGACCTCAGCCTGCCCCGCCACAGTCTCCGGCTCAACCGCCAGGATCGCGACGCGGTGCTGGAGGAACTCGAAGCCCAATGGCAACGCTGCCTGGACAACGGCCTGCACCCCAGCCACCTCGATTCCCATCAGCATGTGCACAACATTTGGCCCATTGGCGATATCGTCGCGCGTTTCGCCGCCAGCCAAGGGGTGCCCGTGCGACTGGCACGCGACCTGGGCAGTAACCTGAGTGTGTCCAAGCGAGTGTTCAAGACGTTGCTCAACCATCGATTGAACAGCCTGGCCGGAGCGAGCGCCCAGAACGTATGCACCCCGGTCGATTTGCGCAACGTGGTGATGCCAATCGACGGCCTGCTGGAAATCGTCGTCCATCCGATCCATATCGGCGCCGACTTTGGCGATGCCTATCTGGACCCGGGCGAGTCGCTGAGCCATGTGCTGGATCAGCGTCTTGGCGGTGTTCCGAGGGTGTCCTACGCCGTTGTGCCGAGGGCGTTCAAAGAGGAACCGCAATACCCGACCGAACTGTACCCGTTGAAATCCTGATTCATTGCCATCGAAAACCTTACCCACCACACCCTGGCTTCGGCCTCGGAGGACTTCATGAGCGCCATCGCCAAGCTTCGCGAACGAATCAAACAAAAAGGCCTGCTCCACACATTCCAGATGCTCTGGAAGCGCTATGTGTACTTGCACCGAGAGCTGCTATGGCTGGGACGCGATCTGGTCACCCCAATAGCGCCGCACAAACTACGGCCCTACACGGGTTTGCGTCTGGTGACCATTACTCAAGAGAACGCCACGGTTTTCACCAAGTATTACGGAAACCGCGTCAAGGCCATGGCCCAGATCGCCTCCGAAGGTCACACCGGCCACATGTATGTGGACGAGGAAGGCGATGCCGTCGCATTCATCTGGGGCAGCCTCAGTGACTACTTTGACCGGCACTATTACGGCTGCTGGTTCCGGGTCAATCCGGGTGAGTTTTTCGAGTTCGGCGGTGAAATGATCCCGCAATACTTCGGCAGCAGCCTGTCGGTGGACGCCCAGTTCAATCTCTGGAATGCGATGCGGGCCAAAGGGTGCAACAAGATCGTGGACGTTTGCGATACCCGTAACATCCAGGCCATGAAAATGCACCTGCGCATGGACTACCAGGAACAGGGGCGCATCACCCATGTCTACGACCTGTTCGGCCGCTGGCGCTTCTTCCGCGAAACCTACTACACCGGCTCGCGGCTGACCGCGCTGCGTAAACCGGAGCCGCAGCCAGCGACCGCGGCGCAGGCGTGAGTGGCCGATGGCGTTACTTGACTGAGGACCGTGTCGCCGCCACCAACGTGTAGCACAGCGGCAACTGCGCTTTTTGCTGCTGATACTTGTCGTAGAGTTCTTCGCGATTGGAATGCGGGTATTCCTTGAAGTGGCTGATCTGCAATCCCGTCTCCACGGCACCGGTGAAGATCGCGCCCAAGGTATGGACGAACCAGTAGGACGCCGAGGCCTGCTGTTCGACTTTGCCTTCGTAGACGATCGGTTGGTCCTGGACGAAAGGCTCACGGCGAAAATACGAGCTGTCCGGGCGATAGGGATCGGCTGACTCGGGGTCGAACATTTCCAGGAACGGGTGGGTTTCGTATATCACCAGGCTGCCGCCGGGCTTGAGGGTTTGCGCGACATGGCGCAAGAACTCGCCAATGTCCGGCATCCAGTTCAATACGCCGATGGTGATCAGCGCCACGTCGAAGCGCTGGTGAAGCTCCGTCGGCAGGTGATGGATGTCAGCCTCGATGAATTCGGGCTGATGAGGCGAACGGGATGCCAGCTCCCGGGCCTGATCAAGAAAGGCCCCGGACTGGTCGACGCCCACTACGCTGCGGGCACCCAGCGCAAACAGCGAAAGGCTTTCCCGGCCATTGTTGCAGCCCAGTTGCACCACATCCTTGCCGTCGACACCGACCTGCTGGAGCAACCCGGTGAGGGTGTCATCCAGGCAGGAAAAATCGCCATGGCTCACGGCATCCAGGCGCGCCCGCCATTCGGGTGTGTCTTTGTGGTGTTGGGCGGAGTCATTCCACGCATCGCGATTGCTGGCGATGGCTTTTTCTTTTGTCGGCACTTCCATTGCACGCTCCAGATTCCGGGTCTTCGATTGACCGGCACGAGTCTAGATCAGCGTCAGGAAAAACCACATCAGGGGTTTGTTGCGATCTTGTAATCAGCGATGACGCGAGCCCTCTTATCGTTGATTCAGCCGCTCACGCAAGAACTCGATCAGCGCCTGCACCGGTCGCGAGGCCTGACGGTGCTGCGGGTAGACCGCTGATAAGGTCAGCGGCTCGGGGCGAAATTCATCCAGTACCGACACCACCCGACCGTCCTCCAGAGCCGAGCCGACGATGAAGGTCGGCAAGTATGTGATGCCCATGCCGGCGATGGCCGCATCCTTGAGCAGTTCACCGTTGTTGACCCGCATGCGCCCGGTGACGTTGACCGTCAGCGGTTTGCCCCGCCCTTCGAACCGCCATTGCACCTGGCGACCATGGCCGTAGGGCAGGCAATCGTGGGTGTGCAAGTCTTCGGGTTCAAGCGGCGTGCCACGCTCGGCCAGATACGCCGGGCTGGCGCAGTACACCCGCTCGATGACAGCGATGCGGCGCGCTATCAGGGTCGAGTCTTCCAGCACGCCGATGCGCAATGCCAAATCGTAACCCTCGCCGAGCAAGTCCACCGGCCGATCGCTCAGGTCGACCTCGACGACGACGTCGCGATAACGCTGCAAAAATACCGGCAGCAAACAGCCCAAATGTGCCACGGCAAACGACAACGGCGCACTCAGGCGAATGGTGCCGCGAGGCTCGATGGTCTGGCCGGCGATGCCCTGTTCCACTTGCTCGACTTCACTGAGCAGGCGCAGGGCCGATTCGTAATAACTCTGCCCCAACGGGGTGACGTCCAGCCGCCGGGTGGAGCGATTGAGCAGGCGCACGCCGAGGCGCTCTTCGAGTTGCATCAGGCGGCGGCTGACGAATTGCTTGGACAGGCCCAACTGATCGGCCGCCGCCGTGAAGCTGCCGGAGTCCATGACCTGACAAAAAATACGCATGTCTTCGAACGGGTTCATTGTCACTCCCTGATTGACAGTTAATCGCTTTATAGCCGCTTTTTCACTTTCCGGCACCTCATTAATCTGTGCTCACGGTGTTGCTGAGGCCTGAACCCCAGCGCCACAGCAGCCCGATCCCAAGGCATAAAAACTCAAACGATCTAAAAAGGATTTGCACATGAACATCAAGAAAACCCTCGCCACTTCCGTCCTCGCCCTGTCCATCGGCAACGCATTCGCCGCCGGCAGCCCCGGTGTCGAACACAGCACCCAGGCCTTCCTCGATGCCCTCGCCGCCGGCGGTGGCAAACCGCTGGAACAGCTGAGCCCGAAAGACGCCCGCGCGGTGCTGACCGGCGCCCAGGCTTCGGTGAAGGTTGATCTGTCGGGTGTTGAAATCAGCGACAAGGCGATCAAGGTCGATGGCCAGACCATCAACCTGAAAGTGGTGCGTCCGGCCAAGGTCAAGGGCGAGTTGCCAGTGTTCATGTTCTTCCACGGTGGCGGCTGGGTATTGGGCGACTTCCCGACTCACCAGCGCCTGATCCGAGACCTGGTAGTGGGCTCCGGCGCAGTCGCGGTATACGTCGACTACACGCCATCGCCGGAAGCGCACTACCCGACCGCCATCAACCAGGCCTACACCGCGACGAAATGGGTGGCCGAGCATGGCAAAGAGATCGGTGTCGACGGCAAGCGTCTGGCGGTGGCCGGCAACAGTGTCGGCGGCAACATGGCGGCGGTCGTGGCGCTGATGGCCAAGGAGCAGAATACCCCTGCCCTGCGCTTCCAGCTGTTGATGTGGCCGGTGACCAACGCGCAGTTCGACGACGGCTCGTACCAGCAATTCGCCGAGGGGCACTTCCTCACCAAAGGGATGATGCAGTGGTTCTGGGACAACTACACCACCAACCCGGCCGAGCGTGCGCAGATTCATGCCTCGCCGCTCAACGCCAGCGCCGAACAACTCAAGGGCCTGCCTGCCGCACTGGTGCAGACCGCCGAATTCGACGTGCTGCGTGACGAAGGCGAAGGCTACGCCCGCCACCTCGATGCGGCCGGTGTGCCGGTGACCTCGGTGCGCTACAACGGGATGATTCATGACTTTGGCCTGCTCAATCCGTTGAATCGGATTCCGGAAGTCAAAGCGGCGGTACGTCAGGCCGCGGCCGAGCTCAAGACACATCTGAACTAAGTCCAACCGCTCGCCACACCCCAGGGTGTGGCGAGTTTTTTTGTGCCCGTCGGGGTGCAATCCATGAGCCTTTCACCGAGGCCGGTCGCATGGGGCCGAGCGAAGTCATGGGCGTTGAACAAGTTGCAGGCCGTGCGGCAGCAGAACAGTGGGCTGGCGTTGATGGCCAAACCGGCGCCGATCAGGAAAGGTGGATTTTTGGGATGATTGCAGAGTCGTTAAACAACTGTCAGGTGCCGACCTTGTGGGAGCGAGCCTGCTCGCGAAGAGGGAATATCAGTGACATTAATGTCATCTGACACACCGCTTTCGCGAGCAGGCTCGCTCCCACAGGTTTTGCACTTATTTGGCGGTAAATTTCGTGTAGCTGTTGATCAGGTTGCGGTAGTTCGGCAGACGCTGGGACAGCAGGTTGGCCAGGCCTTCCATGTCGTTGCGCCAGTCGCCTTGCAGCTCGCAGGCCACGGAGAACCAGTTCAGCAGGTGTGCACCCGCCGCCGACATCCGCGCCCACGCCGCTTGTTGCACGGTGGTGTTGAAGGTGCCGGAAGCGTCGGTCACCACGAACACTTCAAAACCTTCGGCCAGGGCCGACAAGGTCGGGAACGCCACGCAGACGTCGGTCACCACGCCAGCGATGATCAGTTGCTTGCGGCCGGTAGCCTTGATCGCCTTGACGAAATCCTCGTTGTCCCAGGCGTTGATCTGGCC
This sequence comes from Pseudomonas sp. EL_65y_Pfl2_R96, assembly GCF_963970905.1. NCBI lineage: Bacteria > Pseudomonadati > Pseudomonadota > Gammaproteobacteria > Pseudomonadales > Pseudomonadaceae > Pseudomonas > Pseudomonas sp. EL_65y_Pfl2_R96. Next base: position 69,152 of record NZ_CAXAQH010000023.1, on the reverse strand, counting down.
TGGGCGCGCAATGAACGGCGCGTCCGGGAACTGCTCTTTGAGCTCCGGTACGATCGGGCCATTCGGGCCGCTGTCGAAACTGGTGGTGAGGATGGTCGGCAGGTTGAAGAACTTGGCGATGTCGCCCAAGGCCAGCACGTTGTTCTTGAATTCGTTGGGCGAGAAATCCTGCACCAGCGAGATCAGGCCGGTCTGGTGATCGACCAGCAACACAACGGCGTCGTCTTTGTTCAGGCGTTTGTATGGAACATTGCTCATGTGAAACTCCTCGGAGGATGGACGTTGCTCAGGGCGCCGACACGACAGGCCAGCGCTTTTTTGTAATCACTAAAAAGCAAAACATGAACAGCCAAATGCGCCCCAGAACCCCTGGAAATCGCTGACCGGCGCATTCGACAGACGCGCTCGTTCATGGCTGTGGGAATGCACCGCGCACGGTCCGCTGCAATGGTGAACCTGCGCCTGCATCGGTGAAGCCGGACGCCAGTGCCCTGGCACCTTGACCACCGGCGACCAGTCCGGCAGCACCGGCACGCTGGCAGGTCCGAGTTTTTCGAAATCGCCGGCGGCGTACACCACCTTGCCGCCGACTACGGTCAACACCGATTCGATCCACTTGATGGCTTCTTCCTCGACGCTGAAAAAGTCCGCGCTCAGCGTCGCCAGATCCGCCAGTTGTCCGACCTTGATCTGGCCTTTCTTGCCTTGCTCCGACGAGAACCAGGCACTGCCGTGGGTGAACAGTTCCAGTGCGGTCTGCCGCGTCAGGCCTTCTTCATACAGCGCCAGGCCACCGACAGTGCGGCCGCTGACCATCCAGTACAGCGACGTCCATGGGTTGTAGCTGGAAACCCGCGTGGCATCGGTGCCGGCACCGACCGGCACACCCTCGGCCAACATGCGCTTGATCGGCGGCGTGCTTTCAGCCGCCTTGCTGCCATAACGTTCGACGAAATACTCGCCTTGGAACGCCATCCGGTCCTGGATCGCAATGCCGCCACCCAGCGCCCTCACCCGCTCGATGTTGTGCGGGGTGATGGTTTCAGCATGGTCGAAAAACCATGGCAAACCGTTGAACGGAATATCGCGGTTGACCTTCTCGAACACGTCGAGCATGCGGCTGATGGATTCGTTGTAAGTGGCGTGCAAACGGAACGGCCAGCGCTGCTCGACCAAGTGGCGAACCACCGGCTCCAGCTCCTGCTCCATGGTCTGCGGCAGGTCCGGACGCGGCTCGAGGAAGTCCTCGAAGTCCGCCGCCGAGAACACCAGCATTTCCCCAGCACCGTTGTGCCGCAGGAAGTCGTCGCCCTGATGCAACTTGACGCTGCCGGTCCAGTTCTGGAAATCGCTCAGCTCTTCTTTGGGCTTCTGGGTGAACAGGTTGTAGGCAATGCGGATGGTCAGTTGCTGGTCCTTGGCCAACTGCTCGATCACCTGATAATCGTCCGGGTAATTCTGGAAACCACCGCCGGCATCGATCGCACTGGTCAGCCCGAGGCGGTTGAGTTCGCGCATGAACTGGCGGGTCGAGTTGACCTGATATTCCAGCGGCAGCTTCGGCCCCTTGGCCAGGGTCGAATACAGGATCATCGCGTTGGGCCGCGCGACCAGCATGCCGGTCGGATTGCCGTTGGCATCACGCACGATTTCACCGCCCGGCGGGTTCGGCGTGTCGCGGGTGTAACCGGCCACTCGCAGTGCGGCACGGTTAAGCAGCGCGCGGTCGTATAAATGCAGGACAAACACCGGTGTATCCGGCGCCGCCTGATTGAGCTCTTCCAGAGTCGGCATGCGCTTCTCGGCAAACTGGAATTCGTTCCAGCCACCCACCACCCGTACCCATTGCGGTGTCGGTGTGCGGTCGGCTTGCTCCTTGAGCATGCGCAACGCATCGGCCAGGGACGGCACGCCTTCCCAGCGCAGTTCGAGGTTGTAGTTCAAACCGCCACGGATCAGGTGCAGGTGCGAGTCGTTGAGGCCGGGGATGACGCAACGGCCCTTGAGGTCGATGACCTGGGTGCCCGAGCCGCGCAGGGCCATCGCCTCTGCATCGTTGCCGACAGCGACAAAGCGCCCGTCCTTGATCGCAACGGCACTGGCCAGCGGTTTTTCCCGGTCTACGGTATGAAATTGGCCATTGAACAGAATCAGATCGGCGTTCATCGCAGTTCCTTCGTCATCAGTGAAATGAAGCAAAAAAGCGCCAGCTCAGCGCGGCGAATTTGCGTTGGATTCGAGGTGCTCCCGTGGCTGACTGGCCGTCAGCCACGGCGCAAACAAGCGAGTCGCGGCCGGCATGCACACGTACACCACCGACACCACGATGGTCAGGGTGATCAGGAACGTGGCGACCACGTAGTTGGAGAGAAAAGCGTTGAATTTGAGCAGCGGCCCCCAGAGCAGCGGCACCAGCAAGGTGTGCGGCAGAATCACCAGCAACGACACCACGGCCTGCTTCCAGCGCGGTGGCGGCGACGCGGCATCGGCCAGCGGCGCGAACCAGAATTCGTTGACCGGGTTGACCTCGGTCTGGTCGCCGTCGGCCAGCATCGACGCGGCTTCATCGATCAACGACTGACGTTGCGGCGAATCGAGCCAGTGCTGCATGGCCTCGGTGGAGCAAAAGCGCAACACGCAGGTGAACATGTCCAGGCCACCGTTCTTGCCGCGGATCACGTCCACGCCCAGATGTCCTTCCGTGCGCCCCGCTACGCTGACGATGTTGCGCAGCCAGGCTTCATAGGCTGCTTCGAAACCGGCCTTGACCCGGTGCTTGACGATCAGCGTCACGATCTCATCGGACCCCGGCGCTTTTTGAGTTCGGGCTTCAGGCATAACGGAGCACTCCGGGCAAACGGACATTGAGCGCCAGCCGTCCCGGCCCGGCGATAAACACACTGGTAAAGAGGATCAACAGCAGCCAGCCGAACTGCCCTTCGGCCACACTCCATTGCAGGTGCACGACCAGCAGCGCCACCAGCAGCACAAACAGAATAGGCAAGCACGCCAGGCGCACCAGCACCCCGGCGACAATCAGCAACGGGCACAGGACTTCGGCGAAAATCGCCAGGCTCAGGGTGAGGTGGGCACCGAGGTGGAACGGATCTTCAATCAGTTGCAGTTGCCCACTGAAGTCCAGCAGCTTGGGCAAGCCGTGCACCCACAGCAGAAACAGACCACCGCTGACCCGCAGAAACAGCAGCCCGACATCCCGCGCCTGTTCATCCCGTTGCGAAGCGTTCATGGCTCACCCTTGTTCAATCACTGGCACTGAATAGTGCCGCCAAGGGGTAGGGAAAAATTGGATGTACGTGCTCTCTTTGCCCCAACACACTGGTCGCCCAAACAACACATCCCCTGTGGGAGCGAGCCTGCTCGCGATGGCGGCCTTCCGGTCAACAATGATGTTGCCTGACACTCCGTCATCGCGAGCAGGCTCGCTCCCACAGGGTTTTGTGCGTGTTCACTACTGCTCAGGCAACAAAAAACGGCCCGCAGGCCGTTTCGTATTGAATCCGGTCAGACGGCCGGGGCCACCTTCAATTCCAGACTATCCAGCGCCCGATTCACCGCCAGCTCACCGAACATGATGAGCTGCGCGACGCCCAGTATCGTATTGCGCTGCGGCCCCTCCAGAAACCCGGCGCAGTCACTGGCGATCACCTTGGCCGAGGCAAAGGATTCGCAGGCATTGGCCAGTAGCTCTTCGATGTCGATGTCCGGGGCGACGGTGTAAATCGTGCTCGGTTTGCGCGGGGGCTGATTGGCACCGTCGGGGTCGGACGGTTTGAGGTAGTGATCGAGGGCGCGTTCGGCGGCTTCGTGGAGTTTTTTGGGATCGAGGGGATCGTAGGGGGAAACGCCGTCGGTTTCTGGCGGGTTAGGTGTGGCTTTGAACATGGTGATGTCTCCGTTATACCTGATGGAACCACCAGTACCTGTCGCTAAACAAGTAAGGGTGGCGGCTGTACGCAGGTTAGCGAACCGAGAGGTATAAGACCCGGCAGACCCGAGGGCCTCCCGCGCACAGCCACCATATCGAAACTGCAGACATGGAATGCCTGCAATATGACGGAGCGTTGTTGCGCTTATACCTGTTCAAGTCGCTAAACCCGATCGCTGATTGGCAGCGATGCGGAAACGATAAAGACCAGGCCCAAAGCGCACAAGCCGGCGGATTCTGGCGCAGTCGTAGGCAACGGCGCAAGGATCTGTAGCTTTCAGGAAGTAACGCTAAACACTATTAAACACAGCCCTCGAATCAACACACATTCCCCTGTGGGAGCGAGCCTGCTCGCGATGGCGGCCTTCCAGTCAACAATGATGTTGTCTGACACTCCATTATCGCGAGCAGGCTCGCTCCCACAGGGGATTTCGGGTATATCCGCAAAATCGGGTCGACCGTCAGGATCAAAAGATCGCAGCCTTCGGCAGCTCCTACGGTGCCGGTATTTTCAGGGGTTCGGACATGAACTGGCTGATCCGCGACCTCAACCAGCGCTCTGCCGGATCATTGTCATGCACCCCACTCCAGGCCATCGACAGTTGCGCGGCGTCGATGGGAAACGGTGGATCTTCGACGCGCAACGCACAGCCTTCGACCAACGCGCACGCGGCATAGTCCGGGACAGTGGCGATCATTTCCGTGCCAGCGAGCAACGCGCGCAAACCACTGAATTGCGGCACGCCGAGCACCACGCGACGGGTGCGGCCGACCTTGGCCAGGTCGAGGTCGATGTTGCCGCTCAGGTCGCCGGAGAACGACACCATCGCATGCGGACGGGCGCAGTATTCGTCCAGCGTCAACGGCCCCGGGCGCTCATCGCCGCGCAGGACTTTGCAGGGAATGTCCCGCAGCTTCTTGCGCTTGGCATTGGCCGGCAGATCCGTGGTGTAGCTCACCCCCACCGAGATTTCCCCCGACGCCAGCAACGCCGGCATCAACAGATAGTTGGCGCGGCGCACCACGACCACGATCCCCGGCGCCTCTTCCTGCAATTGCCGCAGCAATGGCGGAAACAGGCCGAACTCGGCATCGTCCGATAGCCCGATGCGGAACACATCGCAGCTGCTGGCCGGGTCGAACTCCTTGGCCCGGCTGACCGCCCCCGAGATGGTGTCCATCGCCGGTTGCAGTTCCGTGAGAATCGCCAACGCCCGCGCCGTCGGCTCCATTCCACGACCGTTACGCAGCAACAACGGATCGTCGAACAAATCACGCAACCGCCCAAGCGCGGCGCTCACCGCCGGTTGACCCATGAACAGTTTTTCGGCGACCCGGGTCAGGTTCTTTTCGAACATCAGCGCTTCGAAAATCACCAGCAGGTTCATGTCGACGCGGCGCAGATCATTACGGTTCATAAGCACAATCCCATTGTGTTTTGGGCCAGGCACGAGGGCAGACGAGCGTCGTCTGACTTTACTCGAGACGCCCGTCCCGTTCGAGGAATTAACAACGTTTAACTCGCAAGCCAAAGCCCTCGCGACCAAGAATGAAGCCTTCTGCGCAGGCCTCTTTTTTTAGAATTTTTAGAAAAAGAAACGTGCTGACCCACCGTGCAGTGCACCCGCGCGCGCCCACCGACACGGACATTGGCCATGGCTCACATTCAGCAAAACGCGATCAAGGCGTGTGCCATTGAAACGCAAAAAAAACCCACGGGCGGCCTTAGCCCCTGGCGCGAAACACGGGTCAAACAACTGATCCTCGACCACCTCGGTGAAACCCTGGAAGTGACCGAACTGGCACGGGCCTGTGCCCTGTCGCGCAGTCATTTTTCCCGTGCGTTCAAGTGCAGTACCGGCCTCTCGCCGCAAGAGTGGATACGTCAGCAACGCATCGCACGGGCCAAGCAGTTGATCCAGGACACGGACCTGACCCTGACGCAAATCAGCCTGGAATGTGGCTTCTGCGATCAGGCACATTTCTCTCATATCTTTACTCGCAGCGAAGGCATCACACCGTTTGCCTGGCGCTGCCGGACCGTTCGTGTTCTTCCCTCTCTCAAGATCAAAAGATCGCAGCCTTCGGCAGCTCCTACGGGTGTTCACATAACCCTGTAGGCGCTGATGAACAACAACGATCGCAGCCCTCGCCAGCCCCCACGGGCGTTCACATAACCCTGTAGGAGCTGGCGCAGCCTGCGATCTTTTGATTTTGATCAGCCTTTGATAAACGCCAGCAGATCTTCGTTGAGTTGATCCTTGTGGGTATCGGTCAGGCCGTGCGGGGCTCCAGGGTAGACCTTCAATGTGGAGCCCTTGACCAGTTTTGCCGAGGCGATGCCCGAGGCTTCAATCGGCACCACCTGATCGTCGTCGCCATGCACCACGAGGGTCGGCACGTCGAACTTCTTCAGGTCTTCGGTGAAGTCGGTTTCAGAGAACGCCTTGATGCAGTCGTACGCGTTCTTGTGACCGGAGGCCATGCCCTGCAACCAGAACCAGTCGATCATGCCTTGCGAGGGTTTGGCGCCCGGCCGGTTGAAACCGAAGAACGGACCGCTGGCCAGATCCTTGTACAGTTGCGAACGGTCGACCAACGATGCCTGACGAATACCGTCGAACACTTCCAACGGCAGGCCACCCGGGTTGGTGTCGGTCTTGAGCATCAGCGGCGGCACCGATGAAATCAGCCCGGCCTTGGCCACGCGACCAGTGCCGTAGCGACCGATGTAGCGCGCCACTTCGCCACCGCCGGTGGAGAAGCCGAACAGCACGGTGTTTTGCAGATCCAGATGCTCGATCAGCTGCGCGAGGTCATCGGCGTAGGTGTCCATTTCGTTGCCGAACCATGGCTGGCTCGAACGACCGTGACCACGACGGTCATGGGCGATGACCCGGTAGCCTTTGGAGGCCAGGAAGATCATCTGCGACTCCCAACTGTCGGCATTCAACGGCCAACCGTGGCTGAAGACGATCGGCTGACCGGTGCCCCAGTCCTTGTAGTAAATCTCGGTGCCGTCTCGGGTGGTAAAGGTGCTCATCATGATTCTCCTGATGCATGGGGTTTACGACGGTTAATCAGAGGTATGGGCCATTCGCTCGGCCAGGCGCGCCACCCGCTCGCCCAAATGTGCGGCGGTACGGCGGTCTTCCTGGGGGGGTGCAAATTCTGGGGATTGCTCGACGTTCGATTGGGCCATCGCCCCCAGCGAACTGCCGAGTCGATTCAACTGCCCGTCGAACACGCCGATGCTGCTGCGCGCCGGCAACAGGTCGAGGCCGACCCAGATCATCGAGTGCTGGGCGGCGAACACCGCCATCTGCAGCAAGGTGTTGAGCTTGTCGCCGCACAGGCAACCGGAGTTGGTAAACCCGGCAGCGAGTTTGTCGCGCCAGGGTTGCGCCAGGTAGAACGACGCGGTGGCTTCCATGAAGCCCTTGAACGCCGCCGAGGCGCTGCCCATGTAGGTCGGGGCGCCGAAGATGATTGCATCGGCACGGTGCAAGCGTTCCCAGTGCTCGTCCACTTCCTCCACCGGAATCAGCCGACTGGTGCTGCCCAAGTGCCGTTCCACTCCCAGGCCCACCGCTTCGGCCATGACCCGGGTGTGCCCGTAACCACTGTGATAGACCACCACCACGTTGCTCATTCCGGCTCCTCCAGAAGTGTTCGTCCTTTTGCGGCACGCTTTTTGTTGCACTTTCTGTTGCAAAAAGGCCGATACCTTCGGCTAATTGAAGAAATGGATTTTTGAGCGTAGACCGGACACAGCACGAGTTAAACGTTGTTAATTTTCTACTGCGCACCTGACGCTGCGTTGCGTTGCCGAAAAAACTTGAGGAACATGCCCGGATAGCCCGTGATAGACGGATGCAAGCAGGAGTGACCCGTTGACCCTTTCCCCCGAACAGGCCATCCATTTCGGCCCCTACCGGATCTACCCCGGACAACGCCTGGTGATGGAGGCCGACCAGCCTCTGCGCCTGGGCAGGCGGGCCATGGACATTCTGTTGATCCTGCTGGAGCACGCAGGCCAGGTGGTGAGCAAGCAGCACCTGATCGCCCGGGTCTGGCCGAAAAGCGTGGTGGAAGACATCAACCTGCGCGTGCACATAGCGGCACTGCGCAAAGCCCTCGGTGACGGTCAGGCCGGCCAGCGTTACATCGTCACCGTCGCCCAGCGCGGCTACAGTTTTGTCGCACCGTTTTCCCTGGAGCCCATCGAACAACGCCCGCAAAACGACGCCAATGAACCAGGCGGCCATAACCTGCCGATCCGCCGGACCCGCATGATCGGCCGTCAGGCCCTGGTCGACAGCCTGTTGGCGCAACTCTCGCGGCAGCGTTTCATTACCCTCGTGGGCCCCGGCGGGATCGGCAAGACGACGGTGGCGCTGCGCGTCGCCGAGCAACTGATCGGTCGCTATCGAGACGGCATTCGCCTGCTGGACCTGGCACCGATCAACGACCCCTTGATGATCGGCGCACACCTGGCGACAGCGCTAGGCCTGTCGTTGCATGACGCCGAACCCATGAACGGGCTCGCCACGTGCTTGCGCGACCGGCAGATGCTGCTGGTCATCGATAACTGCGAACACTTGATCGATGCCATTGCGTTGCTCAGCGAAAGTATCCTGCGCACAGCGCCCCAAGTGCATATTCTGGCCACCAGTCGCGAAAGCCTGCGGGCCGAAGGCGAATGCGTGCAGCGCCTGGAATCGCTGGACTGCCCACCGCCCATCGCGGTCCTCGACCGCGCTCAGGCCCTGACATTTTCAGCGCTGCAATTGTTTGTCGAGCGGGCGATGGCCAGCCACGACAGCTTCGAACTGAGCGAAGCCGAGCTGCCGCTGGCAATTGAAATCTGCCGTCGCCTGGACGGTATACCGCTGGCGATCGAACTGGCGGCGGCGCAAGTCGGCAACCTGGGCTTGAGTGGCTTGCTGTCACAACTGCAAGGCAGTTTTCGTCTGCTCGCCCAAGGCTGCCCGACGACCATGGGCCGCCATCAAACCCTGCGCGCCACACTGGACTGGAGCTTCGAACTGCTCAATGCCTGCGAGCAAACCTGCCTGCGCCGATTGGGGATATTCCGGGGCGGTTTTACCCTGGAATCGGCGGCCGCCGTGATTGTCGGCCAGTACATCGAGCCCGACGTGGTATTTGGCTCGATTACCCAATTGGTGGCCAAGTCATTGCTGAACGTGGAAGTCGGCGAGGAAGAAGTGTTCTACCGTCTGCTCGACACCACACGTGGCTATGCGCTGGAAAAACTCGACCAGGCCCAAGAGCTGGCGGACATCCGGGAGCGCCATGCCGAATGCTGCCTGGCCTTGATGCAGCAGGCGCAGAGCGATTGGGAACACACCCCGAGCGAGCGCTGGACCGAGCGTTACGCCCGCAACCTGGAAGACATTCGCGCGGCGCTCGATTGGGCCTTGAATACTCAAGGGTCGCAAGCGTTGGCCATCCGCCTTGCCGCGACCTCAACACCGCTCTGGCAGGAACTGTCGCTGCTCAAGGAGCACGGTGTGTATGTGCGCAAGGCCTTGGCGTTGCTCAAGGCGACAGACCATCCCTGCCCGCGTTTGAAAATGACCTTGAAGCTCGCCCTCGGCAGCTCCTGCTACCACACCCAGGGCGGTACCGCTGAAACCATCGAAGCGTTCGTCAGTGCCAAACGACTGGCCGAACACTGTAACGATATGGCCGGTCAGCTCAGGGCAATCTCGGGGCACATGGCGGTCAACCTCAGTTGTGGCCAGTACCAAATGGCCCTGGAGCAGAGCCGACAATTTGACTGTTTGGGACTGCACGGCGACGCGGTGTTATCCCTGAGCACTCACCGCTTGCGGGTCTTGGCCCTGCATTTTGCCGGGGATCAGGCACTGGCGCGGGAGAGTGCCGAGCAGGTCATTCAACGCCTGGCCCAGAGCGGCCACCTCAACCGCTTCACCCATGGCTTTGGCGTGCAGTACGACCAGAGCGTGGCGGCCCTGACGATTCTGGCGCGCATTCTCTGGTTGCAAGGGCTCCCGGAGAAAGCCTGGCACACCGCACGACAGGCGCTCGACATCGCGATGCAGATCAATCATGGCACGTCCATCTGCTACACCCTGGCGCTGTCCGGTTGCCTGATGGCCCATTACAACGGCAACGCGCCGGTCGCCCGCGAACTCCTGGCCTTGCTGCTTGAGCAGGCGAAGAAACACTCGGTGTTGCTGTTCTACACCTGGGCCAAACATTACGCGCAGGTGATCGACGTTGCCGATACGCCCTCGTCCCCGCGACCAGACACCGGGTTGGTCAAGGAAATCATGGTCACGCTGGACAGCCGTTTCATCGATGATGCGTTGCTGGAACGGGCCGAAAACGGCGCGGCGGGCTGGAGCACGGCGGAGATTTTGCGGGCCCGGGCCGACGCGTTACTGGCAGAGAATTGCCCGAACAGCGTCGACGCGGCCGAGGCGGTGCTGCTCAAGGCTTTAGCCGTGGCGAAAACCCAGGGAGCGCTGGCCTGGGAACTGCGCAGCGCCACATCACTGGCTCAGCTGTGGCAACGTCAGGGCCACTTGCGACAAGCCCATGAGCTGCTGGCGCCGATTTACCAGCGTTTCACCGAAGGCTTCGCCACACCGGACCTGATCAAAGTCCGGCGGCTACTCGACGAGCTGCAGCGCGACCTGCCTGCCTGAAGTCCGGTGAGCCGGACTGGTGTAGCGTTCATAACGCAGTTCGAAGGCGTGTAAATATCCGCTGTGTTCGAGCTTCTCCAGGGCGTAGGTGCGCGTGGTATTGAGGAAACGGTAGCGGGTCACACCGTTACCCTGCTCCACCGAGAGCAGCGATTTATTCGCCAGACTCTCCACCACGTTGACCAGGCTTGCGGGCAGCAACATCGCGCCACTGATCACGCCAATCGCCGCGTCCAGGGTGAACGCCATCTTGAACACCGCCAGCCGCTGCAACACCATCTGCTCCAACGGGCTCAGCCGTTCATAGCTCCAGTCCAGTGCGGCTTTGAGATTCTGATGCCGTGGCACGGCGGTGCGTCGACCTTGGCTCAACAGCTGAAAACAGTTGCCCAGTTGCGCTTGTAACCCCACCAGCGCCAGTGCATCGATCTGCGCCGCCGCCAGCTCAATGGCCAGGGGCAAGCCATCCAGCCGCCGACAAATTTTGCACACGGCCTTGAGATCCTGTTGGCGCAGGGCAAACCCTTGCTGACGGGCTCGGGCGCGGCTGACCAACAGCTGCACCGCTGAATACCCCATGGCCTCGGCCAAGCTATAAATCGCCGAGGCTGGAGGCACCGTCAGGGGTGGTAACCGCAGCAGCGTTTCCCCTGCCGCTCGCAGCGGTTCGCGACTGGTGGCGAGGATCGACAACCGAGGCGCCGAAGCCAGCAGATCGTCCACCACTGTCCGACAACGTTCGAGCAGATGTTCACAATTGTCGAGCACCACCAAGGCATGCCGTTGCGCCAACGCCTTTGCGCCGACGTCCAGTTCCAGAGTGCGTGACAGATGATCGACAAGCTGCGACGGGTCATCGATGGCTGCCAGGTCAACCATCCAGACACCATCCCGATAGTGCTGCAACAGCAATTCGGCCACGCGCAATGCCACGGTGGTCTTGCCAATGCCAGCAGGGCCGACCAGGGTCATGAAGCGTCGAACCGGTAACTGCCTGACCACGCTACCGACGATAGAGTCGCGACCAGTCACCGCTGTCAGCCGCGCAGGCAAGTTGTGTTGAGGCTTGTGCAAGGTTTCGACCAGCACAGGAGTGCCCGTCCGGTCGTGCTGCACCGGGGCGATGAAGCTATAACCGCGTTGGGGAATATTAACGATGTAGGGCTGCCCGTTCGGCCCATCGCCGAGCGCTCGACGCAGGGCGGCAATGTGTACGCGCAGGTTGATTTCCTCGACCACCGAGGTCGGCCAGACGTGAGCAATCAGCGCCTCTTTGCTGACCACCGCACCGGCGTGCTCGACCAGCACCTGCAAAATTTCCAGGGCTCGCCCCCCCATACGCAACGGCCGATCACCGTCCAGGATCAGCCGCTGATGCAGGTGGAACGCGTAGGGCCCGAACCGCAGTACCGTGTCGTTGTTTATATTTCTGAGGCTGTTCATGCACGTTCATGCGCTGAAAACCTGGCCCGGTTCAAGGAACTGCAAGGTCCCTCGCCCCCGCCTATCCAGGCTCCCGCACCTCCTTGAAAAAGAGTTCACGGGTATCTTGGCAGGCATGGATGACCGTACAACGGCCACGGGAGGAGCATCACCGCCAACGCGGTGCGCACGACGGACAACAACGCGCTAACTGAACTGCTCGCGGTACTGGGTGGGGGTCAGGCCGAGCTTTTCACTAAACAGAAAGCGCATATGGCGCACGCTGCCGAAGCCACTTTTATAGGCCACGGTCTTGAGCGGCAGGTCGCTGGTTTCCAGCAGATTACGGGCGTGATCGATGCGCGCGCTTTGCAGGAACTCCATCGGTGTCATGTTCACTTCCCGGGCGAAAACCCTGGCGAAGTGCCGCGCACTCATGTTCACCAGACTGGCCATACGTTCGATGCCGAACGCTTCGTCGAGGTGTTCGAGCACATGGTTCTGCACCCGGGTAATCGGCGTTTCCTGTGGCGCCACCGCCGCCATCAACGGACTGAACTGCGCCTGCCCGCCCTGGCGTTTCATCACCACCAACAACACTTTGGCGACATCCTGGGCGACTTTCTTGCCGTGGTCCTGGGCAACCACCGCCAGCGCCAGGTCGATACCGGCAGTGACACCACCGGAAGTGATGAGGTTGCGGTCCTGCACGAAAATCTGATCAGTCTCGACGATGGCCTTGGGAAAGCCTTTGATCAGCCGTTCGGTGTAATGCCAGTGAGTGGTCACGCGAAAGCCGTCCAGCAACCCGGCATGCCCGAGCACGAACGCGCCGGTGCAGATCGACCCGTATCGGTTCGCACGGCTGACCGCAGCCTGAAGCCAGTTGAGCAGCGGCGGATGCTTTTCGTTGTAGGCCCCCGGCCCGCCCGGCACCAGCAACACATCGTAGTGTGCGCTCGCCTGATCGATGTGCAGATCGGCCTGGACACTGACGCCGTTGGAGGCCCGCAATGCGCCCTGCTCGGTGCCGATGGTCAACAGCTCGTATCGGTCTGCCGGTTGCAGATAACGATTGGCGATGGAAAACACCTCCATGGGGCCGGCCATGTCGAGCAGGAGAAAGTCTGGGAACAACACCATTGCCACGGTTTTCATGGGTTCAAGGTCACTAAAAGAGTACGGATTAATATCACTGCGCCAAACACCAAACCCTTGTGGGAGCGAGCCTGCTCGCGATAGCGGCGGGCCGGTCAACATCGATGTTGAATGAAAAACCGCCATCGCGAGCAGGCTCGCTCCCACAGGTATCCCTCCCGACATTATGGCCGAGTGTAACAACAAGGATACGTGAACCTGCTCACACAACTGTCAACCTGTACGAGACAGTATTTCAATTTTCATCTACTTATTGCACATCAAGGTAAACATTAACCTTCTCCTCACTCGGACGAATTCACGTCCTGACAGGAGATTTCATCATGCTGACCCTTCGTAAAGCCTCGGATCGCGGCGCGGCCAATCACGGTTGGTTGAAGTCGTTCCATACCTTTTCCTTTGCCAATTACCGCAACCCACGGGAACAGGGTTTTTCCGACCTGTTGGTGATCAACGACGACCGTGTGGCCGCCGGCAAAGGCTTTGGCCAGCACCCGCACCGCGACATGGAGATTTTCTCCTACGTGCTCGAAGGCGCGCTGGAACACAAGGACACTTTAGGCACCGGTTCGGTGATCCGCCCCGGTGACGTACAACTGATGAGCGCCGGCAGTGGCGTGGCGCACAGCGAATACAATCACTCATCGACACGCCCGGTGCACTTCCTGCAAATCTGGATCGTGCCTGACGTCAGCGGCGCCAAACCGCGTTATCAGCAAGAGCATTTCAGCACCCAGAAAAAACGCGGCCGCTTGCAGCTGATCATTTCCCCTGACGGGGCCAACGGTTCGCTGCACGTCCGGCAGGATGCGCGAGTGTATGCCGGGCTGATCGACGGCAAGGAAAGCGCCACGCTGGAACTGGCTGCCGATCGCTACGCTTATGTGCATGTGGCGCGGGGCAGTGTCGAGCTGAACGGCATGCAGTTGCAGGAAGGCGATGGCGTACGGGTTCGCGAAGAACAGGTGCTGACCTTGAGCAATGGCGTGGACGCCGAGGTGCTGGTGTTTGATTTGCGGCCGCAGGAGTTGCCGGAAATGCCATGACCTTGTGGCGAGGGAGCTTGCTCCCGCTGGGCTGCGCAGCGGCTCCAAAACCGGTATAGGGAGCTTTCCTGGCACACCGCATCCGCCGTATTTGCGACTGCTTCGCAGCCGAGCGGGAGCAAGCTCCCTCGCCACAGGGGCCGGCGATTAAGGTTTTCGCTAGGCACAAAAAACGGCCCACTGGCCGTTTTCACTCGGATCAAATTAAGTACAGGAATGCCTAAATCGCCGCCCGCAATTCCCGTGGCGACAGGCCATAGTGTGAGCGAAAGCGCACGGCAAAACGTGAGGCCGAGGCGTAGCCGCTGGCACCGGCAATTTCACCGATAGGCCGGGAAGTGGTTTGCAACCATTGCAGCGCCGTCGCCAGTCGAACACTTTCCAGAATATTCCTGAAACTGCTCCCCTCATTGGCCAGTTGGCGACGCAACGTCGATTCACCAAGGTTCAGGTGTTGTGCGACGCTCGCAACCGTCCAGTCGCTCTCAGGGCTGCCCATCAGCAATTGCTCCACACGTTCGCACAGTGGATCATTGCGCCCCATCAGCAGCGGTCCGGCCTGGCCGTTGAGGCCCAGGCTGAGCAGAACCGCTTCCCCATAGTGGGTGCGTAATGCATCCGGAGCGTTCGCATTGATGGCGGCCAATAACTGATCCCATGCCTGTGTCGTGTGCCTGTCCAGAGGAACACACAGATCTGTGGTCGGGGCACGGTGACCACTCAAGATCTGCCGGCCATATCGGCTGCTGAAGTTGCGCAGTGTCGAACCGGGAAAGGTCACGACATCAGCGATATAGTGACCATGAAGGCCGGGGAAGTTCGAGAGGCCAAGCTCGCGCCCGGCCGGCATCAGAATCAGATGTTGCGGCCCTGCGCGCATCTCCCGGTCATCCCATTGCAGCAGCTTTTCCCCCTGTCGCACTCGACACAGGGTGGTTGCGAATATCGGCACCCGTTGCAAGGTGTGAGGCTGCCGCGCCCGTATGACACACGCATCGATAATGTTTTCCCGGTGCTGGATGCCGTCACAAGGGCGCATTGCTCTTAACGTCCGTAAGTTGAAGTGATGGTCGCTTTGGCCAAGGCGTTGGCATTGAGCATGTAGCCCACCAAGGCGCCGCTGGCCTGGTTATCGAGTGGTAGCTTATCGACTTTCAACGCCCATACGGTGAATTGATAGCGATGGGGCTTATCCCCTACAGGAGGGCAAGCGCCGCCAAATCCCGGTTGGCCATAATCGGTTCGCCCTTGTACTGCGCCGGCAGGCAGGTTCGAACCGACTCCGCTTGGCAAACTGCGGGTGGAAGCCGGTAAGTTGACCACGGTCCAATGCCACCAGCCGCTGCCGGTCGGCGCATCAGGATCGTAGACCGTGATCGCGTAACTTTTAGTGCCGGCCGGGGCGTTGGACCAGGACAATTCTGGAGACGTATTACCCCCTTCGCAACCGAAGCCCTGGAACACCTCTCGACTGGTGAGCGGGCGATTTTCAGCAATATCCTGGCTGCTCAGCGAGAAGTCGGCAGCGTGCCCAGTGAGGACAACCCCCATGGACAATGCGGATAGGATAATTCGGATGTTCATCGTGACCTCATCGGTGTCTTGGCATGAAGCACGAGTCTAGAGAGAGCAAAGGCTGATTACTGTGCCGAAATGCTCGACCATTGTGCCTGAACGCTCTCTCGATCCAGGCAAGCCCCGCCGGCTCAAACCGGTCCGAAAATATCCTTCATCGCCGCATACTGCAGCAGCATGATGGTCTTGGCATCGCAAATCTCCCCGCGATAAAACGCCGCAAGGGCGTCGTCGAACGTCCACTCCAGCACTTCCAGTTCTTCGGTTTCTGCTTCCAGCCCACCGCCCTCGCTGACTTTCGAAGACGCGTCGTACTCGGCAATAAAGAAATGCAGTTTCTCCGTGACCGACCCGGGGCTCATGTACGCCTCGAACACCTTCTGCACATGGTGGACGCGATAGCCGGTTTCTTCTTCGGCTTCAGCGCGAATGCGCTCTTCAGGCGCAGCGCCTTCCAGCAGGCCCGCCGCTACTTCAATCAGCAAACCATCATGGCCATTGACGAACACCGGCAAGCGAAACTGGCGGGTCAGCACGACGGTTTTCTTCTCGCGGTTGAACAGCAGAATCGCCGCGCCGTTGCCACGGTCATACACCTCGCGGGTCTGACGCTGCCAGTCGCCGTTGTTGCGCAGGTAATCGAACGTGATTTTCTTCAGCAGGTACCAGTCGTGGGACAACACCTGGGACTCGATGATGTTGACCCGCTCGGCTGTGTTCGACATGACAATCCATCCCTAATTTCGTCGGAAGGCGTACATGTTAGGCGAAAACAGATTTCTATGGTTTGGAGGGATAGAACAATCGTGGCGACCGGGATAGGCTCCGCATTCACCGCCATAAGGATGTAGCCATGACCCTGCGAATTGAACTGTCGACAAACGCCACTCAGGAAGAGCGCGAAGCGATCCTTACCCCTTTGCGCGCCTACAACGCCTCAAAGGCTGGGCCCACGGTTTCAGAGCAGATTGCCTTGTTGGTACGCGATGACAACGACGAGATTCTCGGCGGGCTTTATGGCCGGGTGTTTTACCAATGGTTTTTCATTGAGTTGTTGTCAGTGCCAGAGCAGGCCCGGGGACAAGGAATCGGCTCGAAGCTGATGCAAATGGCTGAAGACCTGGCGCGGGAAAAGGGATGCATCGGGATCTGGCTGGACACCTTCGACTTCCAGGCGCCGGAGTTCTACAAAAAGCACGGCTACAGCGAGCTAGGGCACATTGCCGATTACCCGCCGGGCCACAAACGCTTCTTTTTTCAGAAGCGTTTGGTGGATTTGTAACCTTCGATTTTCGGGGGTGCCACCAAAAGATCTTGCTTACAAACAGGTAGCCAACGCCGCCAATCGGCGCTTGGCGACAAAATCATCATGCTGCGCATAGTAGCTCAACGCGGTGCCCGAGGCATCGCTGGTCACGTCCACGAAAGACTCGGCCGAACGGGTGTAGACCGTCGAACCGCCCTTCTTGCCCGGCTGCAAATACGCGCCCGCATCGACGCCGAACACCGCCTCGTCCTGCCAGGCAAACTGCACGCACTGGGCGACGACTTTTTCCGGTTTGTCCGAGGTCAGGGTTTTGTACGGGGTTTTGGTGCGGGCGTCGTTCATCGCCGATCCGGCGCAGCCCGCCAGCAAGGTTGCGGCCAGCGCCACCATCAGAATTCGCATTGCGTTCGCTCATCAGGAAAAAGCGGACTGTATCACCGTGGTGCGGCGTATCGTTCTGCTTTACTTCATTTATAACGCGACACCGCGCATCGATTCGCGCACCCTATCGCGTTTCTCTCGCCGCATCGCCCGTTTTTCCGGGCCCATTTTTCTGGAAAGGCCATGACACCCAACGCCGAATTCTACAAACCCTCCACCGACTATGCCGACAAACTGATCAGCCAGATCGGTCAGACGCCGGCCTGGATCGCCAAGCGAATTGGCGTCACCGACAAGCGGATTCGTTACATTCTCGACGGTGAAAGAACCGTCAAAGGCGAAACCACACCGATCCAGATGACCTACCCCGAGCAATTTGCTCTCGAGTGTCTGGCCGCGGCTGCCAAGGCAAGCAAAAAGCAGTCTTCGTAATCCCCCTCAAGGAGTGACCATGGCGGCAACCGAACAGCAACACGAGCAGGCACTGAGAAAATTTCTCGATGAGCGGCCTGAGCTGCGCGTCGAACTGGACAACCTGAATCCACTGTTGGCCCAGGCCAAGGGCCAGACAGTAACGCAGTACCGCGACGAGCGCTTGCATGAAGCGTTCGAAGCCGAGGCGGAGCGCCTGGGTTTGTTTGCCTGGGAGCTGACGCTGCAACTGACCGCCGCCACACCTGAGGACTACCAGGCCCAACGCATGGAGGTGCACAAGGAGGTCGCGGAAATGGCCGGCATGGACTGGCTGGAGTATTGCGAGTTATATGGGTTGACCAAGTAACCGTCGCTGCTCAAGGGAGCCGGAACATCATCTGGGGCTCAAGGCGCTGTTTGTCAGCGGGCTGCTGGCCGGGGCGCTGGGGGTGCTGTCGCTGAAGATTCCGCGGCGTTGGCAGTTGGGGTATATGCCGCGCTGATCGGGTTATCACATTCAGCATTGTGTTGCCTGACACTCCGCTATCGCGAGCAGGCTCGCTCCCACAGGGGTCTGTGGTGGATTGCAATGTTATGTACGACACAAATCCCTTGTGGGAGCGAGCCTGCTCGCGATAGCAGCGACTCGGTCTACGAGTAAACGCCCTTCGCCGCCCCGACGATAAAGCTTTATCATGGCCGCAGTTTTGCTGATCGAGTCCGTCATGAAGTTCGCCATTGCGCTGTTTTCCGCCGCCCATGCGCCCTCCTCGCGCCGTGCCTTGCTGTTCGCCCAGGCCGCGCTGGCCGGCGGACATGAGATTGTCCGGCTGTTTTTCTATCAGGATGGCGTCTACAACGCGTCTGGCAGCGTGGTCACGCCTCAGGATGAGCAGGACTTGCCCAAGCAATGGCGCACCTTTGTCACCGAGCATCAACTCGATGGCGTGATCTGCATCGCCGCCGCCTTGCGCCGTGGGGTGTTGAACGAGGAAGAAGCCCAGCGTTATCAGCGTGAAGCGGTCGCGGTGGGTGCACCGTGGGAATTGTCCGGCCTCGGCCAGTTGCATGACGCGGTGCAGGACGCGGACCGCCTGATCTGTTTCGGAGGCGCGTGAGATGGCTAAATCCTTGCTGATTATCAGTCGTCAGGCGCCGTGGTCCGGGCCGAGCGCGCGGGAAGCGCTGGATATCGTGTTGGCCGGTGGCGCCTTCGATCTGCCGATCGGCCTGCTGTTCCTCGATGACGGCGTGTTCCAGCTCGCCGCGAAACAGGACGCCAAGGCGTTGCAACAGAAAGACCTGAGCGCCAACCTGCAAGCCTTGCCGATGTTTGGTGTCGAAGACCTGTTCGTGTGCGGTGAAAGCGCTGCTGCCCGTGGTCTGGACCCTAAAGGTCTGTCGCTTGAAGAAGCCCAGGTGCTGGCCGCCCGGGAAATCACCGCCCTTATAGACCGTTACGACCAAGTGATCACCCTCTGATGTCGACTTTGCATGTGTTGTCTCATTCCCCTTTCGGCGACGACCGCCTGAGCAGTTGCCTGCGCGTGATTGGCGCCGATGATGCGCTGTTGCTGAGTGGCGACGCGGCCTATGCCTTACAGCCAGGCACCGCACCGTTCAGCGTGCTGCACGCCCGCAACCTGAAACTGTTCATACTGGCCGAAGATGCTCAGGCGCGGGCTCTGCAAGTCCCGGACTGGGCCAAGGCCATCGATTACCCGGCCTTCGTCGAGCTGTCGATTCACTACGACAAGGTCAACAGTTGGCTATGAAATCCCTGACGGTGGGCACCCGCGCCATTGAACTGGACAAGGACGGTTTCCTGGTCGAACTGAGCGACTGGTCTGCCGAGGTGGCCGCCGCCCTGGCCGCCGCCGAAGACATCGAGTTGAGCCCGGAACACTGGGAGATCCTTGAACTGCTGCGCAGTTTCTACGACGAATTCCAGCTGTCCCCGGCAACTCGCCCGCTGATCAAGTACACCGCATTGAAACTCGGCCCCGACAAGGGCAACAGCCTGCACCTGAACCGACTGTTCAAAGGCACCCCTGCCAAACTCGCCGCGAAACTGGCGGGCCTGCCCAAACCGACGAATTGCTTATGACCGACTCTCCAGCACTGACCCTCGAAACGCCCGCCGAGCACCCGTTCGCCCAGTTCGTGCGGATCCTTGGCAAAGGCAAACGCGGCGCCCGCAACCTGACCCGTGAAGAAGCCCGCGAGGCCATGGGCCTGTTGCTCGACGACAAGGTCGAGGACACCCAGCTCGGCGCGTTCCTGATGCTGTTGCGGCACAAGGAAGAAAGCGCCGAGGAAATGGCGGGGTTCACCGAAGCCTTGCGTGAACGCCTGAATCCACCGGCGCTGGCGGTCGATCTGGACTGGCCGACTTACGCCGGCAAAAAGCGTCACCTGCCATGGTATCTGCTGGCGGCCAAGTGCCTGGCGCAAAACGGCGTGCGCATCTTCATGCACGGCGGCGGCGCGCACACGGCGGGCCGGCTGTACAGCGAACAACTGCTCGAGACGCTGAATATTCCGTTGTGCCGCAACTGGCAGCAGACCGGTGCGGCGCTCGATCAGGGCGGTCTGGCGTTCATGCCATTGGTGGATTGGGCCCCGCAACTTCAGCGGATGATCGACCTGCGCAACACCCTGGGCCTGCGCTCGCCGATCCATTCCCTGGCGCGGATTCTCAACCCGCTGGGCGCCCGTTGCGGCCTGCAAAGCATTTTCCACCCCGGCTATCAGGCCGTGCATCGCGATGCCAGCGGTTTACTGGGCGACACCGCCATCGTCATCAAGGGCGATGGTGGTGAAATCGAGATCAACCCGGATGCCGACAGTCACCTGTATGGCACCACCGGCGGCGAAAGTTGGGATGAAGAATGGCCGCAGCTGTCGACCCAGCGCCACGTCAAACCGGCGAGCCTGGATCCCGAGCATTTGAAAGCGGTGTGGCGTGGCGACGTGGTCGACAGCTACCCGCAAATGGCGTTGATCTCGACCATGGCCCTGGCCTTGCGCGGCCTCGGCCAGCCCCGCGAGCAAGCCTTCGAAACCGCCCAGCAGTACTGGGATGCCCGGGACAGATCGATTTAACCGATCATAACCGCCCAACCTTTGCGCTTTTTGTTCGAACCTATGCGCATAGACTCCTCTCCAACGCTTATCGGTTGAGGAGTTTTGAACATGGGTTTGTTAGTCGAAGGCCGCTGGCAGGATCAGTGGTACGAAAGCAAGGACGGCACGTTCCAGCGTGAACAGGCACAGCGTCGCCACTGGCTGACCGCCGACGGCAAGCCAGGCCCGACCGGAGTCGGTGGTTTTGCCGCCGAAGCCGGTCGCTACCATCTCTACGTATCCCTCGCCTGCCCGTGGGCTCATCGCACGCTGATCCTGCGCAAACTCAAAGGCCTCGAAAGTCTGATCGACGTGTCGGTGGTCAGTTGGTTGATGCTGGAAAACGGCTGGACCTTCGATAAAAACCTCGGATCAACCGGCGACAAACTCGATCACTTCAATTTCATGCACCAGCGCTATACCGCCGATACCGCCGACTACACCGGCCGCGTCACTGTGCCGGTGCTCTGGGACAAACATCTTGAACGCATCGTTAACAATGAGTCGGCGGAGATCATCCGCATGTTCAACAGCGCTTTTGATGAATTGACCGGCAACGACCTGGATTTCTACCCGGCGCCATTGCGGGCCGAGATCGATGCGCTGAACGAGCGGATTTATCCAGCGGTGAACAACGGCGTCTATCGCGCCGGGTTTGCTACGTCGCAGCAGGCTTATGAAGAGGCGTTCGATGAGTTGTTTGGTGAGCTGGATCGGCTGGAGCAGCTGCTGGGCGCCAATCGTTACCTCACGGGTGAATACCTGACGGAAGCGGATATTCGGTTGTTCACTACGATGATTCGCTTTGATGCGGTGTACTTCGGGCACTTCAAGTGCAACCTGCGGCGAATTGCCGATTATCCGAATCTGTCGAACTGGCTACGGGAGATTTATCAGTGGCCGGGGATAGCCGAAACGGTGAGTTTTGAGCACATCAAGAATCACTACTACGGCAGCCACAAGACCATCAACCCGACCGGGATCGTGCCTAAAGGGCCGGCGCAGGATTTCACTGCGGCTCATGATCGGGCGCGGTTGAAGGGGAAAGGGGTTTGGCGTAAGGCCGAGCTCTGATCTGAAGCAAGGGTGATTTTGAGGGCCTCATCGCGGGCAAGCCCGCTCCCACAGGTTTTGCATTTGACGCAAATCCTGTGGGAGCGGGCTTGCCCGCGATGGGGGCGACTCGGTATTCAGACCTGCGCCTGAGCCCCTTCAAACCACGCCAGTTTCTCGCGCAGTTGTACCACTTCCCCGACGATCACCAGCGTCGGCGCATGCACTTCATGCTCCGCCACCAGCCGTGGAAGGTCGGCCAGGGTGCCGGTAAACACCCGCTGATTGACCGTGGTGCCCTGCTGGATCAACGCCGCCGGGGTATCGGCCGCGCGACCGTGCTTGATCAACTGCTCGCAGATGATCGGCAAGCCCACCAGCCCCATGTAAAACACCAGGGTTTGCGCCGGCGCGACCAGATCGGCCCACGGCAAATCGGTGGAACCGTCCTTGAGGTGCCCGGTGACGAACCGCACCGACTGCGCGTAATCGCGGTGAGTCAGCGGAATCCCGGCATACGCCGCGCAACCGCTGGCGGCGGTGATGCCCGGTACGACCTGGAACGGGATGCCATGGGCCGCCAGTTCTTCGATCTCTTCACCGCCACGCCCGAAAATGAACGGATCACCGCCCTTCAAGCGCACCACGCGCTTGCCGGCCTTGGCCAGATCCACCAGATGCTGGTTGATCTGCTCCTGAGGCACGGCGTGATCGGCGCGGCGCTTGCCGACGTAGACCCGCTCGGCATCGCGACGGCACAAATCCAGAATCGCCGGCGCCACCAGACGGTCATACAACACCACGTCGGCTTGCTGCATCAGACGCAAGGCGCGGAAGGTCAACAGGTCGGGGTCACCCGGCCCGGCGCCCACCAGATAAACTTCGCCGGTCGCGACAGGGGCTTCGCCATTGATTTTCGCCAGCATCAAGCGCTCGGCTTCAGCGCCCTGCCCGGCCAGTTGCCGGTCGGCAATCGGGCCCTGGAATACATCCTCCCAGAACGCCCGGCGCTGCTGCACGTCCGGAAACAGGCCTTTGACCTGAGTGCGAAAACGCGCCGCCAGGCCAGCCAGTTGACCGTAGGTGGAAGGAATCCAGGTTTCCAGTTTGGCGCGAATCAACCGCGCCAGCACCGGCGCATCGCCACCGCTGGACACGGCAATGATCAGCGGAGAACGGTCGACGATCGCCGGGAAGATCACGCTGCACAGGGCTGGCGCGTCCACCACGTTGACCGGCACGCAACGCCGATGGGCATCGGCGGAGACTTGCGCGTTCAACGGCTCGTCGTCGGTGGCGGCGATGATCAGCCCGCAACCGTCCAGATCCGTTTCGGCGTAGCCACGCACCAGGCACTCGCCGCCGCTGCCAACCACTAGCTCGCGCAGTTGCGGTTCGATTTCAGGCGCGACCACTCGCAGCAGCGCACCGGCCTCGGCCAGCAGGCGGGATTTGCGCAAGGCAATCTCCCCTCCACCGACGACCAACACACGACTGCCGCGAAGGTTATGAAACAGCGGCAGATAGTCCATTTAGCCGATGACCTCAAGGCCACCCATGTACGGTTTCAGTACCTCTGGCACACGGATCGAACCGTCGGCCTGCTGGTAGTTTTCCAGCACCGCCACCAGGGTACGACCGACCGCCAGGCCGGAACCGTTGAGGGTGTGAACCAATTCAGGCTTGCCGGTTTCCGGGTTACGGAAACGCGCTTGCATGCGACGGGCCTGGAAATCACCGCAGTTGGAGCACGACGAAATCTCGCGGTATTTGTCCTGGCTCGGAATCCACACTTCCAGGTCGTAGGTCTTGAGCGCGCTGAAGCCCATGTCGCCAGTGCACAGCGCCAGGGTGCGATACGGCAGTTCCAGCAGTTGCAGGACTTTCTCGGCGTTGGCGGTCAGGCCTTCCAGCGCTTGCATCGAGGTCGACGGCTCAACGATCTGGACCATCTCGACCTTGTCGAACTGGTGCTGACGGATCATGCCGCGAGTGTCGCGACCCGATGCACCGGCCTCGCTGCGGAAGCACGGCGTGTGTGCCACGAATTTGATCGGCAGCAGTTTCGAATCGACGATCTCGCCAGCCACGATGTTGGTCAGCGACACTTCAGCGGTCGGGATCAGGTACAGATCGGCTTCGCCTTCGCGGCTGATCTTGAACAGGTCTTCTTCGAACTTAGGCAACTGACCGGTGCCCTGCAACGCAGGGGCCTGCACCAGGTACGGGGTGTAAGCCTCTTCGTAACCGTGTTCGTTGATGTGCAGGTTGATCATGAACTGTGCCAGCGCACGGTGCAGACGCGCAATCGGGCCGCGCAGCAGGGCGAAACGGGCGCCGGACAGCTTGGCGGCGGTTTCGAAGTCCAGCCAGCCGAACTTCTCGCCCAGGGCCACGTGGTCCTGAACCGGGAAGTCGAAAGCCTTCGGCGTGCCCCAACGGCGCACTTCAACGTTGCCTTCTTCGTCATCGCCGACCGGCACCGATTCATGCGGCAGGTTCGGAATGCCCAGCAGGATCGAATCCAGCTCGGTCTGGATCGTGTCCAGCTCGACTTTACCGGCGCTCAACTCGCCCGCCATGCGCTCGACGTCCGCCATCAGCGGCGCGATGTCTTCGCCGCGCTGCTTGGCCTGACCGATGGATTTGGAGCGCGCATTACGTTCAGCCTGCAGAGCTTCGGTGCGGGTTTGGACGGTCTTGCGCTGTTCTTCCAGCGCTTCGATGCGCACGACATCCAGAGCAAAGCCACGGGATGCCAGGCGGTCCGCTACGTCCTGAAGGTTGCTACGTAACAGTTTGGAATCGAGCATGTCGGTTTCTCGTTATCAAAGTTTGGTCAAGGACAGGCCAGCCCAGGTGGCGAGCAGCCCGCCGAATACGCTGATGGCCGCATAGCCCAGGGCCAGCGGCACCTGCCCGGTTTCCAGCAGGCGCACCGTATCCAGTGAAAAGGATGAAAAAGTCGTCAGCCCCCCGAGGAAGCCGACGATCAACCCGGCGCGCACCGCAAACGATACCTCCGGGCGAATCAAAAACAGGCCGTATAGAACGCCGATCAGCAAACAGCCCACGATATTAACGGCCAGCGTCGCGGTATAGAAGTGCCGCGGCCAATTCGCGTTGATCCAGTTACCGGTGGCGAAGCGCAACAGTGTACCGGCGACACCGCCGACAGAGACCGCAACAATCAAGGGAATCACTATTTTCTCCGCTGTCGGGGGCTTAGACGGTCAAGTTGCGCGAGGTGGTTGAGCTTTTCGCCGATCTTCAGCTCCAGGCCACGTGGCACGGGCTGATAGAACGGTTGCGGCTCAAGCTCTTCCGGGAAGTAGTCTTCGCCGGCGGCATAGGCGTCCGGTTCATCGTGGGCATAGCGGTATTCGTCGCCATAACCCAATTGCTTCATCAACTTGGTCGGTGCGTTGCGCAGGTGCAGCGGCACTTCCAGCGAACCGTGTTCGGTGGCGCTGCGCATCGCGGCCTTGAAGCCCATGTACACCGCATTGCTTTTCGGCGCGCAAGCCAGATACGTAATGGCCTGGGCCACCGCCAATTCACCTTCGGGGCTGCCGAGGCGCTCCTGCACTTCCCACGCCGCCAGGCACAGGCTGAGGGCGCGGGGGTCGGCGTTGCCGATGTCTTCGCTGGCCATGCGCACCACGCGCCGGGCCAGGTACAGCGGATCGCAACCGCCGTCGATCATCCGCGCGAACCAATACAACGCGCCATCGGGGTTGGAACCTCGCACCGATTTATGCAGCGCGGAAATCTGGTCGTAGAAAGCTTCGCCGCCCTTGTCGAAGCGCCGACGGGTATCGCCCAGCAGGCTTTGCAGCAGGTCGACGCCGATTTCGCTGTTGTCTTCGGCCAGGTCCGAGGCGTTTTCCAACAGGTTGAGCAAACGCCGGCCATCGCCATCGGCGGCGGACAGCAGCATCTGGAAGCCTTCGTCGTTGAGGGTCAGTTGCCGCTTGCCCAACCCGCGCTCTTCGGTCAACGCACGATGCACCAGCTTGCGCAGGGCCGCTTCGTCGAGGCTTTTGAGTACATAGACGCGGGCCCGGGACAGGAGCGCGTTATTGAGTTCGAACGAGGGGTTTTCCGTGGTCGCGCCGATGAAAATCAGCGTGCCGTCTTCAACGTACGGCAGGAACGCATCCTGCTGCGACTTGTTGAAGCGGTGCACTTCGTCGACGAACAGGATGGTGCGTTTACCGTACTGCCCGGCCTGCTGCTTGGCGACTTCCACCGCCTGACGAATCTCTTTGACCCCGGCCAGTACCGCCGAAACCGTTTCGAAGTGCGCATCCGAGACTTCCGCCAGCAGCCGCGCCAGGGTGGTTTTACCCACTCCCGGCGGGCCCCAGAAAATCATCGAATGCAGGGCCCCCTGCTCCAGGGCTTCGCGCAAAGGCTTGCCGCGAGCGAGCACGTGTTCCTGACCGACGTACTCGTCCAGATTGGCCGCGCGCAGGCGGGCGGCCAAGGGCTGAGCAATCGGGGCACTGCGAAACAGGTCCATCACGTACGTTTGAAACCTCTTTGCTGGATCTGATGCCGATCAGTTAAGGCATTGAACACCGCAGTTCCTGTGGGAGCGGGCTTGCCCGCGATAGCGTCAGGTCAGTCAACATTGATATTGAATGCAATGCCGCCATCGCGGGCAAGCCCGCTCCCACAGGTTCTATGTTCTGCTCTCTATTCCTGGATCACGTCCGCACCCTTCGGGATGTCGAACTTGAACTTGGATGCCGGAATCGGCTCGTTGGCCTTTACACCGGTAAACAGGATATTGGTGCGCTGGCCGACACTGTCGATCATCTGCATGTCATTGACCAGACCGTTGCGGAACGACAGGCGCAGGCTGTCGAACAGGGTGTCTTTGGTTTTCGGCTTCAGGGTGAAGTCGATCACGCCACCGGCTTCCTTGGCGCTGATGTCAAAGCTCTGGCTGATCTTGGACACGTCACCGGACAGCAACAGTGCCGGCGTCTGGGTCAGGCGCTGGTCGAGGGTCTTGATAGTGACCTGCTCCAGGTCCGGGTCCCACAGGGAAACTTTCTTGCCGTCGGACACCATCAGTTGCTCCTGCGGCGCATCGGTGTGCCAGTAGAACAGGCCCGGGCGCTGCAAGGACATCTGACCGGCGGTTTCCTGCAACTGGGTGCCGCTGCCATCGAGGGTCAGCTGGGAGAAGCGCGCGGTCAGGGTCTGGGATTTTTCCAGCAGTTGGGTCAGACGCGCCACGTCCTTGTCATCGGCGTGGGCCGAGAGCGTGGTCAAAGCCAGTACCGGCAGCAACAGCATGCGGATAAGACGCATGGGAGTCCTCATAAACATTCGTGGGAGTGCGGGCGGCGCCTCAGACGCCACCCCTTTCAAAACCGGATCAGTCGCGCACCGGGCCAGGGGCCAGGACTTCACGCGAGCCGTTGGTGTTCATGGACGTCACGACCCCGGCCATTTCCATGGCTTCGATCATGCGCGCCGCGCGGTTGTAGCCGATTTTCAGCTTACGCTGAACCGCGGAGATGGACGCGCGACGGCTTTCCAGGACGAACTGCACCGCTTCATCGTAGAGCGCGTCGGTTTCGGCATCATCTTCACCGCCACCGCCGCCGTTTTCAAAGCCGCTACCGGCCTCTTCGACACCGGCGAGGATGTCATCGTTGTATTCCGGCGCGCCGCGCAGTTTCCAGGCTTCAACCACCCGGTGTACCTCGTCATCGGACACGAACGCGCCGTGAACACGAATCGGCAGGCTGGTGCCGGGCGGCATGTAGAGCATGTCACCGTGGCCCAGCAACTGTTCGGCACCGCCCTGGTCGATGATGGTCCGCGAATCGATCTTGCTCGACACCTGGAACGCCATGCGGGTCGGAATGTTCGCCTTGATCAGACCTGTGATCACGTCCACCGACGGCCGCTGGGTCGCGAGAATCAAGTGGATACCGGCCGCACGGGCCTTCTGGGCGATACGGGCGATCAGCTCTTCAACCTTCTTGCCGACGATCATCATCATGTCGGCGAATTCGTCGACGACCACGACGATGGTCGGCAGCTTTTGCAGCAGCGGTGCTTCGTCGTGGATGCTTTCGCGCTTGTACAGCGGATCGCTCAATGGCTCACCGGCGTCCTGGGCTTCCTTGACCTTGGCGTTGAAGCCCGACAGGTTACGCACGCCCATCTTCGCCATCAGCTTGTAGCGCCGCTCCATTTCGGCGACGCTCCAGCGCAAGGCGTTGGCGGCGTCCTTCATGTCGGTGACCACCGGGCACAGCAGGTGCGGAATGCCTTCGTAGATCGACAGCTCAAGCATTTTCGGGTCGATCATGATCAGCTTGGCGTCTTCCGGGCCAGACTTGAACAGAATCGACAGGATCATCGCGTTCACACCCACCGACTTACCGGAACCGGTCGTACCGGCCACCAGCAAGTGGGGCATTTTCGCCAGGTCGGTGATGACCGGTTTGCCGCCGATATCATGACCCAGGGCCAGGGTGACCGGGGACTTGAAGTTATCGTACTCGGGAGTCGACAAGACCTCGGAGAAGCGCACGATCTGCCGGTCTTCGTTAGGGATCTCGATACCCACCGTGGTTTTGCCCGGAATCACTTCCACGACACGCACACTGGTCACGGCCAGGGAACGGGCCAGGTCTTTCGCCAGGTTGGAGATGCGGCTGACTTTGACGCCGGCTGCTGGCTGGATTTCGTAACGGGTAATGACCGGGCCCGGGTGAATCGAATCCACCGAGACTTCGACGCCGAATTCCTTGAGCTTGATTTCCAGCAAGTGGCCGACGGCCGCCAGGGATTCGGGCGAATAATTGAGTTGTTTCTTTTCCGCCGGGTCGAGAATCGAGATCGGCGGCAAGGTGCCTTCCACGGCGCTGTCGACGAACAACGGCGCCTGTTTCTCTTTTTCCACGCGTTTGCTCGGAGCAGCCGGTTTGGGCGGCGCGGGAGCAATCACCGGCGGCACCTGCTTTTCGCGCTCGGACATGTGCTTGCTCAGGGCCTGCTCACGTTCGATCAGGCGCTCCTTGACCTTGGCTTGCTCACGCTTATCGGTAACTGTCGGCGCCACCACGTCATGCACGCGATCGTCGACTTCACGCAATTGGGCGACCAGTTGCTTGCGTTCGGTACGGGCTGCCCACCAGCGATTGGCCGCGCCCTGAAACAGTTCGAACAGATCGAGGGTGATCTTGCCGGTGACGTCCATCACCTTGAACCACGACAGGTCAGTGAACACCGTCAGGCCGAACAGGAACAGTGCAATAAACAACAACGTGCTGCCCTGGATGTTCAGCGCATTTTTCGCCAGATCGCCGAGGCTTTCACCCAAGGCGCCGCCCGCGCCGGCCGGCAAACCGGTCGCCGCATGGAAGTGGATGTGGGCCAGCGCCGCGCCCGACAGCACCAGAAACACCAGGCCGATCAGGCGCCAGGAGAACAGCCAGCCGCTCCACTGCCACGGCTCGTGGCGCTGGCGGAAAATCTGATAGGCCTTGATCGCCAGCAACAGCGGGAAAATGTAGGCGAAGTAACCCAAGACCATGAACAGGATGTCGGCGCTGTAAGAGCCCGCAGGCCCGCCGAAGTTCTGCACATCGTCGATCTTGCTGTTATGACTCCAGCCCGGATCGTCCTTGCCATAGGTCAACAAGGCCATCATCAGGAACAGGCACAAGGCACCGATGGCGATCAATGCACCTTCCTTGAGCCGGTAGTGCAATTGCTGGCGCCAGAGCGGAACGACTATTTTAGGTGCTGCGGTGGATTTCTTCAAAACGCTTCTTTTCCTGCGCCCATGGCGCGTCCATCTGTTGAATGACTATAAAAACTGCCCAATCCAGGCAGGTAAAAAAGTTAACAGCCCCAACCGGGACTACTTTTAACACTGTGCCCCGGTTTTTCGAAATACGGCACGCACCGCTTTTTTGATACAAACACTGTTACAAGCAGGCATTGTACGGGTTTGTTCGCCCAATGCCATGCTTGACCCCCTTGGCTCCGGCATAGCCAAGAGCACAGTACGCGCAGTCCAATTTGAGCATGCATTCTCTTTTGTGACAAAGGCTTATGAGGTGTTTTTATGAGTGAAGCGCAGCATTCCCGCCTGATCATTCTAGGTTCCGGCCCTGCCGGTTACAGCGCAGCCGTTTATGCCGCTCGCGCCAATCTCAAACCCGTTGTCATTACCGGCATACAGGCAGGTGGCCAGCTGACCACCACCGTCGAAGTCGATAACTGGCCCGGCGACGTCGAAGGCCTGACCGGCCCGGTACTGATGGAGCGCATGCAGAAACACGCCGAACGCTTCGACACAGAGATCGTTTACGACCACATCCATACGGCCAAGTTGCAACAGCGCCCGTTCGAACTCATCGGCGACAGCGGCACCTACACCTGTGATGCACTGATAATCGCCACCGGCGCTTCGGCACAATACCTGGGGCTGCCATCGGAAGAAGCCTTTGCCGGCAAAGGGGTTTCGGCCTGCGCCACCTGCGATGGCTTCTTCTACCGCAACCAGGTGGTCGCGGTGGTCGGCGGCGGCAACACCGCGGTGGAAGAAGCGCTGTACCTGTCGAACATCGCCAAGGAGGTTCATCTGATTCACCGTCGTGACAAACTGCGCTCGGAGAAGATCCTCCAGGACAAGCTCTTCGAAAAATCCGTCAACGGCAATATCCGCCTGCACTGGAACCAGAATCTGGATGAAGTGCTGGGAGATGCCAGCGGCGTGACCGGCGCCCGCCTGCGTCACAGCCATACTGACGAAACCAGTGAACTGTCGCTGGCCGGCGTGTTCATTGCCATCGGCCACAAGCCCAACACCGACCTGTTCCAGGGCCAGCTGCAGATGCGCAACGGCTACCTGCTGGTCAAGGGCGGCAGTGAAGGCGACGCCACTGCCACCGACATCGAAGGCGTGTTCGCCGCTGGCGACGTGGCCGACCACGTTTACCGCCAGGCCGTGACGTCCGCCGGAGCCGGCTGCATGGCCGCGCTGGACGCCGAGAAGTATCTCGATGACATACCCACCGTCTGACGGTTAACCTCCTTCAAGGCGGGCTCACCGGCCCGCCACCGCCCTCCCCTTCTGCAAGCCCGGATGCCATGCTGACTTGGTTACAACGCAACACCCTGACCTTCCCGCCGCTGGAAAAAGCCATGCGCGACCCCAACGGGTTGCTGGCCGCGGGCGGCGATCTGTCCGCCGACCGCCTGATTCAGGCCTATCGCCACGGCTGCTTTCCGTGGTTTTCGGAGGGTCAGCCGATTCTCTGGTGGTCGCCGGATCCGCGCACGGTACTGTTTCCCGACGAACTGCATGTCTCTCGCAGCCTGAATAAATTGCTGCGCCAACAACGCTATCAAGTGACCTTCGATCGGGATTTTGCCTCGGTCATCCGCGCCTGCGCCGAGCCGCGCGAGTACGCTGACGGCACCTGGATCACCCAAGCGATGCAGGACGCCTACGTGGAACTGCACAAGCGCGGTTACGCCCATTCAGTGGAGGTCTGGGACGATGGCGTGCTGGTCGGCGGGCTCTACGGCCTGGCCATGGGGCAACTGTTTTTCGGTGAGTCGATGTTCAGTCGCGCCGACAACGCCTCCAAATATGGCTTTGCCACACTGGTGCGACATCTGAAAGACTCAGGCTTTGTGCTGATCGATTGCCAGATGCCCACCGACCATCTGCACAGCCTGGGCGCCCGAGCGATTCCCCGCAGCGAGTTTGCCGGCTACCTTGCGCGACACCTGGATCAACCCGGTCACGCCACCTGGGTTTGCTGAGCGACTTTTGCGCGCGTGGCTTACACTTAATGCGGGGGAAACGAATTGAGAACGCCCCCTAACCAAAAGCTTATCCCGAGGGTTGATCATGACCGAGTTGGCGCGCTTGAAGTTCTATGCCACTCAGCCTCACTCTTGCAGTTATCTGCCCGAGGAGCAGGCCACGACGCTGTTCCTCGACCCTAGTCAGCCCATGGATGTGCATGTCTATGCAGATCTGTCGGAAATGGGTTTTCGTCGCAGTGGCGATCATCTCTATCGACCCCATTGCCAGCACTGCAATGCGTGCGTACCGGCGCGCATCCCTGTGGCGCAATTCATCCCCAACCGTCAGCAAAAACGCATTCTCAAACGCAATGCCGACTTGCAGGTGCGTCCGGCCAGGCCAAAATTCAGCGAAGAGTACTTCGACCTCTATCAGCGCTACATCGAACAACGTCATGCCGATGGCGACATGTATCCGCCGAGCCGCGACCAGTTTTCAACCTTCCTGGTGCGTGACCTGCCGTTCTCCCGCTTCTACGAATTTCGTCTCGAAGGCCGACTGCTGGCAGTGGCTGTCACCGATTTGCTGCCCAATGGCCTGTCGGCGGTCTACACCTTCTACGAACCCTGCGAAGAACGCCGCAGCCTGGGGCGTTACGCGATCCTCTGGCAGATCGCCGAAGCCCGGCGCCTGGGGCTGGAAGCGGTCTACCTCGGCTACTGGATCAAAAACTGCAAAAAAATGAGCTACAAGACCCAATATCGCCCAATCGAACTGCTGATTAATCAACGTTGGGTCATCCTGAGCTAGAACCCCTTGGCTTAAACCCCATTTTTCGGGCACAATGCACGCCGCTTTTGCCTGGCGCAGTTGCACCGGGCCATTCATTGGACACCGAGGGCTTTACTGCATGTCGAAAGAAGACAGCTTCGAAATGGAAGGCACTGTCGTCGACACCCTGCCCAACACCATGTTTCGTGTGGAGTTGGAAAATGGGCACGTCGTAACCGCGCATATCTCCGGCAAGATGCGCAAGAACTACATTCGTATTCTTACCGGCGACAAAGTGCGCGTCGAGCTGACGCCCTATGACTTGAGCAAAGGGCGCATCACCTACCGCGCTCGCTAATCAAGTCAATACAAAACGCCCGGCTATGCCGGGCGTTTTTGTTTGCGCGTGAATTAGCTGCCACATTTCGAGCCGCTGCACCGATCCTGTGGGAGCGGGCTTGCCCGCGATAGCGGTGGATCTGCTTGCCTGGATACTGAATGTGCCGCCTTCGCGGGCAAGCCCGCTCCCACAAGGTTTGGTGTTTATCGCTTGAAATCGACCAGACAGCAAAAGGCGCCTTTCGGCGCCTTTTGCTTTGTTGCGGTTAACGTCAGGCCATTTCAGCCGTGGTCTCGAACTCGAAGGTCAGCTCGCCGTCCTTGATGTCGATGTGTACTACACCGCCATGGTCGGCCAGTTCGCCAAAGAGGATCTCTTCCGCCAGCGGACGCTTGATTTTGTCCTGGATCAAACGCGCCATTGGTCGAGCACCCATCGCCGTATCGTAGCCACCCGCGGCCAGCCAACTACGCGCCGCATCGGTCACTTCCAGCTGCACACGCTTGTCTTCCAGTTGCGCCTGCAGTTCGGTAAGGAACTTGTCCACCACGCTTTTGATGACCTCATGACTGAGGCGACCAAACTGGATAATGGTGTCCAGACGGTTACGGAACTCCGGCGTGAAGCTCTTCTTGATCACTTCCATCGCATCGGACGAGTGATCCTGATAGGTGAAACCGATCGAAGCACGCGCTGCCGTCTCGGCACCGGCGTTGGTCGTCATGATGACGATCACGTTACGGAAGTCCGCCTTGCGCCCGTTGTTATCGGTCAGCGTACCGTGGTCCATGACCTGCAACAGCAGGTTGAAGACTTCCGGGTGCGCCTTCTCGATTTCATCGAGCAACAGCACGCAGTGAGGCTGCTTGGTGATGGCCTCGGTCAGCAGACCGCCCTGATCGAACCCGACATAGCCTGGAGGCGCACCGATCAGACGCGATACGGTGTGGCGCTCCATGTACTCGGACATGTCGAAGCGAACCAGTTCGACTCCCAACGCCTTGGCCAGTTGCCGCGCAGCCTCGGTTTTACCGACACCGGTCGGCCCTGCGAACAGGAACGAACCGACGGGCTTGTCAGGTGACTTGAGGCCGGCACGGGACAGTTTGATCGCGGTCGACAGCGAGTCGATCGCGGCATCCTGGCCAAATACCGTGAGTTTCAGGTCACGCTCAAGGTTACGCAGCAGTTCTTTGTCGGAACTGGTGACGTGTTTTGGCGGAATTCGCGCGATTTTGGCGACGATGTCCTCGACCTGAGGCACTTCGATGCGTTTCACGCGCTTCTCGATCGGTTGCAGACGCTGATAGGCGCCCGCCTCGTCGATGACGTCGATGGCCTTGTCCGGCATGTGCCGGTCATTGATGTAACGCGAGGCCAGTTCAGCAGCGGCGCGCAGGGCTTCATCGCTGTATTCGATGTTGTGGTGCGCTTCGAAACGCCCTTTCAGGCCGCGCAGGATGCCAATGGTGTCTTCCACCGAAGGTTCCGACACATCGACCTTCTGGAAGCGCCGGGCCAGAGCACGGTCCTTCTCGAAGATTCCGCGGAACTCCTGGAACGTGGTCGAACCGATGCAGCGAATATCGCCGGACGACAGCAATGGCTTGAGCAGGTTCGAGGCATCCATGACGCCACCCGACGCAGCACCCGCACCGATGATGGTGTGGATCTCGTCGATGAACAGGATCGCCTGCGGACGCTTTTTCAGCTCATTGAGCAGCGCCTTGAAGCGCTTCTCGAAATCGCCGCGGTATTTGGTCCCGGCCAGCAAGGCCCCCAGATCGAGGGAATACACCACGCTGTTGGCCAGCAGGTCCGGCACCTGGTTGTCGACAATGCGTTTGGCCAGGCCTTCGGCAATCGCGGTTTTACCCACGCCCGCCTCGCCCACCAGCAGCGGATTGTTTTTGCGACGACGCGCCAGGATCTGCGCGACGCGCTCGACTTCCAGCTCACGGCCTACCAACGGATCGATACGACCCTGGCGCGCGAGTTCGTTGAGGTTGCTGGCATAAGCATCCAGAGGATTGCCTGAGGAAGAAGACTCACCGCCCTCGTCGTCCTGCATATCTTGTTCACCTTCAGAGTGATCGCCATGCCCCGGCACCTTGGAAATGCCATGGGCGATGTAGTTGACGACATCGATGCGCGCAACGCTCTGCTGTTTCAGCAGAAACACTGCCTGACTCTCTTGCTCACTGAAGATCGCGACCAGCACGTTGGCGCCAGTCACTTCGCGTTTGCCCGAGCTCTGTACATGGAAGACAGCACGTTGCAGTACACGCTGAAAGCCCAGGGTTGGCTGGGTTTCACGATCCTCGTCATGAAGAGGGATCAATGGCGTGGTGGAGTCGATGAACTCCTGCAGATCATGCTTGAGTTTGTCGAGGTTTGCGCCGCAGGCACGCAAAACGGTGGCGGCAGCCTCATTGTCCAATAGGGCCAGCAGCAGGTGTTCGACGGTCATGAATTCATGACGTTTCGAACGAGCCTCCTTGAAGGCTAGATTGAGGGTGACTTCGAGCTCGCGGTTTAACATAGCTTCACCTCATACCCAAGTGGTCGGCGATTAACCGTCCTTCTCGATTTCACAGAGTAGCGGATGCTGGCTTTCCCTGGCGTACTGGTTGACCTGCATGGCCTTGGTCTCCGCGATGTCGCGGGTAAACACTCCACATACTGCCCGTCCTTCTGTGTGGACGGCCAGCATGACCTTGGTCGCCAGCTCGCGATTCAGGTTAAAAAACACCTCGAGCACTTCGACGACGAAATCCATCGGTGTGTAGTCATCGTTGAACAAAACCACCTTGTACATCGGTGGCGCCTGTAAAGCAGGCTTAGCCTCCTGAACAGCAATGCCTGCGGAATCGTCGTCGTGTAAATCAGGGCGATCCTGATTGAATGTTAGTCGAATCTGGCTAATTGCATGCATGGAAAGAAAGGTTCGTCAGTTGTGCGAATACAGTGGTGGGGGCGCCCATCGACGATTTCAACTCCGACTACCCGGTCACCTTGACTATCGGGAAAACGGTGTTACAAACAATAGAGCCCACAGTGGGTAAAAAAGGTCCGCGGAGTCAATCCTGTTTGCAAGATTAGACTGCGGATGAACTGGATGATACTCCAGTGATGGAGTCTGTTGCAGAGGGATATGGGTATGTCAGGCGTCAAGGACAACGAGACGGTCAAGGGCACGTACAAAGGCAAGGTCAAATGGTTCAATAATGCCAAGGGTTACGGCTTCATCATTGAGGATGGCAAGAACGACGATCTGTTCGCCCATTATTCGGCCATCCAGATGGACGGTTATAAAACCCTGAAAGCCGGCCAACCCGTCGTCTTTGACATCACTCAGGGCCCCAAGGGCCTTCACGCGGTCAATATCGGCGCAGCTCAGGACGTTCACAGCGTCGTCGCCCCCGCCGGACAACAGACCGTTACGGCATAAGTTCGCACCTGCCATCCAGTCATAAAAAACCGCCCGATTCAATCACTTGAGTCGGGCGGTTTTTTGTTGCATGAATCTGCTTACATGTGCGACTTACATATGCGAGATGAGCGCATCACCAAACGCAGAAGACGACAGCAGTTTCGCGCCCTCCATCAGACGTTCGAAGTCATAGGTCACGGTTTTGGCCGAAATTGCACCATTGGTGCCCTTGATAATCAGATCGGCCGCTTCGGTCCAGCCCATGTGACGCAACATCATTTCAGCGGACAGGATCAACGAACCCGGGTTGACCTGGTCCTTGCCGGCGTACTTCGGCGCGGTGCCGTGGGTCGCTTCGAACATGGCCACGGTGTCGGACAGGTTCGCACCCGGCGCAATACCGATACCGCCCACTTCGGCCGCCAGGGCGTCGGAGAGGTAGTCGCCGTTGAGGTTCAGGGTCGCGATCACATCGTATTCTGCCGGGCGCAGCAGGATCTGCTGGAGCATGGCGTCGGCAATGGCATCCTTGACGATGACATTCTTGCCGGTTTTCGGGTTCTTGAACTGCATCCATGGACCGCCGTCGAGCAGGGTCGCGCCGAATTCTTCAGCGGCCACTTCGTAGGCCCATTCCTTGAAGGCACCTTCGGTGAACTTCATGATGTTGCCTTTGTGCACGATGGTCAGCGAGTCGCGATCGTTGTCGACCACATACTGCAGGGCCTTGCGCGCCAGACGCTTGGTGCCT
The DNA here is from genome assembly GCF_963970905.1 of Pseudomonas sp. EL_65y_Pfl2_R96. Lineage (NCBI taxonomy): Bacteria > Pseudomonadati > Pseudomonadota > Gammaproteobacteria > Pseudomonadales > Pseudomonadaceae > Pseudomonas > Pseudomonas sp. EL_65y_Pfl2_R96. The sequence goes on along the minus strand of NZ_CAXAQH010000023.1, from coordinate 31,972 downwards.
TCCAGGGAGACCGGCTTGACGCCGATACCGCAGTTTTCGTCGAAACGGATCTTGGTGACGCCCATTTCTTCTTTTAGGAACTTGATGACCTTGGTCGCTTCCGGCGAACCGGCTTTCCATTCGATACCGGCATAAATGTCTTCCGAGTTTTCGCGGAAGATGGTCATGTCGACGTCGCCTGGCTTTTTGACCGGGCTCGGTACGCCTTCGAACCAGCGCACCGGGCGCAGGCAGACATACAGGTCGAGCTGCTGACGCAGGGCCACGTTCAGGGAACGGATGCCACCGCCAACCGGGGTGGTCAGAGGGCCCTTGATGGAAACCACGTAATCCTTGACCGCGTCCAGAGTTTCCTGAGGCAGCCAGGTGTCCTGATCGTAAACCTGAGTCGCTTTCTCCCCGGCGTAGACTTCCATCCAGGAAATTTTGCGCTCGCCACCGTAAGCCTTCTTAACAGCAGCATCGACAACCTTGATCATGACCGGGCTGATATCAACGCCAATACCATCACCTTCGATGAAGGGAATGATCGGGTTGTTAGGAACATTGAGAGAATGGTCCGCGTTGACGGTGATTTTGTCGCCGACGGCTGGAACCTGAATCTTCTTGTATCCCATGCTGAACTCCATTGTTTGGATTGAACATCTGGCTTCGTCCGAGCGTACCCCAGTTAAATCGGCACGCAAACCCTATGTTCCGCCCATCTGCCGCAAAGCTGCACAGTTCGCGACGTACAAGCCTGAAAGCAAAGGGAAAAGCGCCAAACTCAAGCACGATGGGCGACTCTACGCCCCACACCGGCCTGCGACCTTTAGACCAATGGACGAAAATCGTTGCATATGAACCATCGGCAGATTGCCAGCTACCTATGTATAATGCCGCCGCTGACCGCAGGGTCACGACGGCCGACCTCTCTATTACGAGGACTTTGGGCCCGAGAAAGCCGGACTGTTATCGCAGCCCACCCGCTTGACGCTCGACCGATGCACCCAACATCACCGCAAAGAAACCTCGACATTCGGCTCATGGATGACTTTGAACGAACGCGCTTACCCGGCGCCCCTCGAGTTTCTGTGCACGCTTTAGCAAAGAAGAGAGAGTTAATCCGAATATGCCCACCCGCTCGAAGATCATCTATACCTTCACCGACGAAGCCCCAGCCCTCGCCACCTATTCACTGTTGCCTATCGTAGAGGCCTTCACCGCCTCCGCTGATATCGCCGTGGAAACCCGCGATATCTCTCTTGCAGGGCGCATTCTGGCCAGCTTTCCCGAGCAATTGGGTGACAAAGCCGTAGCCGACCACCTCGCCGAACTGGGCGACCTGGCCGTTACGCCTGAAGCCAACATCATCAAGCTGCCGAACATCAGCGCTTCGGTTCCGCAACTGCAGGCCGCGATCAAAGAGCTGCAAGCCCAGGGCTACGCGCTGCCGGACTACCCGGAAACCGTGACCAGCGACGCCGACAAAGAAGCCAAGGCACGCTACGACAAGATCAAGGGCAGCGCCGTGAACCCGGTTCTGCGCGAAGGCAACTCCGATCGTCGCGCACCGCTGTCGGTCAAGAACTATGCGCGCAAGCACCCGCACAAAATGGGCGCCTGGGCCAAAGACTCCAAGTCCCACGTCGCTCACATGAGCACCGGCGATTTCTACGGCAGCGAAAAAGCCGCCCTGATCGACGCCGCTGACGCTGTCAAAATCGAACTGATCGCTCAAGACGGCACCACCACCGTCCTGAAGGAAAAAACCACCGTACAAGCCGGTGAGATCCTCGATTGCGCCGTTCTGAGCAAAAACGCGCTGCGCAGCTTCATCGCCGCCGAGATCGAAGACGCCAAAGCCAAAGGCGTGCTGCTGTCGGTTCACCTGAAAGCCACCATGATGAAGGTCTCCGACCCGATCATGTTCGGCCAGATCGTTGCCGAGTTCTATAAAGACGCCTTGGCCAAGCACGCTGACGTGCTGGCCCAGATCGGCTTCAACCTGAACAACGGTATCGGCGACCTGTACGCTCGTATCAAGGCTTTGCCTGCCGAGCAACAAGCGCAGATCGAAGCGGACATCCAGGCGGTCTACGCCGTTCGTCCGTCGTTGGCCATGGTCAACTCCGACAAAGGCATCACTAACCTGCACGTACCGAGCGACGTCATCGTCGACGCCTCGATGCCAGCGATGATCCGTGACTCCGGCAAAATGTGGGGCACTGACGGCCAGCTGCACGACACCAAGGCAGTGATCCCGGATCGCTGCTACGCCACCATCTACCAGGCAGTGATTGAAGACTGCAAGGCTAACGGCGCTTTCGATCCGACCACCATGGGCAGCGTGCCTAACGTTGGCCTGATGGCGAAAAAAGCCGAAGAGTACGGCTCCCACGACAAGACCTTCCAGATCAAGGCGAATGGCGTGGTTCGGGTTTCCGACGGCGCTGGCCGCACTCTGCTGGAACAGTCGGTTGAAGCCGGCGACATCTTCCGCATGTGCCAGACCAAAGACGCGCCGATCCAGGACTGGGTCAAACTGGCCGTCAACCGTGCTCGCGCAAGCGCAACTCCAGCGATTTTCTGGCTGGACCCAATGCGCGCCCACGACGGCGTAGTGATCGAGAAAGTTCAGGCTTACCTGAAGGATCACGACACTTCCGGCCTGGACATCCGCATCATGTCGCCTGTCGACGCGATGAAGTTCACCCTGGAGCGCACCCGCGAAGGCAAGGACACCATTTCGGTGACCGGCAACGTACTGCGCGACTACCTGACTGACCTGTTCCCGATCATGGAGCTGGGCACCAGCGCCAAGATGCTGTCGATCGTGCCACTGATGAACGGCGGTGGTCTGTTCGAAACCGGCGCTGGCGGTTCGGCGCCGAAGCACGTTCAGCAGCTGCTGGAAGAAAACTTCCTGCGCTGGGATTCCCTGGGCGAGTTCCTGGCCCTGGCCGCTTCCCTTGAGCACTTGGGTGTTACCTACAACAACCCTAAAGCGCTGGTGTTGGCCAAGACCCTGGATCAGGCCACTGGCCAGTTCCTGGACAACAACAAGTCGCCATCGCGCAAAGTCGGCAACATCGACAACCGCGGCAGCCACTTCTACCTGGCGCTGTACTGGGCTCAGGCCCTGGCCGCCCAGACCGAAGACACTGCGCTGCAAGCGCAGTTCGGCGAACTGGCCAAGACCCTGACCGAGAACGAAGCAACTATCGTTGCCGAGCTCAACGCCGTTCAGGGCAAGCCAGTGGACATCGGCGGTTACTACCACGCCAATGCCGAGCTGATCAGCAAGGCCATGCGCCCGAGCAACACCTTCAACGCCGCGATCGCTGCGCTGGTTTAAGGTTGTAAGGATGCAAGGAAGCCCCGGCCCAGTGCCGGGGTTTCTGTTTCTGGCGTTCACACATATCTATTCTATCTGCCGAAACAAAACCCTGTGGGAGCTGGCTTGCCTGCGATGGCGGTTTATCATTCAACATTGCTTTCGACTGACCCACCGCCATCGCAGGCAAGCCAGCTCCCACAGGATCGGACTTCAACATTCAAAACGAGGAAGCTTCATGGATTGGCTACCCCACATCACCGTCGCCACCATCGTCGAAGACAATGGTCGCTTCCTGATGGTCGAAGAACTCAAGCACGGACAAACGGTGCTCAACCAACCGGCCGGCCATCTGGACCCGGACGAAACCCTGATCGAAGCCGCCGTGCGCGAAACCCTTGAGGAAACCGGCTGGGACGTCGAGCCGACAGGCGTGGTGGGCATTTATCTCTACACCGCCCCGAGCAACGGCGTGACCTACCAGCGGGTCTGCTTCACCGCAAAGCCGCTCAAACATCGCCCGGACTATCAGTTGGACGACGGCATCGTCGGCGCAAAATGGTTGACGCGTGACGAACTGCTGCAACAGCGCGCAAACTGGCGCAGTGAGCTGATCATCCGCTGTATCGATGATTATCTGGACGGCAAACACTTCGGTCTCGAACTGATCCGCCCTTCTCTTTAGCCTTGCGGGCTTCGGCCTGCTAGAATCGCGTCCTTTTTCAAGACACTCATTGAATCCCTATGCGTGATCCAGCCCCTTCTGACACACAAAAGAAGCGCGTCATTGTCGGTATGTCCGGCGGCGTGGACTCTTCCGTTTCCGCTCTCCTGCTGATCGAGCAGGGCTATGAGGTGGAAGGCCTGTTCATGAAGAACTGGGAAGAGGACGATGGAACGGAATACTGCACCGCCATGGATGACCTGGCGGACGCTCAGGCCGTGTGCGACAAGATTGGCATCAAGCTGCACACCGCCAACTTCGCCGCCGAGTACTGGGATAACGTGTTCGAGCATTTCCTGGCCGAATACAAGGCCGGTCGCACGCCGAACCCGGACATCCTGTGCAACCGCGAAATCAAGTTCAAGGCGTTCCTCGATTACGCCATGATGCTTGGCGCCGACCTGATTGCTACCGGCCACTACGTGCGCCGCCGCGACATCGATGGTCGCACCGAATTGCTCAAGGGCCTGGATCCGAACAAGGACCAGAGCTACTTCCTGCACGCCGTCGGCGGTGAACAGATCGCCAAGACGCTGTTCCCGGTCGGCGAGCTGGAAAAACCCGAAGTGCGCGCGATTGCCGAGAAACACGACCTGGCCACCGCAAAGAAAAAGGATTCCACAGGAATCTGCTTTATCGGCGAGCGCCGCTTCAGCGACTTCCTCAAGCAATACCTGCCGGCCCAGCCCGGCGAGATCAAGACCACCGAAGGCGAAGTCATCGGCCGTCACCACGGCTTGATGTATCACACCATTGGCCAGCGTCAGGGCCTGGGAATCGGCGGTTTGAAAGACGCCAGTGACGAGCCATGGTACGTGCTGATCAAAGACCTGGAACACAACGAACTGATCGTTGGCCAAGGCAATGATCACCCTTATTTGTTCTCCCGCGCCCTGCTCGCCTCGGACATCTATTGGGTCAACCCGATCGACCTGACCGAGCCGCGCAAACTGACCGCCAAGGTGCGTTATCGCCAGAGCGACCAGCCTTGCACGCTGGAAAAGACCGCCACCGGCTACCGCGCGACCTTCGATGACCCGCAACGCGCGGTCACCCCAGGCCAATCCGTGGTGTTCTACGACGGCGAAATCTGCCTCGGCGGCGGCGTGATCGAAGTGGCCGAACCCTGGACCAGCAAGGGTCAGCGTTCATGAGCCCGACTCAGGAGCAACTGACAGCCCTGGGCGGTGTGTTTCTCGCCGCCGTGCTGGTCGACAAGATCGCCAAAACCGGCCAGACCAACGAAGCCGGCCTGACCTGCATGCTCGGCAGCCTGTTGATTCGCGACCCCAAGGACACGCTGGAAGTCTATGGCGGTGACGACATCAACCTGCGTGACGGTTACCGCGCCCTGATCGGCGCCCTGGAGCGCGACCCCAGCACCCTTCAGCGCGAACCGCTGCGCTACGCCCTGGCGATGCTGGGACTGGAGCGTCAACTGGCCAAGCGCAATGACATGCTGGACGTGATCGGCAAGCGCCTGCCGCAGATTCAGTCCCAGGTCGAACACTTCGGCCCGGCTCACGAAAACGTGATCGCCGCTTGTGGCGCGCTGTACCAGGACACCCTGAGCACCCTGCGCCAACGGATTCAAGTGCATGGTGACATGCGCAACCTGCAGCAACCGAGCAATGCTTCGAAGATTCGCGCGCTGCTGCTGGCCGGCATCCGTTCAGCCCGCCTGTGGCGGCAGTTGGGCGGTCATCGCTGGCAGTTGGTGATCAGCCGTCGCAAACTGCTTAAAGAGCTTTACCCGCTGATGCGCAGCAGCTGAACCGCGCCCGCAATACCGCTTTGTAGTCAGTAACGCGTAATACGCCGGTCAGTTGGCAACGGACCGGCGGATTTTTTCATGTATGATACGCGCCCCATTTCGTTGCCCGACTGTCCGAGAACACCCCATGCAGCTCTCTTCGCTCACTGCGGTTTCCCCTGTTGACGGCCGCTACGCCGGCAAAACCCAGGCCCTGCGCCCAATTTTCAGCGAATACGGTCTGATCCGTGCTCGCGTTCTGGTTGAAGTGCGCTGGCTTCAGCGCCTGGCCGCTCACCCCGCCATCAGCGAAGTGCCGGCGTTCTCCGCCGAAGCCAACGCTGTGCTGAACACCCTGGCGGAAAACTTCTCTCTGGAGCACGCCGAGCGTGTCAAAGAGATCGAGCGCACCACCAACCACGACGTCAAAGCCATTGAGTACCTGCTCAAAGAGCAGGCGGCCAAGCTGCCGGAACTGGCCAAGGTCAGCGAGTTCATCCACTTTGCCTGCACCAGCGAGGACATCAACAACCTGTCCCACGCCCTGATGCTGCGTGAAGGCCGTGATGATGTGATGCTGCCGCTGATGCGCCAGACCGCCAACGCCATCCGCGAACTGGCCATCCGCTTCGCTGACGTGCCGATGCTGTCGCGCACCCACGGTCAACCGGCGTCGCCCACCACCCTGGGCAAAGAGCTGGCGAACGTGGTTTACCGCCTGGAGCGTCAGATCGCTCAAGTCGCCGCCGTTCCGCTGCTGGGCAAGATCAACGGCGCCGTCGGCAACTACAACGCTCACCTGTCGGCCTACCCTGAGATCGACTGGGAAGCCAACGCCCGCGCCTTCATCGAAGACGAGCTGGGTCTGGGCTTCAACCCGTACACCACGCAGATCGAACCGCACGACTACATCGCCGAGCTGTTCGACGCCATCGCGCGCTTCAACACCATCCTGATCGACTTCGACCGCGACATCTGGGGCTACATTTCCCTGGGTTATTTCAAACAGCGCACCATCGCTGGCGAAATCGGTTCCTCGACCATGCCGCACAAGGTCAACCCGATCGACTTCGAAAACTCCGAAGGCAACCTGGGGATCGCCAACGCGCTGTTCCAGCACCTGGCGAGCAAGCTGCCGATCTCCCGCTGGCAGCGCGACCTGACCGACTCCACCGTACTGCGCAACCTCGGTGTCGGCTTCGCCCACAGCGTGATCGCTTACGAAGCCAGCCTCAAAGGCATCAGCAAGCTGGAACTCAACGAGCAAAAGATTGCCGCTGACCTGGACGCCTGCTGGGAAGTATTGGCCGAGCCGATCCAGACCGTGATGCGTCGCTACAACATCGAAAACCCGTACGAGAAATTGAAAGAGTTGACTCGCGGCAAGGGCATCAGCCCTGAAGCGTTGCAAACCTTCATCGACGGCCTGGACATGCCAGCTGCCGCCAAGGCCGAGCTGAAACTGCTCACCCCGGCCAACTACATCGGCAACGCTGTGGCGCAAGCCAAACGCATCTGATCGACCGCTTTACCCGTTTGAGACGCCCGGCAGCGCCGGGCGTTTTTATTCCCGTCTGAAAAGTGCTTATTTTCAATAGGTTACACATGAATCCTGATACTCCTCTTCAACTTCTGGGCGGCATCACGGCACGGGAATTCCTGCGCGACTACTGGCAGAAAAAACCACTGCTGATCCGTCAGGCGATTCCTGATTTCGAAAGCCCGATCGACGCCGACGAGCTGGCCGGCCTGGCGCTGGAAGAAGAAGTCGAATCGCGCCTGGTGATCGAACACGGCGAGCGCCCTTGGGAATTGCGCCGTGGCCCGTTCGCCGAAGACGAATTCAGCAAACTGCCAGAACGCGAATGGACCTTGCTGGTGCAAGCCGTCGACCAATTCGTGCCGGAAGTTGCCGAACTGCTGGAAAACTTCCGTTTCCTGCCGAGCTGGCGCGTCGACGACGTGATGATCAGCTTTGCCGCCCCGGGTGGCAGCGTCGGTCCGCACTTCGATAACTACGACGTGTTCCTGCTGCAAGGCCACGGCAAGCGCAACTGGAAAATCGGCCAGATGTGCGACTCCGAGAGCCCGCTGCTGCAACACGCCGATCTGCGCATCCTCGCCGATTTCGAAGCCACCGATGAGTGGGTGCTGGAACCGGGCGACATGCTCTACCTGCCGCCGCGCCTGGCTCACTGCGGTGTGGCTGTCGATGATTGCATGACCTACTCGGTCGGCTTCCGCGCCCCGAGCGCCGCTGAAGTGCTGACCCACTTCACCGACTTCCTCAGCCAGTTCCTGTCGGACGAAGAGCGTTACACCGACGCCGACGCCCTGCCGGCGGTTGATCCTCATCAGATCCAGCACGACGCCCTCGATCGCCTGAAAAGCCTGCTGGCCGAGCACATGAGCGACGAGCGCCTGCTGCTGACCTGGTTCGGCCAGTTCATGACCGAGCCGCGCTACCCGGAACTGGTGGTTGGCCCGGAAGAGATCGAAGAAGACGACCTGCTCGCCAGCCTCGAGCAAGGCGCGGTGCTGATCCGCAACCCGAGCGCGCGTCTGGCCTGGTCAGAGGTCGACGACGACCTGTTGCTGTTCGCCAGCGGCCAGAGCCGTTATCTGCCGGGCAAGTTGCGCGAGCTGCTGAAAATGATCTGCGCCGCCGATGCGCTGCACGTCGACAATCTCGGCGACTGGCTGAGCGATGAAGACGGTCGCGGCCTGCTGTGTGAACTGATCAAACAGGGAAGCCTGGGGTTCGCTGATGAATAAAATTCACGTTCGTGTCGCAGACTGGCAAAAGGATAACGCCGAGATCCGGCGCATTCGTGAAGCGGTATTCGTCGCCGAGCAATCCGTTCCGCCTGAACTGGAATGGGATGCCGATGACGAGGGCGCGGTGCATTTCCTCGCACTCGAAGGCGACTTTCCGATCGGCACCGCCCGCCTGCTGCCCGATGGTCACATCGGCCGGGTGTCGGTGCTGAAAGACTGGCGCGGTTTGAAGGTTGGCGATGCGCTGATGCAAGCGGTGATCGGTGAAGCCGAGAAGCGCGGGCTGAAGCAGCAGATGCTGAGTGCGCAAGTGCAGGCCACGGCGTTCTATGAGCGATTGGGCTTTAGCATGGTCAGTGAGGAATTCCTGGAAGCCGGGATTCCGCATGTGGACATGGTGCGTCACTCGGCCTGAGACCCTGTAACTGATCGTTCCCACGCTCCGCGTGGGAATGCCTCTTGGGACGCTCCGCGTCCCCTCGCGGCAGTGACGCGGAGCGTCACAGGCTGCATTCCCACGCGGAGCGTGGGAATGATCACGCCCCGGCATTCTCGGATGCCGGGGCGTTTTGCTGTCTGTGATTCAACTCGCACCACGCCGGGCCGACAAACTGGCAATATCAAACCTTTGATTGCGGAGATAACGGATATGTCCCTACGCACCCTGCTCACCACGCTGCTGCTGACCTGCAGTTTTACGGTCATGGCCGCCACCGAGATCGTGCCCCTGAACTACCGCACCAGCGCCGACCTGCTGCCGGTGGCGCAAAACTTCATCGGCAAGGACGGCAAAGTCAGCGCCTATGGCAACCAACTGATCGTCAATGCCGAACCCGGCAAGATCGACGAACTCAAGGCCTTCCTCGCACAACTGGACACCGCGCCCAAACGCCTGTTAATCACCGTAGATACCAACGAAAACAACTTTCAGGGCGATCAGGGCTACTCGGTGAACGGCGCCGCACCGAGTCAGACTCGCATCATCAACCGCAGCACCGACAGCCGCGACGGCGGCATCCAGCAGGTTCAAGCCAGCGAAGGCGCACCGGCACTGATCCAGGTCGGCCAAAGCGTGCCGCTCACCAGCACCCAGACCGACAGTTATGGCGACCTGCGCAGCCAGACCGAATACCGCAATGTCACCCAGGGCTTCTACGTCACCGCCAGCGTCACCGGAAACATCGTTCATCTGGCGATCAGTACTAACCGTGACCGGATGAGCCAGGAACGTCCCGATGTAGTGAACGTGCAAAGTACCGACACAACAGTCAGCGGCCGACTGGGCGAATGGATCACCCTGGCCGGCATGAATCGCCAGACTCAGGCCGACAAACAGGGCCTGACCCGCAGCTACTCGACTCAGGGCCGGGATGACATGACTCTGCGGGTGAAAGTCGATACGTTGGACTAAAGCACCAGAAACTGACTGATTAGTCGTATTAGACCAAAGATGTAGTGCTTTAAAAAAAGCACTACAAAACGTTTGACGAGCCAAAAAAGCAAAGGCATGATGGCCTCGCTCCCGCTAATCAGAGGCCCTGGCAAGGGCTTTCGAATCGCCGTTCGCACCCTACCCCGCGAGCCGATTCGTGTCTGTACCGCCCACAAGGTGTGTTTGACGAGGTTGCCGACTGGAACGAAGTTGTCCCGAGGGACGGAAGCGTAATTAGGTAACCCGGCACCACACTGAAGTTCGCACCAAGGCCCACGACGCCCGAATGCGCTCGCCAGTTCGCCCTTACCTGCTCACTTTCCCCTCGAGCCCATCGTTCATCCCGTCGTCTTCCCCGCCGAACCCGACTTGACCACCTAAGCTTCTGGTCAGCGAGCAGCCTTGTACGCCCTTTGAATTGCGTACTTGGCACGCAGGAGTTGTCCACCCAGAACCACTTTCGATTAAAGACGCGACGAGGTTTATCTCCATGGCACTGACACGCGAACAGCAAATTGCAGCCCTCGAAAAAGATTGGGCTGAAAACCCGCGCTGGAAAGGCGTGACACGCAATTACTCCGCTGCTGACGTCGTCCGTCTGCGTGGCTCGGTTCAACCTGAGCACACCTTTGCAAAAATGGGCGCCGAGAAGCTTTGGAACCTGGTCACCCAGGGTGCCAAACCGTCCTTCCGCCCTGAGAAAGATTTCGTCAACTGCATGGGCGCCCTGACCGGCGGCCAGGCTGTGCAACAAGTCAAGGCCGGCATCCAGGCGATCTACCTATCGGGCTGGCAAGTGGCTGCGGACAACAACTCCGCCGAGTCGATGTACCCGGACCAGTCGCTGTACCCGGTGGATTCGGTTCCAACCGTGGTCAAGCGCATCAACAACTCGTTCCGTCGTGCCGACCAGATCCAGTGGAAAGCCGGCAAGAACCCGGGCGACGAAGGTTACATCGACTACTTCGCACCGATCGTGGCTGACGCTGAAGCCGGTTTCGGTGGCGTACTGAACGCTTACGAGCTGATGAAGAGCATGATCGAAGCAGGCGCCGCCGGCGTTCACTTCGAAGACCAACTGGCCTCCGTGAAAAAATGCGGCCACATGGGCGGCAAAGTACTGGTTCCGACCCAGGAAGCCGTACAGAAGCTGACCGCTGCCCGTCTGGCAGCTGACGTCGCCGGTACGCCGACCATCATCCTGGCTCGTACCGACGCTAACGCGGCTGATTTGCTGACTTCCGATTGCGACCCGTACGACCAGCCGTTCGTGACTGGCGAACGTACCCAGGAAGGCTTTTACAAAGTGCGCGCCGGCCTCGACCAAGCCATCGCTCGCGGCCTGGCTTACGCGCCGTACGCCGACCTGATCTGGTGCGAAACCGCCAAGCCGGATCTGGATGAAGCACGTCGCTTCGCGGAAGCGATCAAAAAGGAATACCCGGACCAACTGCTGTCGTACAACTGCTCGCCTTCCTTCAACTGGAAGAAAAACCTGGACGACGCGACCATCGCCAAGTTCCAGCGCGAACTGTCCGCCATGGGCTACAAGCATCAGTTCATCACCCTGGCCGGCATTCACAACATGTGGCACAGCATGTTCAACCTGGCGCACGACTACGCCCGCAACGACATGACGGCCTACGTGAAGCTGCAAGAGCAAGAGTTCGCTGACGCTGCCAAGGGTTACACCTTCGTGGCTCACCAGCAGGAAGTGGGCACCGGCTACTTCGACGACATGACCACCGTGATTCAAGGTGGCACGTCCTCGGTGACCGCGCTGACCGGTTCGACCGAAGAAGAACAGTTCCACTGATTGGCTGTACATGAGCAAACGGCCCTTGCGGACCGAATAAAAAGCTAACCGCAAAGCCGCCCATCTGACGCCCCGACTGGTTCGGGGCGTTTTTTTGCCTGCGATTTTTCGATCACTGCAAAACCCTGTGGGAGCCGGGCTTGCCCGCGATGGCGACCTGTCAGTCAACATCTGCCGTGTCTGACACACTGCCATCGCGGGCAAGCCCGGCTCCCACAGGGAACGTGTTAACCCACAGAATTTTGCGAAACACATTGATCCAGAGCAGTTTCACGGCCCGGAAAATAAGGTAAAACGACCGAGCTCGCTACTTGCAGTAACACGCATATAAGACAACTTCCCAGCCACTCACCCGTTAAACAGTTTGAAAACTGCGTCAAATAATATTGATTATCATTTAGCGGCAACTATGTTCGTTACATTCCCTACAGAACATATTTGACAAAACCCCCGCTAATGCCCGAACCGCATGGGCTACAGGGCTTTGGAGGTGCGCCATGTCCTTATTCCAATAAATAATTTCGCTATAGGAATTTTACTTGCAGGGTGTTTAGCCATAAAATCAGCGGGATTGATTGCTGCGACATATCGTCACTGCCTTATTTCTTTATCAAGCTCAGAGACCTTTGCTCTCTGTTAAGGATTACCAGCATGCCCGAAGCGACCGGACTCATGGCCCACAACTGGGGCTTTGCCATTTTCCTTCTGGGTGTCGGCGGCCTTTGCGCCTTCATGCTCGGCGTCTCCAGCCTCCTCGGGTCAAAAGCCTGGGGCCGCAGCAAAAACGAACCGTTCGAGTCCGGCATGCTACCTACCGGTGGCGCCCGCTTGCGGCTCTCAGCCAAATTCTATCTGGTCGCGATGCTCTTCGTGATCTTCGATATCGAAGCCCTCTTTCTCTTTGCCTGGTCTGTGTCCGTCCGCGAAAGCGGCTGGACCGGATTCGTCGAAGCTCTCGTTTTCATAGCAATTCTGTTGGCAGGTCTTGTCTACCTATTCCGAGTGGGCGCCCTTGACTGGGCTCCGGAAGCTCGTCGTAAGCGGCAAGCGAAGCTGAAACAATGAGGCTTTGGCAATGCAATACAATCTCACCAGGATCGACCCCGATGCTCCTAACGAGCAGTATCCGATTGGCCAACGGGAAACCGTTTCCGATCCGTTAGAAGATCAAGTCCACAAAAACATTTTCATGGGCAAGCTCGAAGACGTGCTCAACGGCACGATCAACTGGGGGCGCAAGAACTCCCTGTGGCCGTATAACTTCGGTCTTTCGTGCTGCTACGTGGAAATGACCACCGCCTTCACGGCGCCCCACGACATCGCGCGCTTTGGCGCCGAGGTGATCCGGGCATCACCGCGTCAGGCGGATTTCATGGTTATCGCCGGTACCTGCTTCATCAAGATGGCGCCGATCATTCAGCGTCTCTACGAGCAAATGCTCGAACCTAAATGGGTCATCTCCATGGGTTCGTGCGCCAACTCCGGTGGCATGTACGACATCTACTCCGTCGTTCAAGGGGTGGACAAGTTCCTGCCCGTGGACGTCTACGTGCCTGGCTGCCCGCCCCGCCCTGAAGCTTTTCTGCAGGGCTTGATGCTCTTGCAAGAGTCGATTGGCCAGGAGCGTCGCCCACTTTCCTGGGTCGTTGGCGATCAAGGCGTGTACCGCGCCGAGATGCCTTCGCAAAAGGAACAGCGCCGCGAACAGCGAATCGCAGTCACCAACCTGCGCAGCCCCGACGAAGTCTGATCCAGATCTGTTCTTACAAAGAAACGAGAAACTGGCTTCATTCTTTACGTTGACCGAAAGCGATAAATAACCATGACTACAGGCAGTGCTCTGTACATCCCGCCTTATAAGGCAGACGACCAGGATGTGGTCGTCGAACTGAACAACCGTTTTGGCCCCGAGGCGTTCACCGCCCAGCCTACCCGCACCGGCATGCCGGTGCTTTGGGTTGCCCGCGCCAAACTCGTCGAAGTCCTGACCTTCCTGCGCAACCTGCCCAAGCCGTACGTCATGCTCTATGACCTGCACGGCGTGGACGAGCGTCTGCGCACCAAGCGTCAAGGGCTGCCAAACGGCGTCGATTTCACTGTGTTCTATCACTTGATGTCGATCGAACGTAATAGTGACGTAATGATCAAGGTCGCCTTGTCCGAGAGCGACCTCAACCTGCCGAGCGTCACCAGCATCTGGCCGAACGCCAACTGGTACGAGCGTGAAGTGTGGGACATGTACGGCATCCACTTTGCCGGCCACCCGCACCTGACCCGCATCATGATGCCGCCGACCTGGGAAGGTCACCCGCTGCGCAAGGACTTCCCGGCCCGCGCCACCGAGTTCGACCCGTTCAGCCTGACCCTGGCCAAGCAACAGCTTGAGGAAGAAGCCGCGCGCTTCAAGCCTGAAGACTGGGGCATGAAACGTTCCGGGCCGAACGAGGACTACATGTTCCTCAACCTGGGCCCGAACCACCCTTCGGCCCACGGTGCGTTCCGTATCATTCTGCAGCTGGACGGCGAAGAAATCGTCGACTGCGTGCCGGACGTCGGTTACCACCACCGTGGTGCCGAGAAGATGGCCGAGCGTCAGTCCTGGCACAGCTTCATTCCGTACACCGACCGTATCGACTACCTCGGCGGCGTGATGAACAACCTGCCGTACGTGCTCTCGGTCGAGAAGCTGGCCGGCATCAAGGTGCCCGAAAAGGTCGACGTCATCCGCATCATGATGGCCGAGTTCTTCCGGATCACCAGCCACCTGCTGTTCCTGGGGACTTACATCCAGGACGTCGGCGCCATGACCCCGGTGTTCTTCACCTTTACCGACCGTCAGAAGGCGTACACGGTGATCGAAGCCATCACCGGTTTCCGTCTGCACCCGGCCTGGTACCGCATCGGTGGCGTCGCCCACGACCTGCCGCGCGGCTGGGAAAAACTGGTCAAGGATTTCGTCGAGTGGATGCCAAAGCGTCTGGACGAATACCAGAAAGCCGCACTGGACAACAGCATCCTGCGTGGTCGCACCATCGGCGTCGCCGCCTACAACACCAAAGAAGCCCTGGAATGGGGCGTCACCGGTGCCGGCCTGCGTTCGACCGGTTGCGATTTCGACCTGCGTAAAGCTCGCCCCTACTCCGGCTACGAGAACTTCGAATTCGAAGTCCCGCTGGCGGCCAATGGCGATGCCTACGACCGTTGCATCGTGCGCGTCGAAGAAATGCGCCAGAGCATCAAGATCATCGAGCAGTGCATGCGCAACATGCCGGAAGGCCCGTACAAGGCGGATCACCCGCTGACCACGCCGCCGCCGAAAGAGCGCACCCTGCAACACATCGAGACCCTGATCACGCACTTCCTGCAAGTTTCGTGGGGCCCGGTCATGCCGGCCAACGAATCCTTCCAGATGATCGAAGCGACCAAGGGCATCAACAGTTATTACCTGACGAGCGATGGCGGCACCATGAGCTACCGCACCCGGATTCGTACCCCAAGCTTCCCGCACCTGCAGCAGATCCCTTCGGTGATCAAAGGCAGCATGGTCGCGGACTTGATCGCGTACCTGGGTAGTATCGATTTCGTTATGGCCGACGTGGACCGCTAAGCATGAACAGCACGCTTATCCAGACAGACCGTTTCGCCTTGAGCGAAACCGAGCGCTCGGCCATCGAGCACGAGCTGCATCACTACGAAGACCCGCGCGCGGCGTCGATCGAAGCCCTGAAGATCGTCCAGAAGGAACGTGGCTGGGTGCCTGACGGCGCGCTCTACGCCATCGGCGAGATCCTCGGCATCCCGGCCAGCGACGTTGAAGGGGTGGCGACGTTCTATAGCCAGATCTTCCGTCAGCCAGTGGGCCGTCACATCATTCGCGTTTGCGACAGCATGGTCTGCTACATCGGTGGTCACGAATCCGTGGTCAGCGAAATCCAGAGCAAGCTGGGCATCGGCCTGGGTCAGACCACCGCCGACGGTCGTTTCACCCTGCTGCCGGTCTGCTGCCTCGGCAACTGCGACAAGGCGCCGGCGTTGATGATCGACGACGACACATTCGGTGATGTGCAGCCTGCCGGCGTTGCCAAATTGCTCGAGGGCTACGTATGACCCTGACTTCCTTCGGCCCTGCCAACCGCATCAAGCGTTCGGCCGAGACTCACCCGCTGACCTGGCGTCTGCGTGACGACGGCGAAGCCGTGTGGCTCGACGAGTACCAGGCCAAGAACGGTTACGCCGCTGCGCGCAAAGCCTTCGCCGACATGGCTCAGGACGATATCGTCCAGACCGTGAAAGATTCCGGCTTGAAAGGTCGCGGCGGTGCAGGCTTCCCCACGGGCGTTAAGTGGGGCCTGATGCCCAAGGACGAATCCATCAACATCCGCTACCTGCTGTGCAATGCGGACGAGATGGAACCGAACACCTGGAAAGACCGCATGCTGATGGAGCAACTGCCCCATCTGCTGATCGAAGGCATGCTGATCAGTGCTCGCGCGCTGAAAACCTACCGTGGCTACATCTTCCTGCGTGGCGAGTACACCACCGCCGCCAAGCACCTCAACCGTGCCGTGGAAGAAGCCAAGGCAGCAGGCCTTTTGGGCAAGAACATCCTGGGCAGCGGTTTCGATTTCGAGCTGTTCGTCCACACCGGCGCTGGGCGTTACATCTGCGGTGAAGAAACCGCACTGATCAACTCCCTCGAAGGCCGCCGCGCCAACCCGCGCTCCAAGCCGCCCTTCCCTGCCGCTGTTGGCGTATGGGGCAAGCCGACCTGCGTGAACAACGTTGAAACCCTGTGCAACGTGCCGGCAATCATTGCCGACGGCGTGGACTGGTACAAATCGTTGGCCCGTGAAGGCAGTGAAGACATGGGCACCAAGCTCATGGGCTTCTCCGGCAAGGTCAAGAACCCGGGCCTGTGGGAACTGCCGTTCGGCGTTACCGGTCGCGAGTTGTTCGAAGACTACGCTGGCGGCATGCGCGACGGTTACAAGCTCAAGTGCTGGCAGCCAGGCGGCGCCGGTACCGGTTTCCTGCTGCCGGAACACCTGGACGCACAAATGTATGCCGGCGGCATCGCCAAAGTGGGCACCCGTATGGGTACCGGCCTGGCCATGGCGGTGGACGACAGCGTCAACATGGTGTCCCTGCTGCGCAACATGGAGCAGTTCTTCGCCCGCGAATCCTGTGGCTTCTGCACCCCGTGCCGCGATGGCCTGCCATGGAGCGTCAAGCTCTTGATGGCCATCGAGAACGGCGAAGGCCAGCCAGGCGATATCGAGACCCTGCTGGGTCTGGTCGGTTTCCTCGGCCCGGGCAAGACCTTCTGTGCACACGCACCGGGTGCCGTGGAGCCGTTGGGCAGCGCCATCAAATACTTCCGTCCAGAGTTCGAAGCCGGCATCGCGCCCACCAGCGCCGTCGTCCCGCCTCTGGCAAAGCCGATCGTAGTCGGCGCGTAAACGCTTAAAAAAGGCGAAGGGTCCGTGCCCTTCGCCTTTTCGTCCGATGACGCCTTTCGAGGCTGTTTGGATTTGGACGGATAACAAGATTCCATTAGCCACGCCCGCTGACACCGGGCCAACGAAGAACTTTGAACCATGGCCACTATCCACGTAGACGGCAAAGAGCTCGAAGTCGATGGGGCAGACAACCTGTTACAGGCATGTCTGTCGCTAGGCCTCGATATCCCTTATTTCTGCTGGCACCCAGCCCTTGGCAGCGTTGGCGCTTGCCGCCAGTGCGCGGTCAAGCAGTACACCGACGAAAACGACACCCGTGGTCGCATCGTCATGTCCTGCATGACCCCTGCAACCGATGGCACCTGGATCTCCATCGAAGATGAAGAATCCAAGGCCTTCCGCGCCAGTGTTGTTGAATGGCTGATGACCAACCACCCGCACGACTGCCCGGTCTGTGAGGAAGGCGGTCACTGCCACCTGCAAGACATGACCGTGATGACCGGCCACAACGAGCGCCGTTATCGCTTCACCAAGCGTACTCACCAGAACCAGCAACTGGGCCCGTTCATTTCCCACGAAATGAACCGCTGCATCGCTTGCTATCGCTGCGTGCGCTTCTATAAAGACTACGCCGGCGGCACCGACCTCGGCGTATTCGGTGCTCACGACAACGTGTACTTCGGTCGCGTTGAAGACGGCACCCTCGAAAGCGAGTTCTCCGGCAACCTCACCGAGGTCTGCCCGACCGGTGTGTTCACCGACAAGACTCACTCCGAGCGCTACAACCGCAAGTGGGACATGCAGTTCTCGCCGAGCATCTGCCATGGCTGCTCCAGCGGTTGCAACATTTCCCCGGGCGAGCGTTACGGCGAACTGCGTCGCATCGAAAACCGTTTCAACGGTTCGGTGAACCAGTACTTCCTGTGCGACCGTGGCCGTTTCGGCTATGGCTATGTCAACCGCGAAGACCGCCCGCGTCAGCCACAGCTGGCAGGCGGCGCCAAGCTGGGCCTCGACGAAGCACTGGATAAAGCCGCTGACCTGCTGCGCGGTCGCAACATCGTCGGTATCGGTTCGCCACGCGCCAGCCTCGAAAGCAACTACGCGTTGCTTGAACTGGTTGGCGCCGAGCACTTCTACTCCGGCATCGAAGCCGCTGAACTTGAGCGCATTCGTCTGGTTGTACAGGTGCTCAAAGACAGCCCGCTGCCGATCCCGAACATGCGCGACATCGAAAACCACGATGCGATTTTCGTCCTCGGCGAAGACCTGACCCAGACCGCTGCGCGCATGGCCCTGGCCCTGCGTCAATCGGTCAAGGGCAAGGCCGAAGACATGGCCGACGCCATGCGCGTTCAGCCGTGGCTCGATGCTGCGGTGAAGAACATCGGCCAGCACGAACTGAACCCGCTGTTCATCGCCAGCCTGGCTGAAACCAAGCTCGACGACATCGCTGAAGAATGCGTTCACGCAGCGCCAGACGACCTGGCCCGCATCGGTTTCGCCGTGGCTCACGCCCTCGACGCCAGCGCTCCTGCGGTTGAAGGCCTGGATGCCGAAGCCCTCGAACTGGCCAAGCGCATTGCCGACGCCCTGCTCGCTGCCAAGCGTCCGCTGATCATTGCCGGCACCTCGCTGGGTTCCAAGGCGTTGATTGAGGCTGCTGCAAACATTGCAAAAGCCCTGAAGCTGCGCGAGAAGAACGGCTCCATCAGCCTGATCGTGCCAGAGGCCAACAGCCTCGGCCTGGCCATGCTCGGTGGCGAATCGGTAGACGCTGCGCTGCAAGCGGTGATCGACGGTAAAGCTGACGCCATCGTCGTGCTGGAAAACGATCTGTACACCCGCACCGACAAAGCTAAGGTCGATGCGGCCCTGAACGCCGCCAAAGTGGTGATCGTGGCGGACCATCAGAAGACCGCCACCAGCGATCGCGCGCACCTGGTTCTGCCAGCCGCCAGCTTCGCTGAAGGCGACGGTACGCTGGTCAGCCAGGAAGGCCGCGCCCAGCGTTTCTTCCAGGTCTTCGACCCGACTTACCTCGACGCGAGCATTCTGGTTCGCGAAGGCTGGCGCTGGCTGCATGCCCTGCGTTCGACCCTGCTGAACCAGCCGATCGACTGGACCCAACTGGACCACGTCACCGCTGCCGTTGCTGCAAGCAAACCGCAACTGGCGCGTATCGTCGATGCCGCACCGTCCGCCGCGTTCCGGATCAAAGGCCTGAAACTGGCTCGCGAACCGCTGCGTTACTCCGGTCGTACCGCCATGCGCGCCGACATCAGCGTGCATGAACCGCGTACTTCCCAAGACAACGACACCGCGTTCTCGTTCTCCATGGAAGGTTACTCGGGCTCGGTCGAACCGCGTCAGCAAGTGCCATTTGCCTGGTCTCCGGGCTGGAACTCGCCGCAAGCCTGGAACAAGTTCCAGGACGAAGTCGGTGGTCACATCCGCGCTGGCGACCCGGGCACACGCCTGATCGAAAGCACTGGTGATTCGCTGAACTGGTTCGCCAGTGTTCCGCGTGCGTTCAACCCGGCTCCGGGCACCTGGCAGGTCGTGCCGTTCTTCCACCTGTTCGGCAGCGAAGAGAACTCTTCCAAAGCCGCACCGGTGCAGGAACGCATTCCAGCCGCCTACGTGTCGCTGGCCAAGTCCGAAGCCGATCGCCTGGGCGTCAATGACGGTGCCCTGCTGAGCCTGAACGTGGCCGGCCAGACCCTGCGTCTGCCGCTGCGCATCAACGAAGAGCTGGGTGCCGGTCTGGTCGCATTGCCGGCCGGTATCGCCGGCATTCCGCCGGCGATCTTTGGCAAATCCGTTGACGGTCTGCAGGAGGCAGCTCAATGACCTGGTTCACGCCTGAAGTGATTGACGTGATCATCGCGGTCCTCAAGGCCATCGTGATTCTGCTCGCCGTAGTGGTCTGCGGCGCG
This sequence comes from Pseudomonas sp. EL_65y_Pfl2_R96, assembly GCF_963970905.1. NCBI lineage: Bacteria > Pseudomonadati > Pseudomonadota > Gammaproteobacteria > Pseudomonadales > Pseudomonadaceae > Pseudomonas > Pseudomonas sp. EL_65y_Pfl2_R96. The sequence continues at coordinate 11,755 of NZ_CAXAQH010000023.1, read as the reverse complement.
CTGCTGAGCTGGGTCGAGCGTCGTCTGCTCGCCCTCTGGCAGGACCGTTACGGTCCGAACCGCGTCGGCCCGTTCGGCGCGTTCCAGATTGCGGCCGACATGATCAAGATGTTCTTCAAGGAAGACTGGACCCCGCCGTTCGCCGACAAAGTGATCTTCACGTTGGCGCCGGTCGTGGCCATGAGCGCCTTGCTGATTGCCTTCGCAATCATCCCGATCACCCCGACCTGGGGTGTGGCGGATATCAACATCGGCATCCTGTTCTTCTTCGCCATGGCCGGTCTGTCGGTCTACGCGGTGCTGTTCGCCGGCTGGTCGAGTAACAACAAGTTCGCCCTGTTGGGCAGCTTGCGGGCCTCGGCACAAACCGTGTCGTACGAAGTGTTCATGGGCCTGTCGCTGATGGGCATCGTGATCCAGGTCGGCTCGTTCAACATGCGCGACATCGTTGAGTACCAGGCGCAGAACCTGTGGTTCGTCATTCCGCAGATCTTCGGTTTCCTGACCTTCTTCATCGCTGGCGTCGCCGTGACTCACCGTCACCCGTTCGACCAGCCGGAAGCGGAACAGGAACTGGCCGACGGTTACCACATTGAATACGCCGGTATGAAATGGGGCATGTTCTTCGTCGGCGAGTACATCGGCATCGTGTTGATTTCGGCGCTGCTGGTGACCTTGTTCTTCGGTGGCTGGCACGGTCCGTTCGGCATTCTGCCGCAGATCCCGTTCATCTGGTTCGCACTGAAAACCGCGTTCTTCATCATGTTCTTCATCCTGCTGCGCGCCTCGATTCCGCGCCCACGGTATGACCAAGTGATGGACTTCAGCTGGAAGTTCTGCCTGCCGCTGACCCTCGTCAACATGCTGGTGACCGCTGCGATCGTGTTGCTCAACACGCCCGCCGTCGCGGCTCAGTGAGGATAGAGAATCATGAAGTACATTTTTGACATCGTGCATGGCTTCTTCACCCAGCTTCGCAGCCTGGTGATGATCTTCGGCCACGCCTTCCGCAAGCGCGACACGCTGCAATATCCGGAAGAGGCGGTGTACCTGCCGCCACGCTTCCGTGGCCGTATCGTGCTGACCCGCGACCCCGACGGCGAAGAGCGTTGTGTAGCCTGCAACCTGTGCGCCGTGGCGTGCCCGGTGGGTTGCATCTCGCTGCAGAAGGCCGAAACAGAAGACGGTCGCTGGTACCCGGAGTTCTTCCGCATCAACTTCTCGCGCTGCATTTTCTGCGGCCTCTGCGAGGAAGCCTGCCCGACCACCGCGATCCAGCTGACACCGGATTTCGAAATGGCCGAGTTCAAACGTCAGGACCTGGTTTACGAGAAAGAAGATCTGCTGATCTCCGGCCCCGGCAAAAACCCTGATTACAACTTCTATCGTGTTGCAGGTATGGCGATTGCCGGGAAGCCGAAAGGCTCCGCGCAGAATGAAGCCGAACCGATCAACGTGAAGAGCTTGCTGCCTTAAGGAAGAAAGATGGAATTCGCTTTCTATTTCGCATCGGGTATCGCTGTTGTGTCCACGCTTCGCGTGATCACCAACACCAACCCCGTGCACGCCCTGCTCTACCTGATCATTTCGCTGATCGCCGTGGCCATGACGTTCTTCGCCCTTGGCGCACCGTTTGCCGGTGTACTGGAAGTGATCGCCTACGCTGGCGCCATCATGGTGCTGTTCGTGTTCGTGGTGATGATGCTGAACCTGGGCCCGGCCTCGGTTCAGCAAGAGCGCGTCTGGCTCAAGCCCGGTATCTGGCTGGGCCCGGTCGCACTCGGCGCCCTGCTGCTGGCTGAACTGCTGTATGTGCTGTTCAACCACTCCAGCGGTCAGGCCCTCGGCCACACCACCGTAGACGCCAAGGCCGTGGGCATCAGCCTGTTCGGTCCTTACCTGCTGGTGGTCGAACTCGCCTCGATGCTGCTGCTCGCCGCAGCCGTCACGGCGTTCCACTTGGGCCGCAACGAAGCCAAGGAGCAATGACGATGCCTGCTATCCCTTTGGAGCATGGTCTGGCGGTCGCCGGCATCCTGTTCTGCCTCGGTCTGGTCGGCCTGATGGTCCGGCGCAACATTCTCTTCGTGCTGATGAGCCTGGAGGTCATGATGAATGCCTCCGCACTGGCGTTCATCGTTGCCGGTAGCCGCTGGGCGCAGCCGGATGGACAGATCATGTTCATTCTGGTGATCAGCCTGGCAGCCGCCGAGGCCAGTATCGGCCTGGCGATTCTGTTGCAGCTGTATCGCCGCTTCCACACTCTCGATATCGACGCTGCCAGCGAGATGCGCGGATGAACCTTCTCTATCTGACTTTCCTGTTCCCCCTGATCGGTTTTGTGCTGCTGGCGTTCTCCCGGGGACGCCTCTCGGAAAACCTCTCGGCGCTGATCGGCGTCGGTTCCATTGGCCTGTCGGCGATCGTCGCGGCCTATGTGATCTGGCAGTTCAACGTTGCGCCACCCGAGGGTGGTCACTACACCCAGATGCTGTGGCAATGGATGGCGGTGGAAGGCTTTACGCCGACCTTCACCCTCTACCTGGACGGCCTGTCCGTGACCATGCTCGGCGTGGTGGTGGGCGTGGGCTTCCTGATCCACCTGTTCGCGTCCTGGTACATGCGCGGTGAAGCCGGTTACTCGCGCTTCTTCGCCTACACCAACCTGTTTATCGCCAGCATGCTGTTCCTGGTCCTGGCCGATAACCTGCTGTTCGTGTACTTCGGCTGGGAAGGCGTGGGCCTGTGTTCATACTTGTTGATCGGTTTCTACTACAGCAACCGCAACAACGGTAACGCGGCACTCAAAGCCTTCATCGTGACCCGCGTCGGCGACGTGTTCATGGCCATCGGCCTGTTCATCCTGTTCCAACAGTTGGGCACGCTGAACATTCAGGAACTGCTGATCAAGGCGCCTGAGCACTTCAAGGCCGGCGACTTCTGGATCGTTCTGGCGACCCTGATGCTGCTGGGCGGCGCTGTCGGTAAATCCGCGCAACTGCCGCTGCAAACCTGGCTGGCGGATGCGATGGCCGGCCCGACTCCGGTTTCGGCACTGATCCACGCCGCGACCATGGTGACCGCCGGTGTCTACCTGATCGCCCGTACCCACGGCCTGTTCGCACTGGCGCCGGATATCCTGCACCTGGTGGGTGTTGTGGGCGGCGTGACGCTGGTGCTGGCAGGTTTTGCCGCACTGGTGCAGACCGACATCAAACGTATCCTCGCCTATTCGACCATGAGCCAGATCGGCTACATGTTCCTGGCGCTGGGCGTAGGTGCCTGGGATGGCGCGATCTTCCACCTGATGACCCACGCCTTCTTCAAGGCACTGCTGTTCCTTGCGTCCGGCGCGGTGATCGTTGCCTGCCACCACGAACAGAACATCTTCAAGATGGGCGGTCTGTGGAAGAAACTGCCACTGGCGTATGCCAGCTTCATCGTCGGCGGCGCGGCCCTGGCGGCCTTGCCTCTGGTGACCGCAGGCTTCTACTCCAAGGATGAAATCCTCTGGGAAGCGTTCGCCAGCGGCAACCAGGGTCTGCTGTATGCAGGTCTGGTCGGCGCGTTCATGACCTCGCTGTACACCTTCCGCCTGATCTTCATCACGTTCCACGGTGAAGCGAAGACCGAAGCACACGCCGGTCACGGTATCGCTCACTGGTTGCCACTGTCGGTGCTGATCGTACTGTCGACGTTCGTCGGCGCAATGATCGTTCCGCCACTGCACGGTGTGCTGCCGCAAAGCGTCGGCCATGCCGGCGGCGAAGCCAAGCACAGTCTGGAAATCGCGTCGGGCGCCATCGCCCTGTCCGGTATCCTGCTGGCCGCGCTGCTGTTCCTCGGCAAGCGTCGCTTCGTCACGGCCATCGCCAACAGCGGTGTCGGCCGCTTCCTTTCGGCCTGGTGGTTCGCTGCCTGGGGCTTCGACTGGATCTACGACAAACTGTTCGTCAAGCCATACCTTGCGATCAGCCACATTCTGCGCAAAGACCCGCTCGACCAGACCATCGGTCTGATCCCGCGTATGGCCAAAGGCGGTCACACCGCCCTGAGCCGCACCGAGACCGGTCAACTGCGTTGGTATGCCGCCTCGATGGCTGCTGGTGCCGTGCTGGTAATCGGCGCCGTCGTGCTGGTAGCGGTCTGATATGAACCTTGCGAACTTGCGAAAGGAAACGAGCCCGTCATGATTTTGCCCTGGCTAATCCTGATCCCCTTCATCGGCGGCCTGCTGTGCTGGATGGGTGAGCGCTTCGGCGCCACCCTCCCCCGCTGGATTGCGCTGATCACCATGTCCCTGTTGCTCTCCCTCGGCCTCTGGCTGTGGGCCAACGGTGATTATTCATTTGCCCCGGCGCCTGGCGCCGACCCGACCTGGGCGCTTGAGTTCAAGCACGTCTGGATCCAGCGCTTCGGCATCAACGTGCACCTGGCCCTCGACGGCCTGTCGCTGCTGATGATCCTGCTGACCGGCCTGCTGGGTGTCCTCTCGGTACTCTGCTCGTGGAAAGAGATTCAGCGTCACGTGGGCTTCTTCCACCTGAACCTGATGTGGATCCTGGGTGGTGTCGTCGGCGTGTTCCTCGCCCTCGACCTGTTCATGTTCTTCTTCTTCTGGGAAATGATGCTGGTGCCGATGTACTTCCTCATCGCGCTCTGGGGTCACAGTTCTTCGGACGGCAAGAAAACCCGGATCTACGCGGCAACCAAGTTCTTCATCTTCACTCAGGCTTCCGGCCTGATCATGTTGGTGGCGATCCTGGGGCTGGTACTGGTCAACTTCAACGACACCGGCGCGATTACCTTCAACTACGCCGATCTGTTGAAAACCAAGATGTCGCAGACCACCGAGTACATCCTGATGCTCGGCTTCTTCATCGCCTTCGCGGTCAAGCTGCCGGTGGTGCCGTTCCACTCCTGGTTGCCTGACGCTCACGCCCAGGCACCAACTGCAGGTTCCGTGGACCTGGCCGGTATCTTGCTGAAGACTGCTGCGTATGGCCTGCTGCGTTTCGCCCTGCCGCTGTTCCCGAATGCCTCGGCCGAGTTCGCGCCGTTCGCCATGACCCTGGGTCTGATCGGGATCTTCTACGGTGCGTTCCTGGCCTTCGCGCAAACCGACATCAAGCGTCTGATTGCCTTCTCGTCCGTTTCCCACATGGGCTTCGTGCTGATCGGCATTTACTCCGGCAGCCAACTGGCGCTGCAGGGCGCGGTCATGCAGATGCTGGCTCACGGTCTGTCGGCCGCGGCACTCTTTATCCTCTCCGGTCAGCTGTACGAGCGCACCCACACCCGCGATATGCGTGAGATGGGTGGCCTGTGGTCGAAGATTGCCTACCTGCCGGCCCTCAGCCTGTTCTTCGCGGCGGCGTCGCTGGGCTTGCCGGCGACCGGTAACTTTGTCGGTGAATTCCTGATCCTGATCGGCACCTTCGCCAGCGCGCCATGGGTCACCGTGATCGCCACGTCCGGCCTGGTGTTCGGTTCGGTCTACTCGCTGATCATGGTCCACCGTGCCTTCTTCGGCCCGTCGAAATCCGACGCGGTGCTGCATGGCATGGACGGTCGCGAACTGATCATGGTGGTTGGACTGGCGGCACTGCTGCTTTACATCGGCGTGTACCCGCAACCGTTCCTCGATACCTCTGCCGCGACGATGCATGGCGTGCAGCAGTGGCTCGGCACCGCCTTCACTCAACTCGCTTCGGCCCGGTAAGAGCGCTATGGAATTCACGACTCAACACTTTATCGCGCTTGCGCCGTTGTTGATCACCAGCGCCACGATCATCGTGGTGATGCTGGCTATCGCGTGGCGCCGCAACCACTCACAGACCTTCCTGCTGTCGGTGGCAGGTCTGAACCTGGCCTTGCTGTCGATCCTGCCAGCCCTGAAAGTCGCGCCCCTGGCCGTGACTCCACTGCTGCAGATCGACACCTTCTCCTGCCTGTACATGGCGCTGATCCTGGTCGCCACCCTCGCTTGTGTCACCCTCGCCCACGCCTACCTCGGCGATGGCGGTTCGGGTTACCCGGGCAACCGTGAAGAACTTTACCTGCTGATCCTGATGGCCGCCGCCGGTGGCCTGGTACTGGTCAGCGCGCAGCACCTGGCCGGGTTGTTCGTCGGTCTGGAACTGCTCTCGGTACCGGTCTACGGTCTGGTGGCGTATGCCTTCTTCAACAAGCGTTCGCTGGAAGCCGGCATCAAGTACATGGTGCTGTCGGCCGCCGGTTCCGCGTTCCTGTTGTTCGGCATGGCCCTGCTCTACGCCGATTCCGGCAGCCTGAGCTTCGTCGGTATCGGCCAGGCCCTGGCGGCCACCGGCCTGCCAAGTTCGCTGGCTCAGCTGGGCCTGGGCATGATGCTGATCGGCCTGGCGTTCAAACTGTCGCTGGTGCCGTTCCACCTCTGGACCCCGGACGTTTATGAAGGGGCTCCGGCTCCGGTGGCGGCGTTCCTGGCCACCGCATCGAAAGTCGCTGTGTTCGCGGTGATGGTGCGTCTGTTCCAGATCTCGCCGGCGGCGAGCAGTGGCGTGCTGAGCAACGTGCTGACCATCATCGCCATCGCGTCGATCCTGTTCGGTAACCTGCTGGCATTGACCCAAAGCAACCTCAAGCGTCTGCTGGGTTACTCGTCCATCGCTCACTTCGGCTACCTGCTGATCGCCCTGGTGGCGAGCAAAGGCCTGGCCGTGGAAGCCATCGGCGTGTACCTGGTCACCTACGTGATCACCAGCCTCGGCGCCTTCGGTGTGATCACCCTGATGTCCTCGCCGTACAACGGCCGTGACGCCGATGCCCTGTACGAATACCGCGGCCTGTTCTGGCGCCGTCCGTACCTGACCGCCGTCCTGACCGTGATGATGCTGTCCCTGGCCGGTATCCCGCTGACCGCGGGCTTCATCGGCAAGTTCTACATCATCGCCACCGGCGTCGAGTCGCACCAATGGTGGCTGGTCGGCTCCCTGGTACTGGGCAGCGCCATCGGCGTCTTCTACTACCTGCGCGTCATGGTCACCCTGTACCTGATGGAACCGAACCTGCGTCGCCACGATGCCCAGTTGCACTGGGAACAACGTGCAGGCGGCGTGATGCTGCTGGCGATTGCCGTACTGGCGTTCTTCCTCGGCCTGTATCCACAGCCGCTGCTGAACCTGGTTCAGCAATCGGGGTTGGCGGGTTGATCGCTTAAGCGACACTCGGTAATAAACAAAAACGGCACCTTCGGGTGCCGTTTTTGCGTTTGTGGATTCAACATCAAAAGATCGCAGCCTTCGGCAGCTCCTACATTGACCGCGTTCGCCGCAATATCGCGGATGAACATCGATCTCTGTAGGAGTTGCCGAAGGCTGCAATCTTTTGCTTTTCAGCGCCCTCCTCTCTTTTAGGAAGTTACCTGCAAGGCGGTGGGCAATAGCTGACATTCGGCGGGAGGCATTTGCCGTTAAATTCGAAGATCAGCTATCAAGGGAGATCGCGAACCATGAAGCGAGATATTTTTTCGGATCTGATGGAAGGCCTCGAAGCCCTGGCCGATGAACGCCAAGGCAAGGTCACGCTGCGGACCCACAAGTTCAAACTGCCAAAACGGGTACTCATCACTGCCGAGCAAGCACCTACCCCGAACCAACAAGTCCGCCACTCGCTTCCCGCCACATCCACATGACGAAATTGTAATTCCCCCATCACCTTGGCGTTATCCGCAGCTTGCAACGATGTCACCCGGCGACCATGCCGGCGGGCCCTTGCCCGCCGAACAATAAAACCCTACGCCGAAGCACGTTCCCGTTCTGCCGAACCCAAGGAGTGATTGATGGTTAACAATACAAAAATGTCGATGGCCGCTTTAGCGGTGGTTGTCGGCTCCGGGCCGTCCATGGTGTTGGCGGAAGATAAAGCCGAGGGGTTTATCGAGGGCAGTAGCCTGACGGTGCTCAACCGCAACGTCTACTTCAATCGTGATCACCGCAACGGCCAGTCCAGTCCCACCGGCAACGGTTATTCCGAAGCCTGGGCCCACGCGGTCATCAGCAAGTTCGAATCCGGTTTCACCCAAGGCACCGTCGGGGTCGGTGTCGATGCATTTGCGATGATCGGCTTGAAGCTCGACACCGGTGACGGTCGCAACGGTGGCCGTAGTTCGTTTGATGTGCTGCCGGTTAACAGTGACGGCGAGGCTCGGGACGAATACACCAAGGTCGGTGGCGCCGCCAAAGTGCGCGCCTTTGATACGGTGATCAAGGTTGGCGATGTGTTCCCCGCCAACCCGGTCGTGTCGGCGGGTGACTCCCGTTTGTTGCCGGAAAGCTTCCGCGGCGTCACGGCGACCAACACCAGCATCGAGGGTCTGTCGGTCCAGGGCGGTCGACTGCATGCGATGAGCCAACCGGTGTCCAGCGACATGCGCGAGAACTTCGCGACCTTCTATGCCGGCCCGGTCAATTCGCCGTGGATCGGTTATTTGGGCGGTGACTACTCGCTGAACAAGAACCTCAGTTTCAGCCTGTACTCCAGCCGTCTCAAGGATGCCTGGAATCAGTACTACGCTGGCACCGCATGGACTTACCCACTGTCGGATGACCTGTCACTGTTTGGCGGCCTGAACTATTACAAGGCGGTCGACGAAGGCAAAAAGTTGCTCGGCGAATTCGACAACAACATCTGGAGCGGCCGCGTCGGCGTGAAACTCGGTGCCCATTCCGTCGCGCTGTCGCACCAGCGCAACAACGGCAACGATGACTTCGATTACCTGCGCCAGTCCGATTCGATCTTCCTCGACAACTCCATCCAGTACAGCGACTTCAACTCGCCCAAGGAACGTTCGTGGATGGTGCGCTACGACCTCGACATGACGACCTATGGCGTGCCGGGGTTGTCGTTCATGACCCGTTACGCCCGGGGCACCGACGCCGATTATTCCAACGCCAACGCCGTGTACATGCGTCGCGATGCCGACGGCAACCCGCTGACCGACCAGAAGCGCTGGGAGCGCGACATCGAAGTCAAATACGTGGTGCAGAGCGGCTCGTTGAAAGACATGTCGTTGCGCCTGCGCCAGGCCACAACCCGCGCCACGGCATTTGAGTCGGATCTGGATGAAGTGCGGGTGATTGTCGAGTATCCGCTGGCGATTCTCTGATTTCACGGTTAATGCAAATTCACCTTTAGAAGCTCCTTGCTCCTTTGGTAAGAGGTGAATCTTTTGGCGTCCTTCGGGGCGCCTTTTTTATACCCTAGGATTGCCAGCTGCAAGCTACCGTAGATCGCGACCTGACTCAGTACCCATGCTGCACTCTTGGCATAATCAACCCGCTATTGCGACAACATCGAGTGCTAGCGCAGCGGCAGCATCAGGGTAATAGGGGAAATGCCTGGGCACGGAATAAATCCCGCGTACTTAATGTAGAAATTTGACAGGCGGTCGTTAAGTGGGTGGACGATGATTGCGCTCGAGCCGATAGATTGGGATGCGTTGATGGCTCGCTCAATCGCATCCTGCAGCAAGTCGATGGCGAAACCCTCACCCTGAGCTTCGCGTGTTACTCCCATACGCCCTAGTAGCGTCACTGGATGGACGCTTGGTGAATTGCGTTGATGACTTTTCGGCATGACGTTGGCACGAGCGACTGAACCGCTCGACAGAGTGTAATAAGCCATCACGATCGACGTGGCTTTGCGGCAGCTGACATAAACAACCGCCTGTTTAGCGGCTTGCGCCTTTCGTGCCTTCTTTTGCAGGTATTGATCGATGGACACTTCACCCGAATCGAAGTCATCAAGCTCGTGATGATCGTTAAGTCTTTCGGGTGCGGTCAGCTCCACCGCTTTGGACGTGCGAGCAGTTGGTGCAGGCATTCGTTACCTCGGGCCGGGTTGGCTTCAATAGCCTGTTCGAATGCGTCAAATGCAACGTCGTCGAGAAGGAACAATCGTTTATCCAGAATCACTTCTTCAGCTTTTTGACACGCTGCTTCCAGGATAAAGCTTGTGCGATCACGACCGGACATGGCAGCTGCCAGATCGATCAGGTTACGTTTCTTTTCGTCCGCTCTCATGTTGATTGGAACGGGTTTGGATTTTTCAACGCTTTCAGCTGTGGTGGACATTGTTCTGTTTCCCATCTGGGTAGGTGATGTTGGAGCCGGAGCCTCCTTATGGCATTAGCACATCAGCATGTATTTGCTTTTCATTTTTTTGACTCCTTGAGTGGCCCGGAGAGACTTGGGCCATGCTGCTTAACGTGAGATCTAACGTTTTAGGTGTGAAGCCATGAAGGCGGCGTCGGAATCGATTCTATACCGACCGTATAGCTAATGCATATACGCGTATAGCTTTCTGATATACGGTCAACGCTCATCTAAATGTGGCGAGAAACAAAACTCTCGCCACATTGCTCAACATCTAGGCAGTCACCTCAACGTTATCCAACGCCTGATTCACCGCCAGTTCGCCCAACATCACCACTTGTGCAATACCCAGCAAAGTCTTGCGATGCGTGCCTTCCAGCAGCGCGGCGAAGTCACCGAGCATGACCGTGGCCGAGGACAATGACTCGCTGGCATTAGCCAGCAGGGATTCGGTGTCGGCTTTGGGATTGGCGAAATACATCTGGTTGGGGGTGTAGGGCGTGGCCATGACGTGGGCGGTAGGGTTCAGGTAGTAATCGAGCGCACGTTCGGCATCTTCGTCGAGTTTTTTGGAGTTGATGGTGGTGTAGGGAGACGTTGAGTCGGCGTCCGCAACGGCGTCTGCTTCGGGAGGGTTGGGTGTTGGCTTTTTCATGGTGAAACTCCACTGAAAAGTTGGAGCTGCCCCATTCGGTTTCCGGACGAAGAGGTGGCAGCTGTACGCAGGTTGGAAACCCGGGCAGCGGCGACCCGGTCGACCCGAAGGTCTCCCACGCACAGCCGCCATAACGGAGTGCACACATTCAAGGTGCGCAAGGATACGTTATGAAAGGCGTGTTGGCGCCACTGTTACTGATCGGGGTTTCCAGGCCCGGTCGCTGAATTGGCAGCGACGAACGCAGGCTAGAGACCGGACGTCCGACGGACAACCTGAAAACATTGTGGGAAGCTTCTGCACTTGCGCCATATCCGTTAAACATCCCGAATTGAAATACACACTGTGTAGGAGCTGCCGAAGGCTGCGATCTTTTGATTTTGCTTTTCAAGATCAAGATCAAAAGATCGCAGCCTTCGGCAGTTCCTACAGGGGGGATGCGACATCAGTTGCCGCATTTGTAGAGAGGGAATCGGTGTTAGCCACCGCGTTTGCGGCAATCGCCTGCCACTGTGTATTTGATGGTGTTGAGTTGGCCCTGAGAATCTTCGTAGGTCATGGCGGTGGGTACTGCGGTGCAAGCATCTTGCGGCCGCACAACGCTCACCACTTTGACCACGTCCAGCTTCATTCCGTATGCGTAGTCTTTCACCACCGGCGCGGGTTTGCCCTGGCTGGCAGCGTACTGCTCCATGGCTTTGGCGTTGGCACTGAACGCCCTCTCAAACGTCCCGTCACCGCCGCCTTCTGCCAGCGCATTCAACGACATCGCCATCACGCCGACGAACGCCATCCACTTAATAGCTTTCATATCCAATACCTTCAAATCCGGGCTCAAAAAAAAAGGTTCTTCACGGATTACCGGGAAAGACGCTCTTGATCTTCATGAAAAAGAATTCGCTGTCCCGGTAACCGTACGCCATCCGCTTAATGACTTTTATTCGATTGTTTATGCCTTCCAGCT
>NZ_CAXAQH010000022.1:0-114054 GCF_963970905.1 Pseudomonas sp. EL_65y_Pfl2_R96 | reverse complement strand
CACGTAACTGGAAGCTGGCAGATGCGGTGTATTTAAACCCAGAGCGCCCTGAAATTAAGGACGCAACGGGCTAACAACTGGAGGACCAAGGCGACAGGTACCTTGACACGTACCGAACGCCCCAAAAGTAACCAAAAGGTCTTGCCCCACCATTCGGTGCCTCGCCCAGGCTCGGCATGCCCTCACTCCGGCATTGCTCCGGGGGCCCGCCGCCATCGGCCATCCATGGCCGGGGGCGGCTACCGCGGCATCCTTGCCGCGGTGCCCCCTGCACAATACCTGCGTTCGGCCTCTGGGAAAGGGGCAGACAGATCAAGATCAAAAGCCAAAGCAACAGCAACAGCAACAGCAACAGCAACAGCAAGATCAACAGCTTCGCGAGCAGGCTCGCTCCCACAGTTGGACTGGGTACATCCGGGGGAAGATTGGTCGGTTGACAGGCCGCCATCGCAGCGATGCGGCGACCCGACAAGCCAGCTCCCACAAAAAATCAGAGCACATCCGCTCTGCTTTTCACCACTCAACAGGTCGAGCGTTAGCTCGCCTGCAGCTTTTGATCTTGACGCACCGCCCCCTCGAGAGGCTTCGTTCCGGTTCTGCGCAGTGGGCAACCCGGCATGGATGCCGGGTTAGCCGCCCCCGGCCATGGATGGCCGATGGCGGCGGGCCCACGGAGCAGGACCGGAGCGAGGGCATGCCGAGCCCGGGCGAGGCACCGAACGAAAGGGGCAAGAGCCCTTTGGTTACTTTGGGGCTTTTCCAAAGTGACTCGCTGTAAGAGCGAAACCGCCAGCCGCCGTTACCGCAGCAACGGATATGCACCCAAACCCCAAACCCCAAACCCCAATCACCCCTCCGAATACCTCCTCATTCACCCACAACCCATATCCCCTCCAGTTAACAAAACATAACGTGGCGTCGATTGTCAGACCTTTCCAAACCCCGATAGGATAAGCCAGCTTCCGAAGGGGCGCTCTGGATTGCGGGTTTCAGGACTATGCTTCTGAATAGGGCAATCCCGGCGAGCACCCCTTACGGCGCCCTGAAAGGTTGAACGACCTAACAATAATAATGGGGGAAGGTCTATGAGTGAGCCTGTCATGGGTGTGAGTATTTGCCGCCCGCTGGCGTTACGCAGGTTCGCGTTGCTGGCTACAGCGCTCTCGCTGTTGAGCTGTGCCGTACTTTCGGCGCCTGTGTTGGCCGCCGCCGCACCAGCCTCCGACGTGGTTTATTCCGTTGAATCCGCCAAGGCCAGCAAAGGCCTGATGCTCGATGTCGTGCACGCCGGCAAACGCCTGGTGGTGGTCGGCGATCGCGGGCACATTCTGTATTCCGACGACCAGGGCGCGACCTGGACCCAGGCCAAGGTGCCGACCCGGCAACTGCTGACGGCAGTATTTTTTGTCGATGACAAACACGGCTGGGCCGTCGGCCATGACGCGCAGATCCTCGCCAGCGAAGATGGCGGCATCACCTGGACCAAACAATTCGAAGACCTGAAACGCGAATCGCCGCTGCTCGACGTCTGGTTCAAGGACGTCAACAGCGGCTTTGCCGTGGGCGCTTACGGTGCGTTGCTGGAAACCACCGACGGCGGTAAAAACTGGGAAGACGTCAGCGACCGCCTCGACAACGAAGACCAGTACCACCTCAACGCCATTGCGGCGGTCAAGGATTCCGGCATTTTCATCGTTGGCGAGCAGGGCAGCATGTTCCGCTCCAGCGATGAAGGGCAGACCTGGGAAAAGCTTGAAGGCCCGTACGAAGGTTCGCTGTTCGGCGTGATCGGCACCGCGCAACCGGCCACGTTGCTGGCCTACGGGTTGCGGGGCAATCTCTACCGCTCCACGGATTTCGGCAGCACCTGGGAGCAGGTCGAGCTCAAGGCTGCACGGGGCGCGCTGGAGTTCGGCCTGTCCGGCGCCACGCTGCTCGACGACGGCTCCATCGTGATTGTCGGCAACGGCGGCAGCATCATTCGCAGCAGCGACGACGGCGAAACCTTCAGCGTGTTCAACCGCCCGGATCGCATCTCCGTCTCGGCGGTCACGGCGGCGGGCAACGGTAATCTGATTCTGGCAGGCCAGGGCGGCGTTCGCGTCACTTCGCCAACGGGCGCAGAGAATGGAAAAAACGGGTCGTCCAAATGAGCCGGGCAAATAATAAGAAGGCGGGTCTATGACATCCTTAAGCACTCCTCATCAGGACAAGGCGACGTTTCTTGAACGCCTGATCTTCAACAACCGCCCGGCGGTGATCGTCATCTGCCTGCTGGTCAGTGTTTTCCTGTTCTGGCAGGCGACGTTGATCCGGCCGTCCACCAGTTTCGAAAAAATGATCCCGCTCGAGCATCCGTTCATTGAAAAAATGATGGAGCACCGCAACGATCTGGCGAACCTGGGCAATACGGTACGGATTTCCGTGGAAGCCACTGATGGTGACATCTTCTCCAGGGAGTACATGGAGACCCTGCGCCAGATCAACGACGAGGTGTTCTACATCTCCGGCGTCGACCGTTCCGGCCTCAAGTCGCTGTGGAGTCCGAGCGTGCGCTGGACCGAGGTGACGGAGGAGGGCTTCGCCGGTGGTGAAGTGATCCCCCAGAGCTATAGCGGCTCCCAGCAAAGCCTCGACCTGCTGCGCAATAACGTGCTCAAGTCCGGGCAAGTCGGGCGGCTGGTGGCCAACGACTTCAAGTCGAGCATCGTCGACATCCCGCTGCTGGAGTCCTACCCGGACCCGCAGGACCAGGGCAAGTTGCTGGCACTGGATTACCGCAAGTTTTCTCACGAACTTGAAGACAAGATTCGCAACAAGTTCGAAGCCCAGAACCCCAACGTGAAGATCCACATTGTCGGGTTCGCCAAGAAGGTCGGCGACCTGATCGATGGGCTGGTCATGGTGGTGATGTTCTTCGGCGTCGCTTTCGTCATTACCCTGATTTTGCTGTACTGGTTCACCAACTGCATGCGCAGTACCGTGGCGGTGTTGAGTACGACGTTGGTAGCGGTGGTCTGGCAGCTCGGCCTGATGCACTTCTTCGGCTTCGGGCTCGACCCGTACTCGATGCTGGTGCCGTTTCTGATTTTCGCCATCGGGATTTCCCACGGCGTGCAGAAAATCAACGGTATCGCCTTGCAGTCCAGCGAGGCGGAAAACGCGCTGACGGCAGCACGCCGCACATTCCGCCAGCTGTTCCTGCCGGGGATGATCGCGATCCTCGCGGATGCGGTGGGCTTTATCACGCTGCTGATCATCGACATCGGGGTGATTCGCGAACTGGCCATCGGCGCGTCGATCGGCGTGGCGGTGATCGTGTTCACCAACCTGATCCTGCTGCCGGTAGCCATTTCCTACGTCGGTATCAGCAAACGCGCCGTCGAGCGCAGCAAGAAAGACGCGCACCGCGAGCATCCGTTCTGGCGCCTGCTGTCGAACTTTGCCAGCCCGAAAGTCGCACCGATCTCCATTGCCCTGGCGCTGATCGCCTTCGGTGGAGGCCTCTGGTACAGCCAGAACCTGAAAATCGGCGACCTCGACCAGGGCGCGCCGGAACTGCGTCCGGACTCGCGTTACAACAAGGACAACAGCTTCATCATCAACAACTACTCCACCAGTTCCGACGTGCTGGTGGTGATGGTCAAGACCAAGTCTGAAGGTTGCTCGCGCTATGAGGCCATGGCACCGATCGACGAGCTGATGTGGAAGATGCAGAACACCGAAGGCGTGCAGTCAGCGATCTCGCTGGTGACCGTGTCCAAGCAGATGATCAAGGGCATGAACGAGGGCAACCTGAAATGGGAAACCCTGTCGCGCAACCCGGACGTGCTGAACAACTCCATCGCCCGTGCCGATGGCTTGTACAACAACAATTGCTCCCTGGCGCCGGTGCTGGTGTTCCTCAATGACCACAAGGCCGAAACCCTGGACCGCGTTGTGCATTCGGTGCAGGACTTCGCCAAGGAGAACAACAAGGAAGGCCTGGAATTCATCCTCGCCGCCGGTAACGCCGGGATCGAAGCGGCCACCAACGAGGTGATCAAACGCTCCGAGCTGACCATTCTGGTGCTGGTGTACATCTGTGTCGCAACCATGTGCATGATCACCTTCCGTTCCTGGGCGGCGACCTTGTGCATCGTGCTGCCGCTGGTACTGACCTCGGTCCTTGGCAACGCGTTGATGGCGTTCATGGGCATCGGGGTGAAAGTCGCGACCCTGCCGGTGGTGGCACTGGGCGTGGGGATTGGCGTGGACTACGGGATCTACATCTACAGCCGTCTGGAAAGCTTCCTGCGTGCTGGCCTGCCGCTGCAAGAGGCGTACTACCAGACGCTGAAGTCCACCGGTAAAGCCGTGCTGTTCACCGGTCTGTGCCTGGCGATCGGCGTGTGTACCTGGATCTTCTCGGCCATCAAATTCCAGGCCGACATGGGCCTGATGCTGACCTTCATGCTGCTCTGGAACATGTTCGGCGCGTTGTGGCTGCTGCCAGCGCTGGCGCGGTTCCTGATCAAACCAGAGAAACTGGCGGGGCAGAAGGGCAACTCGCTGTTCGCTCACTGACCGGTCGCTGAAACAACAAAGCCGCAACCAAGGTTGCGGCTTTTTTTCATCTCAAACTTCACATCAGTCCCTGTGGGAGCGGGCTTGCCCGCGATTGCGGCGGATCATTCAGCATCTATATCGACTGACACTCCGTAATCGCGGGCAAGCCCGCTCCCACAAGGTTCAGTGGTGGTTATGAGGGATCGGTGCCGAGCACCACATTCAGTGCACTGCGCGCATCGTCGAGTTGCACCAGCGTCGCATGCCGCGCGCCCAGCGCATCACGATTCTCGATGGCGGTCAGGATCGCCTTGTGCCGCGGCAACGCCAGTTCGTGCAGATTCGGCCGTTGGTTGGAGTGCTTCAAGGCTTCGGCAATCGCCACCGACAACATGTTGCACAGGTTTGCCAGCAAGTCGTTGTGGGTCGCGTCGGCGATTCGGCTGTGGAAATCCAGGTCTGGTTGCAGCAAGGCTTCGGGTGTCGGCGCCGCTTCCATGCGTTGGTAGGCTTCACCGATGGAGGCGATGTCTTCCTCGGTGGCGAACTGCGCGGCCAACGCGGCGACGGCCGGTTCGATGATGCTGCGCACGCTGGTCAACAGATCAAAGAATTCATTTTGCGGGCTGCTTTGCATCAGCCAGTGCAGCACGTCCGGGTCAAGCATGTGCCATTCCTTACGCTGCTTGACCACCGTGCCGACCCGCGGACGGGAATACACCAGGCCCTTGGCGACCAGCACTCGGGTGGCTTCGCGCAGGACTGGCCGGCTGACCGCGTATTCCTCGCACAACAGGGCTTCGGCGGGCAGTTTGTCATCCGGCTTGAAACGTCCCGAGACGATCTGCATGCCCAGTTCCTGGACGATGCGCGAGTGCATGCTTTTGCGGTCGGAGGGTTTGCGGTAATCCATGGGGAACGGCGCGATCCTGTGCGATGGAGGTGCTGCGCATGATAGCAGGCGCGGCGAGGACGGTCGCCAGAGCAAGCACGGTCCTGAGTCAGATGAAGATCAATATGTGGGAGCGGGCTTGCCCGCTATGGGGCCATCACGTTTAACATTGATGGCGACTGATCCACCGCTATCGCGGGCAAGCCCGCTCCCACAGGGGTTGTGGTGATTAGTGAGAGTGACGCGGTACTTCGGATCCTCGGCACCCCACGAGGAAGTCGAAGTCGCAGCCCTGATCCGCCTGCAACACATGGTCGATGTACAGCTGGCGATAGCCGCCCACCAGCAACTGTTGCGGCGGTTGCAGGTCGGCCATGCGCGCCGCGAGTTCGGCATCGGGGATGTCCAGGTGCAGACGGCCGCTGGCACAGTCGAGTTCGATCCAGTCACCTTCCTTCACCGCCGCCAAAGGCCCGCCGGCGGCGGCTTCCGGTGCCACATGCAAGACCACCGTGCCGTAGGCGGTGCCGCTCATACGTGCATCGGAGATCCGCACCATATCGGACACGCCCTGGGCCAGCAGCTTGGCCGGCAACCCCATGTTGCCGACTTCGGCCATGCCCGGATAACCCTTGGGGCCGCAGTTCTTCATCACCAGAATCGAGTTGGCATCCACGTCCAGCTCCGGATCGTTGATCCGCGCCTTGTACATGTCGAAGTTCTCGAACACCACTGCACGGCCACGGTGTTGCATCAATTCGGCACTCGCGGCGGAGGGCTTGAGCACCGCACCCAGTGGCGCCAGGTTGCCGCGCAACACACAGATGCCGCCGTCGGCGCGGATCGGGTTGTCGAGGGTGCGGATTACTTCGTCCTGGCCGTAAATCGGCGCGTCCCTGGTGTTCTCGCTGATGGTTTTGCCGTTGACGGTGAGGGCGTTCGGGTTCGGAATCAGGTTGGCTTCGCCGAGGCGACGCAGCACCGCGGGCAAGCCGCCGGCGTAGTAGAACTCTTCCATCAGGAAGCGCCCGGACGGTTGCAGATCGACGATGGTCGGCATGCCACGACCGATGCGGGTCCAGTCATCCAGGTCCAGCTCGACACCGATGCGCCCGGCGATGGCTTTCAGGTGGATCACCGCGTTGGTCGAACCGCCGATGGCAGCGTTCACCCGGATGGCGTTTTCGAAGGCTTCCTTGGTGAGGATTTTCGACAGTTTCAAATCTTCGCGAACCATCTCCACCGCGCGCATGCCGGACATGTGAGCGAGTACATAACGGCGCGCATCGACCGCCGGAATCGCCGCGTTGTGGGGCAGGGAAGTGCCGAGTGCTTCGGCCATGCAGGCCATGGTCGAGGCCGTGCCCATGGTGTTGCAGGTGCCGGCCGAGCGCGACATTCCGCCTTCGGCCGCAAGGAAATCATCGAGGGTGATGGTGCCGGCCTTGACCTGTTCGCTGAGCTGCCAGACCACCGTGCCCGAGCCGATGTCCTGGCCCTTGTGTTTGCCGTTGAGCATCGGCCCACCGGTGACGACGATCGCCGGCACGTCGCAGCTGGCCGCGCCCATCAGCAGCGCCGGGGTGGTTTTGTCGCAGCCGGTGAGCAGCACCACGCCATCGATCGGGTTACCGCGAATGGCTTCCTCGACGTCCATGCTCGCCAGGTTGCGGGTGAGCATGGCGGTGGGGCGCAGGTTCGATTCGCCGTTGGAGAACACCGGGAATTCCACCGGGAAGCCGCCCGCTTCGATCACTCCGCGTTTGACGTGCTCCGCAATCTGGCGGAAATGCGCGTTGCACGGGGTCAGTTCCGACCAGGTGTTGCAGATGCCGATGATCGGCTTGCCGTGGAACTGGTGGTCGGCGATGCCCTGATTCTTCATCCAGCTGCGGTACATGAAGCCGTTCTTGTCGGCAGTGCCAAACCATTGGGCGGAGCGCAGGGTGGGTTTCTTATCAGACATGATCGGCTCTCTTATTGTATGACTATATTGTTCTAGCTATGGCGTAACATAAGCGCTATTCCGGGTGTTTGGAAGTGTTGTTGGTTAAATAGTATTACTATATAGTTGATTTCAACGGAGGGATGGCCCTGGTGGTATTCCGTGAGAGGCGTCCCCCGAGGTTCTATAACAACAACAATCGGAGACCGAACTCATGAGCCAGGAACTGCGGCTTATCCGTCGCATCACGCTGAAACTGATTCCCTTCCTGATCCTGCTGTACCTGATCGCCTATGTGGATCGCTCCGCCGTAGGGTTCGCCAAGCTGCACATGGGCGCTGACATCGGCCTGGGCGACGCGGCTTATGGGCTCGGTGCCGGGCTGTTCTTCATTGGCTACTTCCTGCTGGAAATCCCCAGCAACCTGATGCTCGACCGCTTCGGCGCTAGGCGCTGGTTCGCGCGGATCATGCTCACCTGGGGCGCCATCACCATCGGCATGGCGTTCGTCCAGGGACCGAACAGCTTCTATGTGATGCGCTTTCTGCTCGGCGCGGCCGAAGCCGGGTTCTTTCCGGGCGTTCTGTACTACATCACTCAATGGTTCCCGATTCGTCATCGCGGCAAGATTCTCGGGCTGTTCATCCTTTCCCAGCCTATCGCGATGATGATCACCGGCCCGGTGTCCGGCGGCTTGCTCGGCATGGACGGCATGCTTGGGCTGCACGGTTGGCAGTGGCTGTTCATCGTCATCGGTACGCCAGCGATCTTGCTGACCTGGCCGGTGCTGCGTTACTTGCCGGACGGCCCGCAACAGGTGAAATGGATGGACCAGACGGAGAAGGACTGGCTCACCGGCGAGCTGAAAAAGGACCTGGAGGAATACGGTCAGACCCGTCACGGCAATCCGCTGCATGCGCTGAAGGACAAACGGGTGTTGCTGCTGGCACTGTTCTATCTGCCGGTGACCCTGAGCATCTACGGCCTGGGTCTGTGGTTGCCGACGTTGATCAAGCAGTTCGGTGGTACGGACCTGGTGACCGGGTTCGTGTCGTCGGTGCCTTACATCTTCGGGATCATCGGTTTGCTGATCATTCCGCGCAGTTCCGATCGTTTGAATGATCGCTACGGCCATCTGGCGGTGTTGTATGTGTTGGGCGCTATCGGTCTGTTTCTCAGCGCCTGGCTGTCGGTGCCGGTGCTGCAATTGGCGGCGCTGTGCCTGGTGGCGTTCGCGCTGTTTTCCTGCACGGCGGTGTTCTGGACCTTGCCGGGGCGCTTCTTCGCCGGCGCCAGTGCGGCGGCGGGGATCGCGTTGATCAACTCGGTGGGCAACCTCGGCGGCTACATCGGCCCGTTCGTGATCGGTGCGCTGAAGGAATACACCGGCGATCTGGCTTCGGGGTTGTACTTCCTGTCCTGCGTGATGGTGTTCGGCCTGGTCTTGACCGGCGTGGTTTATCGGCTGCTGGAGCGTAAGCATGTGCTGCCGGCCGATGAATTTGCGGCCAGTGCGCGTGGGGCCACCCGCACCTGACACGAAATAAGCGCTCACCACCGACCCTGTGGGAGCGGCGGTGCGACGATTCGACTTGCCCGCGATTGCAATCTGCCTGGCACATCAATGGTGAATGTGCCGCCGTCATCGCGGGCAAGCCCGCTCCCACAGGGTCCTGCGTTGTTTTGAAGTTTTGCGTTAACTGGAGAAAATCATGCGTTTAGTTCAGTTCGAATTGAGTAACGGCGAACGCCGCGTCGGTGTGGTCGAGGACGGCCTGGTCCGCGAAGTGCAGAGTGCGCGCTCGGTGCGGGATCTGGCGCTGGCGGCGATCGAGGCGGGTGTCAATCTTGGGCAACAGGTTAAAACCCTGGGCCTGGGCATCAGTCACGACTATTCAGCGCTGCTGGCCAATCTGCAAATCCTGCCGCCGCTGGATCACCCGGACCCGGCGCACATGCTGGTCAGCGGCACCGGTCTGACTCATCTGGGCAGCGCTTCGGCCCGGGACAAAATGCATCAACAGGTCGGCGACGAAGCCGCCATGACCGACACCATGCGCATCTTCAAGTGGGGCGTGGAGGGCGGCAAACCGGCGGCAGGGCAGGCCGGTGTGCAACCGGAGTGGTTCTACAAGGGCGATGGCAGCATCGTCGTGCGACCGGGTAAACCGTTCCCGCTGCCGCCGTTCGCTGAAGACGCTGGTGAAGAACCTGAACTCAGCGGCCTCTATGTCATCGGCCACGACGGCAAACCGTATCGCCTCGGTTTCGCCGTGGGCAACGAGTTTTCCGATCACGTGATGGAGCGCAAGAATTACCTTTACCTGGCCCATTCGAAACTGCGCAGTTGCAGCTATGGCCCGGAACTTCGGGTCGGTGAATTGCCTCGGCATCTGGCAGGCACCAGCCGCATCCTGCGCGCCGGCGAGGTGCTGTGGCAGAACGAGTTCCTCAGCGGCGAAGCGAACATGTGTCACAGCCTGGCAAACCTTGAGTATCACCATTTCAAGTACAGCCAGTTCCTGCGCCCCGGCGACGTGCACATTCACTTCTTCGGCACCGCGACCCTGTCCTTCGCCGACGGCATTCGCACCCAACCGGGTGATGTGTTCGAGATCAGCCAGGCCGAGTTCGGCGCGCCGTTGATCAACGGCATTGCGCCCGTTGAAGCGGCGTTCGAGCCCGGCACCGTTGGCACACTTTAAGGAGACACCCATGACCCGGATTCTTGGTCACAACTACATTGGCGGTCAGCGCAGCGCTACCGGCACCGTCAAACTCCAGAGCGTCGACGCCAGCACTGGCGAGGCTTTGCCCCACGATTTTTATCAGGCCACCCTTGATGAGGTCGACGCCGCCGCGAAGGCTGCCGCTGCTGCGTACCCGGCCTATCGCAGCCTGAGCGCTGAGCGCCGCGCGCAGTTTCTGGATGCGATTGCCGATGAGCTGGACGCCCTGGGCGATGAGTTCGTGGCGGTGGTCTGCCGCGAAACGGCGTTGCCGGCGGCACGGATTCAAGGTGAGCGTGGTCGCACCAGCGGCCAGATGCGTTTGTTCGCCAAGGTGCTGCGGCGCGGTGATTTCTATGGGGCGCGGATCGATCGGGCGCTGCCTGAGCGCAAGCCATTGCCGCGTCCGGACCTGCGTCAGTACCGCATTGGCCTGGGGCCGGTTGCGGTGTTTGGTGCGAGTAACTTTCCGTTGGCGTTTTCCACGGCTGGGGGTGACACCGCTTCAGCCTTGGCCGCCGGCTGCCCGGTGGTGTTCAAGGCTCACAGTGGCCACATGGCAACTGCTGAATGGGTGGCTGACGCCGTGATCCGCGCCGCCGAGAAAACCGCCATGCCGGCCGGTGTGTTCAACATGATCTTCGGCGGCGGGGTGGGTGAAGCGCTGGTCAAGCACCCGGTGATTCAAGCCGTCGGTTTTACCGGTTCGCTGAAGGGGGGCCGGGCGCTGTGCGACATGGCTGCGGCACGTGCGCAGCCGATTCCGGTGTTCGCCGAGATGTCGAGCATCAACCCGGTGATCGTGTTGCCGCAGGCGCTGGAAACTCGTGCTGAAAGCGTCGCCCGTGACCTCACGGCTTCGGTGGTCCAGGGGTGTGGTCAGTTCTGTACTAATCCAGGGTTGGTGATCGGCATTCGTTCGCCGCAGTTCAGCGCGTTCGTGCAACAGGTGGCCGGGCTGATCGGCGATCAGCCGGCGCAAACCATGCTCAACGCCGGCACATTGAGCAGCTATGGCAAAGGCCTGCAGAAGCTTCTTGCACATCCGAACATCGAGCACTTGGCCGGCGGCCCACAACAAGGCAGTCAAGCCCAGCCGCAACTGTTCAAGGCGGAAGTGAGCCTGTTGCTCGATGGCGATGAAGTGCTGCAAGAGGAAGTATTCGGCCCGACCACGGTGTTCGTCGAAGTGGCGGATCAGGCGCAACTCAGTGCCGCGTTGAATGGCCTGCACGGACAGCTGACGGCAACCGTTATCGGTGAGCCGGCGGACTTCGAACGCTTTGGTGAGCTGACGGCATTGCTGGAACAGAAGGTCGGACGGATCCTGCTCAACGGCTATCCGACCGGTGTGGAAGTTTGCGATTCGATGGTGCATGGCGGGCCGTACCCCGCGACTTCCGATGCGCGCGGCACCTCGGTGGGCACCCTGGCCATCGACCGTTTCCTGCGCCCGGTGTGCTTCCAGAATTACCCCGACAGCCTGCTGCCGGAAGCGTTGAAGAATGGCAATCCGCTGCGCATCCAGCGCCTGGTCGATGGCAAGCCGTCCCGCGATGCTCTCTAACGGTGAGCGTAAACCCTGTGGGAGCGGGCTTGCCCGCGATAGCGATCTGGCAGTCACTGCGATGTTGGCTGTACTGCCGCCATCGCGGGCAAGCCCGCTCCCACAGGGACCAGTGGAACGATCCTTTAGTGCATGAGCTATCATTGCGGCTTTCCCATTCAAAGATTGACTGCCATGACTGCCGTAACCAACACCTTGATCGAAGCCCTTGAACACTGCGACATGTTGGAGATCGACGGGCTGCACGCCTTCGAATTTTCCCTCGATGAAGACGATAACCTGCACATCGAATGCATGGACGGTCGGGCGCTCAAGCGCTGGGAGTTCAGCGTGGCGCAGATCGCGGCGGCGACTTTCGATCCTGGCTTGAAGAGCTGGATCATCACCGGTGATTCCGGCGAGCACCGGCTGGTGCCCATGGAAGCGTTCGGCGGTGGTGACGACGACGAGGACGAAGCGAATGAGGATGCGTAACTTCTGGCCACTGTTGATCGCCGGCAGCGTTGGCGCGATGGGCGTGCAAGCAGCGCCGGTCGACAGCTACGAGTTGCTGGTGGGGTCGTACACCGCCGGCCAGAGCCAGGGGATTTATCGCCTGAACTTCGACAGCCGCACCGGGCAGATCGACGCCAAACCCCTGCAAGTGGTGAAGAGCGCCAACCCATCCTGGCTGACCGTGTCCAAGGATCAACAGCGCCTGTTCGCGGTCAACGAAAACGGCCCCGGTCAGGCCGATCCGGTAGGGCGTGTCAGCAGCTATGCGATCGACCCCAAGACCCATGAGCTGAGCCTGATCAATCAGGTGCAAACCCTGGGCAACGAGCCGACGCATTCGAGCGTCAGTGGTGATGCCAGCCATTTGTTTGTCAGCAACTACTCGGTGGCTGAAGACCCGGGTGGCACCCTGGCGGTGTTACCGGTGGGCGCCGATGGCACGCTCAAACCGGTGGTGCAGATGAGCAGTCACCCGTCCAGCCGGGTCAACCCCGAGCGGCAGATGTCGGCGCACGTGCATTCGGTGGTTTCTTCGCCGGATGGCCACTACGTGTTTTCCAATGACCTGGGGGCGGACAAGATCTTCGTCTATCGCTTCGACCCCAAGGCCAATCCGGAGCTGCCGCTGACCGCCGCCAAACCTGCATCCGTCCAGTTGCCACCCGGCAGCGGGCCGCGACACTTGCTGTTCAGCGCCGATGGCAAACACGCCTGGCTGACCATGGAAATGAGTGCGCAGGTGGCGGTGTTCGACTATAAGGACGGCAAACTCGAGCAAACGCAGTTGGTCGATCTGGCGGCGGGTCTGCCGACATCGGGCAAGGCTGCGGCTGCGCTTCACGCCTCGGTCGATGGCAAGTTCCTGTACGTCAGCAACCGTGGCACCGCCAATCAGTTGCTGGTGTTCGCCATCGACCCGGCCACCGGCCACCTCAAGGAGCTTCAACGCCGCTCGGTGGACGGTGATCACCCGCGCGAGTTCAGCCTCGACCCCAGTGGCAAGTTCGTGCTGATTGCCAACCAGAAGAGCAACCAGATTGTCGTCGTCGAGCGCGATGCCAAGACCGGTCTGTTGGGCAAAACCGTGCAGAAACTGCCGATGGATGCCCCCAGCGATCTCAAGTTTCTGCTGCGCCAATAGGCCGCAGGCCCCGGTTGATGGGGCCTGCAACCTTCTATTAATGAGACTGATATCGGCTAATGCTACAAAGCATTTCAAGGCGCCGACCCTCGGGAGTTAAGTTTGCTTCACGGCCCAACCGGGCAAGCAAACCAACTGAATCGAGGAATACCGCCATGAACTTCAATCTCTTCTCTGTCATCGCCGCTTCCGCTATCTCCGCGACCGTTGCGCTGCCCGCCAGTGCCAACGTTGAAATCAGCGACAAAAAATCCCACACCCAAAGCTACACCCAGAAATACCTGCAACAGAGCGCCAACTTCTACGCCGCGCTGGATCACAAAACCCAACACTGAAATGTCAGCCCTGCACCTTTTATGCAGGAGCGAAGTCACTTGCCGATCGACCTGTAAGGCGTCGAAAAGCCCCGAAGTGATGTCGCTCCTGCATAACGTGTTTACGACAGCATCATATTGCTATCAATGTATTGCTTGATATCACATGGCCATGAGTTTAAATTTGACGCTGATTTTTTGACTCCTTCCCCAATAAGGATCGACAGCATGGCGATGCGTCTGGCAGTGGTTCTCCTGTTTCTCTATTCCACCCCGATTCTGTCGGCTGCCGAGCCCGTTTCCAACGAGCCTGAGGCGGCCCGCGAGCGCTTGATGAGCTTTATCGAGGACTGAAACACGCTGGGTTCATGATCAATAAAACTGATAGCTACTATGCATAAAGGTCGCTAGTTATCTTCTGTTTTTTGATCGATTCTGTGGGCACTGAAACATGCCCACGGAGAACACCATGGCCAGCGCAATTCTCACTTCTGCCAAACACGGCGCGTACCTGGCCATTGGTCTTTACTTGGCCATGGTGTTGCTCGTCAGCCTTTCCACCCAATTGCAACACAGCCTTCAAGCACCGATTCAGGTCGCTTATCCCGGTATCCAGTTCGAACACCGCGCTCAAAACGCGGTGGTTGATGACGCCGACGTGGCGGGAGTGGCAGGGGCATGAAAGGACGCGGACTCTGGGTCATCGCCTTCCTGGCGTTCATGACCAATGGCGCTTCGTTGTTGGGGATCGGGCAGGGCTCGGCGGGGTCGGTGGCACGCGCCATCGAATGCAACCACAACATCGCCCACAACATCCAGACTGCCAAGGCCCTGGAGCTGCTGGCGGGTAATCCGCCGAGCAAATCCAATAGCGAATTCTTCGGGCCATTCCAGGTGGATTGCTCGGCGTTGGGGATGTGCTCGGTATTGGCCTGAATCCCCAGCATATGAGGTCAATTGTGGTGAGGGGGCAAGCCCCCTCGCCACAATGGAATGCTCTTACTTTTGTTTTGCCATCACGCCGGTAAACAACTCTGACTCCAGAAACCGCTGCAACCACGCCTGCAATCGCACATAAGGCGTCTGCCCAAACCACTCGCGATCCACATGGGCGAATTGCCGCACGAATGGCATCACCGCGATATCCGCCAGGCTGGGGTGCCCGGCCAGCAGGTAGTCGCGTCCCTCCAGCAATTCATCCAGTTTGCGCAAGAACACCTCGCCCTCGGCGCGATAAAACGCCATCGGCTGCTCGGGATAGCGTTCGGCGTACTTGTAGCGATTCAGGTGCACCTTGAACACTTGATCGTTCTCTTCGATCAGTGCGGCGCTGCGTTGCTGTCCTTGCGGATCATCCTTGAGCAACCAGTCCTGCGGATCGTTCTGCGCCAGCGCCCAGCGCATGATTTCCAGGCTCTCATCGATCACCCGCCCATCCACACTCAACACCGGCACTGTGCCTTTGCTCGACAGCGCGAGCATTTCGGCAGGTTTGGCCTTGAGGCTGACCTCGACGATATTCACCTCAACCCCTGAATAGCGCAGGGCCATGCGTGCGCGCATGGCATAAGGGCAACGGCGGAACGAATACAGCGTATTCATTTCACCTCCAGCGTACTCAGGCCGTTGCCTTGGCGGTGGACCTGAATCTGCACCGGAATCCGTTCATGCATTTCCTGCACATGGGAAATCACCGCGACCTTGCGCCCTTGCGCCTGCAAGCCGTCGAGGGCGTCCATGGCCAATTGCAGGGATTCCGGATCGAGGCTGCCGAAGCCTTCGTCGATGAACAGCGATTCGATTTTCAGCGTGCTCGACGCCATCGACGCCAACCCGAGCGCCAGGGCTAGTGACACCAGGAACGTTTCGCCGCCGGACAGCGAATGCACCGAGCGCAGTTCGTCGCCCATCTCGGTGTCCATCACCAATAATCCGAGCATGCTACCGCCACGTTTCAGGCGATAGCGCCGCACCAGTTGCCGCAACTGAACGTTGGCGTGATGCACCAGCAGGTCGAGGTTGTAGGCCTGGGCGATTTTGCGGAAGGTGTCGCCGGTGGCCGAACCGATCAGCGCATTCAAACGTGCCCAGCGCTGGTACTCGGCGTAGGCATTGGCGATCTGCTGCGCCAACGCCTGATTGGCGTTCTGCCGACGCTGATCCTCGGCTTGTTCGGCGCGCAATTCGGCGCAGCGGTGTTCGCTGGCGGCGAACAGGCTTTGCAGCTCGGCAAGCGCCGTGGCCAGTTGTTCGGCGTGCAGATTGCCGTTGTGCTGCGCCTGATGATCGAGCAAGCGCTGGTCCCGCTCCTGCAACAGCACCTTGGCTTGCTCGATGGCTTTCTCGCTTTGCTGCAACTGCTGGCGTAGTTCGCTGACCTGTTGATCATCGACGCTCAATAGATCTTCCAGTCCGCCGTCGTCCAGCTCTGGATGCTGCGCGCGCCAGTCGGCGATCTTGCCGCTCAACTCGCGGTCTTCGGTTTCCAGGGCCTGCGCACGTTCCTGCTGTGCCTTGAGCTCGGCGGCCAGCTGCACCAACCCCGTGCGCACGGTTTGCAGTTCCTGGTTGGCCGTCGCTTCGGCACTACGCGCCTGCTCGACGGCCTGATCCAGTTGCTGCTGCCACTGTTCGGCGCTGGCGTGTTCGCCCAGCAGCTGAGTCAGTTTTTCCTGGCAAGCCTGTTGCTGTCCGGCCAGCGCGGTGAACTGCTGTTGTGCGGTGTCCAGTTGCTGGGTGCGGGTCTGCTGTTGGTACTGTTCTTTGTCCAGCGTCTGCTGGCGTTGTTGCTGTTCACCGAGTTCATCGCGCTGCTGGTCGAGTTGTTCCAGGCGCTGGGCGATCTGCCGGTCGAGCTGCATGAAGGTCGCGGCGGGTTCGTTGCGCAACGCTTCGAGCGTCTCGGCTGGCAGCAGGGTGCTGAACGCCGTCAGTTCTTCGTCCAGGCGTTGGCAATCGCTGCTCAACTCGCGTTGCTGGTTGAGCAGGTGTTGTGTCGCCTGTTGGTTCGCGGCTTCGGCGCTGCGCAGTTGCTGCGCCAGGCGCGCGGCATCCTGTTGCAGGGTGAGCAGGGCGGTTTGCCGGTGTTCGTCTTGCGTGATGCTCTGGTTCAACTGACTGCTTTGTTGGGTCAGCCAGGCATCGCGTTTGCTTGCGTCCTGGGCCAGCAGTTGAGCGGACAGCGGGTGTGCTTCGAGGCTCGGTGTCAGGCCTTGTTGCTGAGTCGCGAGCTGTTCTTGCTGCTGTTTAAGCTCTTTCAGTTGAGCGATTATTCCGCTGTATTGTGCTCGCAGATCGATGACTTTTTCATTGAGTAGATCGACGGCTTTTTTGGCGTTCGCCTGCTCGTTTTCATCGTGACGACCCAAGCTTTGCAGTAGTGCTTCTGGCTGGTGGTAAGGGTGCTCGGCACTGCCACATACAGGGCAGGGCTGATCGTCCTGCAGTTGTTCGCGCAATTGTTCAACGCTTTCGCTGCGCGCAAGTCGCTGACGCTCCAGCAGTTCGCGGGTGACGGTCAGGGTCTGTTCGGCAACTGCCAATTCAGCCTTTGCTTCGCCACCTTCGCGGGTTAAGCGATCTCGTTCTTGCAGCGCTACCTGTTGCCGCTGTTGCAGCTCGGCGCCACGCTTGTCCAGTTCCTGCTGGCTGGCCCACAGTCGCGTCAGCTCTTCAAAAGCCCGCAATTGCTTGCGGTTGTCCTGAAGCAAACTGCCGAGAATCTGAATCTGCTCGGCCACTGCCTCGGGCTCGGCGCCGGCCTCTTTGTACAGCACCTCTAAGCTCTGGCGTTGTGTGGCCAGTTCCTCGGCAGCGCGGGCGGCGCTTTGCTCCAGAGCGGCCAGTTCGGCCTGACCCTTGTTCAGGCGATTGCCGATCAGCATCAGTTGTTGCAGACGATCGCGGTAGGCGCTCCAGGCATCGCTCAGCGGCGCCAGATGAGCACTTTGCTCAAGCTCCCCGGCAATCCGCTGCAACCGTTCGGCGACCTGTTTCTGCTGGTCGAGCAAACCCTGAATCGTGCCCTGACCCTGAGTGCAGGCCTGTTCCGCCTGCTGCTTGAGGTCGGCGCTGAGGGTGGCATCCTTGACCAGACGGGCGAGGGTGCTTTGCTCTTCGAAGGCCTGACGCAGCAGTGGCGCGCTGGCGGTGTGTTGGCTTTGCGCTTGGGTCAGCGCCGTTTGGGCGGTGCTCAGGCTCTGTTCGAGTTGAGTCTGTCGTTCGGTCAGCCCGGTTTGCTGTTGCGTGTGCTGCTGAATCTGCGCCGCCAGCGGTGTGAGCTGGGCGGTGAGTTCGGTCCTGCGTGCGAATTGATGCCGTTGTGGGGCCAATTGTTCCAGGCGGGTCAGCTTCAAGCGCTCGCCGGCCAGATTGTTCCAATCTTGTTGGGCGCAGTGCAGTTGCTCGGTGGCGCTCTGTTGCACGTCCTGCAACCGGCTCAGTTCCTTGAGCCAGGTGTGTTGCAACTCCAGCTGTTTGAGCTGTGCCTGCTGGACCTTGAGTTGCTGCTGGGCATCGTTGAAACGCTCATCAAGCTCGGCCCGAGCTTCGGGGGAAAGCGGCGTGACCCCGGTGGCCTGATCCTGCAACAGCTTATGGGCTTCGCGAGCTTCTTTGGTCTTGTCGAAGGCGCGG
Organism: Pseudomonas sp. EL_65y_Pfl2_R96; assembly: GCF_963970905.1. Taxonomy (NCBI): domain Bacteria; kingdom Pseudomonadati; phylum Pseudomonadota; class Gammaproteobacteria; order Pseudomonadales; family Pseudomonadaceae; genus Pseudomonas; species Pseudomonas sp. EL_65y_Pfl2_R96. The sequence continues at coordinate 95,788 of NZ_CAXAQH010000022.1, read as the reverse complement.
CGACCGAGGCGGGTGTACAGCGCCGTGTCGGTGAGCTTTTCCAGCAGCTCGCTGCGGTCGTTGTCGTCCGCCTTGAGGAAGGCGCTGAACTCACTCTGGGCCAGCAACACGGCGCGGGTGAACTGTTCGAAGTTCAGGCCCAGCGCGGCTTCGAGCTGAGCTTTGTATTCGCCTTTCTGGCTGGCCAGCAGTTGATCCTGATCGATGTCGCGCAGGCTCTGACGACTGGCTTGCAGTTTGCCGCCGGCCTTTTCCCGAGCGCGATTGGCCTCCCAGCGAGCGCGATAGCGGCGACCGTCGATGCCGACGAAATCCACTTCGGCATAGCCTTCACCGGTGCCACGACGCAGCAAGGTGCGCGGGTCGCCGGTGCCGATTTCGCCATCGGCGTCGGGGACCTTGGCATCGCGACCGGTGTTGTTCAGGCGCGGCACGGCGCCAAACAGCGCCAGGCACAGCGCGTCGAGCAGGGTGCTTTTACCGGCGCCAGTGGGCCCGGTAATCGCAAACAAGCCTGCACTGGCCAAGGGCTCGGCGGTGAAGTCGATCTCAAACGGCCCGGCCAGGGAGGCGAGGTTTTTCAGGCGGATCGCGAGGATTTTCATGGCTGCTCGCTCTCCATCTGCACGTCCTGCAACAGCTCGGCGAAGTCCTTGAGCGTTTGCTCGTCGACCTCGCTGCCGTAGCTGTCCTGCCAGGCACGACTGAACAGTTCCTGGGGCGTGAGCTGATCCAGTTCGATCAAAGTGGCGCCGTCATCGACGCCCTCACGGCTGCCGTTGCCGGCGTATTCGGCGGCAATCCGCACCAGCCGCACGGCCTTGCCCTGCAGGGCCGTTTCCACTTGGTGGCGCAGGTCCGGCTGCGGTTCGTCGAGACGCACCCGCACTTCCAGCCACGGCTGGCGCTGGATATCGGCCAGCAGGTCGATGTCGGGCAGGTCGGCCAGTTGCAGCAGGACCTCCGCCAATGGCGCGGGGCCGAGGCGTTGCAAATGGACGGAACGCGGAATCAGACGTGGTTCGACGCTGACCAATGTTTCGCCATCGAGTTGAATGTCGAGGATCTGATGCTGGTAATTGATCTCGGAGAATGACAACGGAATCGGCGAGCCGCTGTAGCGGATGCGTTCTTCGCCGTTGACCTTCTGCGGTTTGTGCAAATGCCCCAGGGCTACGTAGCTGATACTCGGTCCGAACAGGCCGGCGGGCAGGGCTTCGGCATTACCGATGATCAGGCTGCGCTCTGAGTCTTCCGACACCGAGCCGCCGGCCATGTGCGCGTGGCTGATGGCGACCAACGCCTGGCCCGGTTTGCGCTTGGCGTTGGCCGCTTCGATCAGCCATTCGTGAACCTGACCGATGCCGCGCAAGTAGTTATCGCCCAAATGCGCGCCGGTCACTTCGGCGGGGCGCAGGAACGGCAGGGCCAGGCACCAGGCAACGATTTCGCCGCTGGCATCAGGCAACGGCAGCAACAGGCGTTCGGCATCCAGTTGACCGTCATCGAGCCACAGCACGCGACCGAGGGCGTGGGTGCGCAAGCGCCGCATCAACGGCGCGGGCAGTTCGATTCGTGAGCCGGAGTCGTGGTTGCCGGCGATCATCACGATGGTCAGCAAAGGCTGCTGTTCGTGGGCGCTGACGATGAAGTCGTAGAGGCGTTCCTGGGCTTTGACCGGCGGGTTGACCGTGTCGAAGATATCGCCGGCGATCAGCAGCACATCGGGCTGATCCAGCTTCAGTTGCCGCAGCAGCCAGTCGAGAAAGCAGGCGTGCTCGAAATCGCGCTCCTGGCCGTGGAGGTTCTGCCCAAGGTGCCAGTCGGAGGTGTGAAACAGACGCAAGGCGTACTCCGCAACAAAATAAGGTGATGGCCGCGAGGAAAATGATGGCGGCTAAAGAGGGGAGAGTTTACTGGCAAAAGGTCGGGAATGTAGAAGGCTGCGATCTTTTGATTTATTTGGGATAGAGCGGTGGCAACCCAGTATCGCCAACCAGGTCTTGAACCCCTTCGGCCGTCGGGATTGCACGAATCGCGCGCCAGAGATCCTCGCCTTGCCAGTACTGGCCGGTTTCGCTGTAGAGCGCGCCATTCAGGCCATCGAGGGCATCGGACAGCGGCACGAAGCGCGCGGCCATGTCGGCCAGGGTTTCCGGCTGTTGCCGGGCCCAGGCGTCGAGGGCCTGCCGGGTGGCGTGGGGGTCGTTGGCCTGGCAGGCGCGTTTGAGGTCGTCGAGCAGGGTGCGTGGGCTCGGGCCGGTCTGCGCCGCCCGCAGGATCGCCGGTTGCGAGCGGGCGCGCCACCAGAGGCCGAAGCCCAGCAGGGTGGTGCAGGCCAGGATCACGGTGCTGAGCTTCCACCACAGGGCTTCGCTGGTGGCGCCGGGCATCACCTGCGGGCCTCCCGCCGGGGTGTCGACGATCAGGCTCGGGTTGCTCGCCACTTGCAGCGTGCGGGCCGGCAGGCTGCTGTGCTCCAGGTGATCCTCGAAGGTGTTCCACCAGACCACTTCAACGCTCGGCAAATCAATGGCGCCGGTGCGGGTCGGCACCAGGGCTTCGCGGTCCTCGCGACTGCCGATCAAGCCGCGTTCGCCGCTCTGGTTGCTCAGCACCGGTTGATCCGGGTAGCGCCGCAGGCCGTTGATTTCGGTGGCGGGCAACGGTGGCAGTTGGGAACTGGCGAGGCCTTCGGCGTTCAAGGTCAGGCTGCGGGTCAGCGAATCGCCGACCTGCGCATGATCCGGTTCCGGGCTCCAGCTTTCGCCGAGGCTCAGGCTGCGGGCCGGCAGCCAGGGAACATCGGCTGGGTAAGTAGCGGGTTTGGCCTTGACCGTCAGCGGGATCTCGGCGGAGCTGACGCGCATCAGCTTGCCCGGTTTCGGCCCTTGGGGTGTTGCGTCCTGGGACGGCTGGGTATCGACCGGCGTGGCACTGAACATCTGCGCCGGAATGGTCAATACGCCGCTGTGCTGCGGGTAGATCGCGTAGCGCATTTCGATCACGCCATGGCGCAAACCGTTGATGGCTTTCTCGTAGGTGCGCGGCTCGCCCAGCTGTTCGATGCGCGCATCGGGAATCTGCAACGGGGTCAGGCTGCTGTCGTCATACAGGGCGACTGAATGGTAAATGCGCAAGGTCAGGATCGCCTGAGCCTGCACATAGACACTGCTCTGGTCGAGGCTGGCTTCGATGAACACCGATGCCAGGGTGTTGCGGATGTTCTGGGTTTCACTCTCGATCACCTGCACGGTAATCGGCTGGCTCTGGGCGTCGCCCAGTTGCAGCGACGGAATCACCACGCTGCCGTTCTGCCGGGGCAGCAGGGTGATGATCCAGCGGGTGGTCGCCTGAGTGTTGCCGTTGAGGGTATTCAGTTGGTTGACCTGGCGGGTGCCGCGTACTTCGAACAGCGGCTCCAGCGGCGCCAGGTCGGGTTTGCCAAACTGGGTCACGTCGTTGGATTCCAGGGTCAGTTCGACCGTCTCCCCGGAGTTCAGGCGACTGCGATCGACACTGGCGACCAGCCCCGCCGCCTGGGCCTGAACGGTGCAGAGCAACAGGGCGGGCAGCAGTGCGAGCAAGAAGGCGGTGAAGCGGGTCATCGAGTTTTTCCCTGATCCTGATGTTGTTGCTGTTCGTACCAGAATTTGCGTCTGAGCAGTTCTCCGGGGTCATCCGGGATCTTGCGCAGCCATTGCTCCAGCGCCTGGCGCTGTTCGCCTTCGAGCCTGTCGCTGGCCGGTCGCCGTGGTGGCCTGGTGCTTTGTTCATCCTCCAGCTCGCTGCCCGGGACTTCATTGGCGCCCGGTTGCGGTGGCGTCGTGGTCGGCTTCTCGGCGTCCGGGGTGGTTTGCTCGGCGTCGGCTTTCGGCTCGCCATTGCTGGGTTGGGTGGCGCTGCCCGGCGGTGGTTCCTGGGTGATGGTTTCAGTTTTGCCATCGGCGGTTTTTTCCGGCTCGACAGGCGGCGCTGAGGTTTTCTGCTTGAGCAGGCTTTCCACCAGTGCCTTGTTGGTCAGGGCCGGGCGCATATCCGCTTGAAGTTCCAGTGCTTGTTCGTAAGCATCCAGCGCTGCTTCCAGTTCACCACTTTTGGCCAGGGCATTGCCACGATTGTAGTGGGCGTGCGCATCGTTGCCTTCGGCAAACCGCTGGGCGGCGCCACTGAAATCGCCGGCCTCATAGAGCGCCACACCCTGCCATTGCGGATCTTCGAAATGCAGTGCGGCCTCGGCCGGGCGTTTTTGTTTGAGCAAATGCAGGCCCTGCTGATCGGGTCGCAACCACAAGTCTTCGAAATCGAAGGCGTAACTGGGTTGTGGCAGCAGGAACAGCAGCGGCAGGCAGAACAGCCAACCGCGGCGTCCGGCGCAGGCGGTCAGCAATAACAGCGGCAACAGCAGCCAATACCCCTGATCGGCCCAGGTGTCGAGACGCAACGTCTGGCCGTCGTTACGCAGATCCCGAGGGCCGTCGAGCAGACCGAGGCCGCGCAGGTCGGCATCGTCCAGGCGCGCCTGGCGATAACGTCCGCCCACGCCATTGGCAAAGGCTTTCAGGCTGGGGCCGTCCAGACGGGGCACCAGAATCGCGCCCTGGTCATCCTTGAGGAAACTGCCGTCGTCCTGCGCGACCGGCGCGCCTTCGGCGGTGCCGATACCGAGCATCAGAAATTGCGTGGACTTGTCGTCCAGCGCCTGACGAATCCCTTGACGCTCCTGTTCCGTCAGCGACGAACCGATCAGCAGGACCCGGCCCTGGCCGAGGGCGCCCTGATCCAGCAGCGCCAGGGCCTTGGTCACCGCCAGATCGGCACGATGACCGGCCTGAGGCATCAGCGACGGCTTGAGCGCATCCAGCAGATTGCGGCTGGTCGACAGGTCATCCGACAGCGGCACCAAGGTGTGAGCGCTGCCGGCGTAGACGACGATGGCGGTCTGCGCATCGCTGCGGTTTTGCAGCAGGTCGAACAGTTTGCGCCGGGCCTGTTCCAGCCGGTTCGGCGCAACGTCGGTGGCGAGCATTTCCGGGGTCAGCTCGAGCAATACCACCAGCGGGTCGGCGGGTTTCTGGCTGGTTTGTTCCACTCGCTGCCAACCTGGCCCGAGCAGAGCCAGCACGGTCAGCACCCAGGCCAGGCCCAGGGCAACCCACGGCAGTTTGCTTTCGCGACCGCTGCCACCACTGAGCAACGCGGCATGGAAGGCCGGTGGCAGAATCATTTGCCAGCGGCCGGCGCGTTTCTGCCGGTGCCAGAGTTGCCAGAGCAACCAGCCCAGCAACGGCAACAACAGCAGCCACCAGGGGCGGAACCAGTGCGGCCAGAGGGCAATCATCGACGCCTCCGCAGACGCAGGCGTTTGAGCCGCTGACGCCAGTCGGGCAGTTGCTTTTGCAGAAACCGCTCTTTTGTAAACAGCTCCTTGGTAAACAGCCGTTGCAACGGGTTATCCGGCCAGCGCTCGCGGATCACCAGCAGCATGCTCAACAGCAGCGCCATCGCCAACGGCCAGTGATACAACGCCTGGGCCGGGCGGGCCTGAGTGGGTTGCTGGGTCACCGGTTCCAGTTTGTCGAGGGTGCGCTTGATCGCCTGCAATTCCTGGCCGTCGTGGGCGCGGAAATACTGGCCACCGGTGGCTTCGGCGATGGCTTTCAAGGCGGGTTCGTCGAGGTCCAGGCTCGGGTTGGTGCCCAGGAAGCCCAGGGTGCCGCTTTGTTCCGGATCGGCACCGATACCGATCGGGTAGATTTTCACGCCTTCATTAGCCGCCAGGCGTGCGGCGGTCAGCGGATCGATTTCGCCGCCGTTGTTGGCGCCGTCGGTGACCAGAATCAGCACGCGGCTTTGTGCCGGGCGCTGGCGCAGGCGTTTGAGGGCCAGGCCGATGGCGTCGCCGATGGCGGTGTTCTTGCCGGCGATGCCGATCCGCGCTTCGTCGAGCCACACCCGCACGGTGTGTCGGTCGAAGGTCAGCGGCGCTTGCAGATAGGCCTGACTGCCGAACAGGATCAACCCGACGCGATCGCCGTCGCGACTTTCGAGAAAATCACCGAGCAAATGCTGCACCAATGACAGTCGGCTGACGTCTTCGTCCTGCCACTGCATGTCGGGAAAATCCATCGAGCCGGACACGTCCACCGCCACCAGCAGGTCGCGGCCACTGGCGGCAATCGGTAGAGGGTCGCCGAGCCATTGCGGGCGCGCCGCGGCGATCAGCAGCAACAGCCACAGCAAAATGAACGGGGCTTGCTGGCGCCAGGCCGGCAGGTTGGCCCGGGCGCGGCGGCGAGCGAGGCCTTCGAGGTCGCTGAGGAAGCTGACCTTGAGCGCCGGCTCGCCACTGTCGGCCACCGGCAGCAGCACCCGCATCAGCCAGGGCAGCGGCAGCAGGGCAAAGATCCACGGCCAGGCGAACTCAAACATGTTTGCGAATCCAGGTGTCGACGGCTTGAGTCAGGCCGGCGATGGCTTTGTCGTCGAGTTTGCATTCGGGTTTGTAGGCGCCTTCCACCAGCACCATCCAGCGCGTGAGGCCGGCGGCCGGGCAGCGGTTGTCGAGGAACGCCAGCCATTTGCGCCCGTTAAGAGTATGGCTCTGGCTGTAGGGGTAATGGTTGCGGCACAGGCGTTTGAGCAAGCCGTTGAGTTGCTGCAGCCAGGCACCGGCCGGGGCGCCGTCGTAGGGCTTGGGCATCCGGGCGAGCTCGGCCAGGGCGGCGAGACGCACCGGGTCCAGCGGTTGTTCGGCGCGCACGACAGGGCGCTTGTTCGGGATGAAACGGCGCAACTGCCACAGGCCGAAACCGATCAATGGCAGCAATAACAGCAGCAGCCACCAGCCCGGCGCCGGTGGCCAGAAGCCGATCGGTGGCGGGGAAATCAGCGGTTGCAGTTGATCGAGGCTGCTCATCGACCTTTCCCCGGACGTTGTGGGTTCAGGTATTCGCGCAATTGCTCGACCATTTCGCTTTGGGTGCTCAACGGCATCAGCAACACCCGCAGCTTTTGCGCCAGCAGCTCCCAGCGGTCGATGCGCGCTTCCGCTTGTGCGCGATAGGCCTGGCGCAAGTCGAAATTCAGCGTGTCGAGTTCCAGCTGCGCACCCCGTTCCGCGAAGCGTAAAAGCCCCGCGGCGGGCAGGGCGTGATCCAGCGGATCGGACACGGGCAGCAGCAGCAGGTCGCAATGGCGCGACAACAGGCTCAGTTGCTGCTCGGCACCGTCCGACAACGCGCGTTCGTCGCAGATCACGATCACCAGGCTGCCGGGGCGCAATACTTCCCGGGCGCGGCGCAAGGCAATGCCGAAGGCGTCGCGGTCCGGCTCGCGTTCGGTGTGCAGCGACTGATTGACCCGCACCAGCCGGTTGAGCAATTGCAGCAGGCTCTGTTTGCTGCGTCGCGGTTTGATCTCGTAGTGCTCGTCGTCGCCGAACACCAGCCCACCGACCCGGTCGTTATGGCCCAACGCGGCCCAGCCAATCAGGCTCGCCGCCTGGGCGGCGAGCACCGACTTGAACATCAGCCCGGAGCCAAAAAACAGCCGGCAGCTCTGTTCGACCATGATGAAGATCGGTCGCTCGCGTTCTTCATGGAACAGCTTGGTGTGCGGTTCCTGGGTCCGGGCGGTGACACGCCAGTCAATGCTGCGCACGTCATCGCCGGCCTGATAGACCCGCACCTGATCGAAGTCCACACCGCGCCCGCGCAGTTTTGAGTGGTGCAGGCCGATCAGCGGGCTGCGCTGGCTCGGCGTGGAAAACAGCTGGACTTCGCGCACGCGATGGCGCATCTCGATCAGCTCGGCGAGGCTGACACGGATGCCCGGCTCGGGCGGCAGGAGGGCGTTCATGGGGGTCAAGCGACGGCTACGACGTCGAGAATCCGCTGGACCACCCGGTCCTGGTCGATGCCAGCGGCTTCGGCTTCAAAGGAAAGAATGATGCGGTGGCGCAACACATCGAACAGCACCGCCTGAATGTCTTCCGGGCTGACGAAGTCGCGACCGGCGAGCCAGGCGTGGGCACGGGCGCAACGGTCGAGGGCGATGGAGCCGCGCGGGCTGGCACCGTAGGCGATCCATTCGGCCATTTCCGGGTCGAACTTGGCCGGGATGCGTGTGGCCATGACCAGTTGCACCAGGTACTCCTCCACGGCGTCGGCCATGTACAAACCGAGAATTTCCTTGCGCGCGGCGAAGATCGCCTGCTGGCTGACCCGGCGTTCGGGTTTGGTTTCACCGTGCAGCGCTTCGCCGCGGGCCTGTTGCAGAATCCGGCGTTCGACGGCGGCGTCGGGGAAGCCGATTTTCACGTGCATCAGAAAGCGGTCGAGCTGGGCTTCGGGCAACGGGTAGGTGCCTTCCTGCTCGATGGGGTTTTGTGTGGCCATGACCAGAAACAGCGGCGACAGCTCGTAGGTGCTGCGCCCGACACTGACCTGGCGTTCGCCCATGGCTTCGAGCAGGGCCGACTGGACCTTGGCCGGGGCACGGTTGATTTCGTCCGCCAGCACCAGGTTGTGGAAGATCGGGCCTTGCTGGAACACGAAGCTACCGGTTTCCGGGCGATAGATTTCCGTGCCGGTGATGTCGGCCGGCAGCAGGTCGGGGGTGAACTGGATGCGATGGAACTGTGCTTCGATGCCTTCAGCGAGCTCTTTGATGGCCTTGGTCTTGGCCAGCCCCGGAGCGCCCTCGACCAGCATGTGGCCGTCGGCGAGCAAGGCGATGAGCAAACGCTCGATGAGTTTTTCCTGGCCGAGAATCTGCGTTGAAAGAAAGGTTCGCAGCGCGAGCAGCGCTTCACGATGTTCCATCGATGACTGTTCCTGGAAAGGGTGACCGAAGACGTTCGAATAACGCCAGGGCTAGGGGCGTTACTTTAATCCATCGCGGGGGGCGCCGACTAACGGCATTTTGTGCAAAGTGCGGGAATTGTTGGGTAAATCTGTTGGAAATTTGTAGGCGAGGGACAGGGTGGTGATCTGGCTGGCCTCATCGCGAGCAGGCTCGCTCCCACAGGTGACCGGGTTCTCATATGAAAATGCGATCAAATGTGGGAGCGAGCCTGCTCGTGATGAGGCAGGTTCAGGCACCCGAGATTCCAAGGCTTAGAGCTGGCTGATGTAAGTGCCGGTACCTTTAAGGATGTTCTGCAAGGTCTCTTCCACTTCAGCCAGATCGCCAGCATCGGTACTGTGCAGGATTTCCAGCGAATCATTGCCATCCAGCGCATCGGCGTCCACGGCGGCGATTTCGATCAGCAGGCGGTCAGGGCTGAGGGTGACTTTCACGCCATCCAGGGCCGAAGGCTTGTCGTGGAAGATGATCTCCAGCTCGTCCTCATCGGGAAAGCGGCTCATCAGGAACAGTTCGCCCTCGGCACTGGTGCAGCAGAGCATGGCCAGATTGTCTTCTTCGTCATCGCACGGGTTGACGATCAAGAGGTCGGTTGTCATTTGCATGGGAAAATCCTGGCTCGGCGAGCGTGGTGAACGCGACAAAAGACAATTCTGCCAGCCCTCGGAAATTTCTGCTCGACTGAGTGTCAGAGGATGTGTTGTGAATATCCGATGCGTTCCAGTCATTTCTGGTACGCAAGTGCCGTAAAACCGGGCATAAAGCCCCCATTTTCCTGCACGACTGCTAGTGTTGTTCGAGGCACATGCCGCGAGTTACGTACCGATGACCGAATATGTCGCAGCGCTGCAAGCACGGCCCTTGCCGCACTCGTTAAGCTGCGCAACGGATGAGCACCCGTAAGGGCATTGTCGATGGCTGCGATGGTAGCTTCGAGAGGGTAGCCCGGCAGTTGTTTTTGCAGATGCCCATTCAATGGAAGGTGAATGTGACCTGAGTGTCTCGTCCAGCTTCACCCACCTGTCATTCTGTTTCCTCTGCCCGAGATTCAGGAACAGGGTGACGGATTGCCCCGAAAGGGGTTTGCACGCGACGCTTCCATCAATAACAAGCCCAAGCGGAGTACCACAGATGGCGTTCTTCACCGCAGCCAGCAAGGCCGACTTCCAGCACCAACTGCAAGCGGCACTGGCGCAGCACATCAGTGAACAGGCACTGCCACAAGTGGCGCTGTTCGCCGAACAATTCTTCGGCATCATTTCCCTCGACGAGCTGACCCAGCGTCGGTTGTCCGACCTCGCCGGCTGCACCCTTTCTGCGTGGCGCCTGCTTGAGCGCTTCGATCACGCGCATCCGCAAGTGCGCGTCTACAACCCTGATTACGAACGCCACGGCTGGCAGTCGACCCACACCGCGGTTGAAGTGCTGCATCACGATCTGCCGTTCCTGGTGGACTCGGTGCGTACCGAACTGAACCGCCGCGGCTACAGCATTCATACCTTGCAAACCACTGTGTTGAGCGTGCGTCGCGGCAGCAAGGGCGAGCTGCTGGAAATCCTGCCCAAGGGCACCCAGGGCGAAGGCATTCTGCAAGAATCGCTGATGTACCTGGAAATCGACCGTTGCGCCAACACGGCCGAACTCAATGTCCTGACCAAAGAGCTGGAGCAGGTTCTCGGTGAAGTCCGCGTCGCGGTCGCCGATTTCGAACCGATGAAAGCCAAGGTCCAGGAGATGATCGAAGGCATCGACAACAGCCAGTTCATCGTCGACGCCGACGAAAAATTCGAAATCAAGAGCTTCCTGGAATGGCTGGTGGGCAACCACTTCACCTTCCTGGGCTACGAAGAGTTCGTGGTGGGCGAGGACCAGAACGGCGGTCACATCGAATATGACCAGAACTCGTTCCTCGGCCTGACCAAGCTGCTGCGTGCCGGCCTGACCGTCGATGACCTGCGCATCGAAGACTACGCCGTCAACTACCTGCGCGAACCGACGCCGCTGTCGTTCGCCAAGGCTGCACACCCAAGCCGTGTACACCGTCCGGCCTACCCGGATTACGTGTCGATCCGCCAGATCGATGCCAATGGCAAGGTCATCAAGGAATGCCGTTTCATGGGCCTGTACACCTCGTCGGTGTATGGCGAAAGCGTGCGGGTCATTCCTTACATCCGTCGCAAGGTCGAGATCATCGAACAGCGTTCGGGCTTCCAGGCCAAGGCTCACCTGGGCAAGGAACTGGCCCAGGTGCTTGAAGTGTTGCCGCGCGACGACTTGTTCCAGACCCCGGTGGACGAGCTGTTCACCACCGTGATGTCGATCGTGCAGATCCAGGAACGCAACAAGATCCGCGTGTTCCTGCGCAAAGACCCGTACGGCCGCTTCTGCTACTGCCTGGCCTACGTGCCGCGAGACATCTACTCCACCGAAGTGCGCCAGAAGATCCAGCAAGTGCTGATGGATCGCCTGAAAGCCTCTGACTGCGAGTTCTGGACCTTCTTCTCCGAGTCCGTGCTGGCCCGTGTGCAATTGATTCTGCGCGTCGACCCGAAGAACCGTCTGGACATCGACCCGGTTCTGCTGGAAAAAGAAGTGGTGCAGGCCTGCCGCAGCTGGCAGGACGACTACGCGAGCCTGGTGGTCGAGAGCTTCGGCGAAGCCCAGGGCACCAACGTGCTGGCCGATTTCCCGAAAGGCTTCCCGGCCGGTTACCGCGAGCGTTTCGCCGCCCACTCGGCTGTGGTCGACATGCAGCACCTGCTGAGCCTGAAAGAATCCAATCCGCTGGTGATGAGCTTCTATCAGCCACTGGGTCAGGTCTCCGGTCAGCGCGAGCTGCACTGCAAGCTTTATCACGCCGATACCCCGCTGGCGTTGTCCGACGTGTTGCCGATCCTGGAAAACCTTGGTCTGCGCGTGCTGGGTGAGTTCCCGTATCGCCTGCGCCACAACAGCGGCCGTGAGTTCTGGATTCACGACTTCGCGTTCACCGCCGCCGAAGGCCTGGAACTCGACATCCAGCAACTCAACGACACCTTGCAGGACGCCTTCGTCCACATCGTGCGTGGCGATGCCGAGAACGATGCCTTCAACCGTCTGGTACTGACCGCCGGCCTGCCATGGCGCGATGTGGCGCTGCTGCGTGCTTACGCCCGTTACATGAAGCAGATCCGTCTGGGCTTCGACCTGGGTTATATCGCCAGCACCCTGAACAACCACACTGACATCGCTCGCGAGTTGACCCGGTTGTTCAAGACCCGCTTCTACCTGGCGCGCAAGCTGGCCAGTGACGATCTGGAAGACAAGCAGCAACGTCTGGAACACGCGATTCTGGCGGCACTGGACGATGTCCAGGTGCTGAACGAAGACCGCATCCTGCGTCGTTACCTGGACCTGATCAAAGCGACCCTGCGGACCAACTTCTACCAGACCGACGCCAACGGTCAGAACAAGTCCTACTTCAGCTTCAAGTTCAACCCGCACCAGATTCCAGAGCTGCCGAAGCCGGTTCCGAAGTTCGAAATCTTCGTTTATTCGCCTCGCGTCGAAGGCGTGCACCTGCGTTTCGGCAACGTGGCTCGCGGCGGTCTGCGCTGGTCCGACCGTGAAGAAGACTTCCGCACCGAAGTCCTGGGCCTGGTAAAAGCCCAGCAAGTGAAGAACTCGGTCATCGTGCCAGTGGGTGCGAAGGGTGGCTTCCTGCCGCGTCGCCTGCCACTGGGCGGCAGCCGTGACGAGATCGCGGCCGAGGGCATCGCCTGCTACCGCATCTTCATCTCGGGCCTGCTGGACATCACCGACAACCTGAAAGACGGCGCGCTGGTACCGCCGGCCAACGTCGTGCGTCATGACGACGATGACCCGTACCTGGTGGTGGCGGCGGACAAGGGCACTGCGACCTTCTCCGACATCGCCAACGGCATCGCCATCGACTACGGCTTCTGGCTCGGCGACGCCTTTGCGTCCGGCGGCTCGGCCGGTTACGACCACAAGAAGATGGGTATCACCGCCAAGGGCGCGTGGGTCGGCGTACAACGCCACTTCCGCGAGCGCGGCATCAATGTTCAGAAAGACAGCATCACTGTAGTCGGTGTCGGCGACATGGCCGGTGACGTATTCGGTAACGGCCTGTTGATGTCCGAGACGTTGCAACTGGTGGCCGCGTTCAACCACCTGCACATCTTCATCGACCCTAATCCGGAGCCTGCCAACAGCTTCGCCGAGCGTCAGCGCCTGTTCGACCTGCCGCGTTCGGCCTGGTCGGACTACGACACCAGCATCATGTCCGAAGGCGGCGGGATCTTCTCGCGCAGCGCAAAAAGCATCGCGATTTCCCCGCAGATGAAAGAGCGCTTCGACATTCAGGCTGACAAGCTGACCCCGACCGAACTGCTGAACGCCTTGCTCAAGGCGCCGGTAGACCTGTTGTGGAACGGCGGTATCGGTACTTACGTCAAAGCCAGCAGCGAAAGCCACGCCGATGTCGGCGACAAGGCCAACGATGCACTGCGCGTGAACGGCAACGAACTGCGCTGCAAAGTCGTGGGCGAGGGCGGTAACCTCGGTATGACCCAATTGGGTCGTGTCGAATTCGGCCTCAATGGTGGCGGTTCCAACACCGACTTCATCGACAACGCCGGTGGCGTGGACTGCTCCGACCACGAAGTGAACATCAAGATCCTGCTGAACGAAGTGGTTCAGGCCGGCGACATGACCGACAAGCAACGTAACCAGTTGCTGGCGAGCATGACCGACGAAGTCGGTGGTCTGGTTTTGGGCAACAACTACAAGCAGACTCAGGCACTGTCCCTGGCAGCCCGTCGCGCCTTGCCGCGAATTGCCGAATACAAGCGTCTGATGAACGATCTGGAAGGTCGCGGCAAGCTGGATCGCGCCATCGAGTTCCTGCCGGCCGAAGATCAACTGGCTGAACGCGTCGCGGCGGGCCATGGCCTGACCCGTGCCGAGCTGTCGGTGCTGATCTCCTACAGCAAGATCGACCTCAAGGAAGCGCTGCTCAACTCCCTGGTGCCGGACGACGACTACCTGACCCGCGACATGGAAACCGCTTTCCCGCCGACCCTGGTGAGCAAGTTCTCCGACGCCATGCGCCGTCACCGTCTGAAGCGTGAAATCGTCAGCACTCAGATCGCCAACGATCTGGTCAACCACATGGGCATCACCTTCGTTCAACGACTCAAAGAGTCGACCGGCATGAGCCCGGCGAACGTGGCAGGTGCTTATGTGATCGTGCGTGACATTTTCCATCTCCCACACTGGTTCCGTCAGATCGAGGCCCTGGACTACCAGGTCTCCGCTGACGTGCAACTGGAGCTGATGGACGAGCTGATGCGTCTGGGCCGCCGTGCTACACGCTGGTTCCTGCGCAGCCGTCGCAATGAGCAGAACGCTGCCCGTGACGTCGCACACTTCGGTCCGCACCTGGCGGCGTTGGGCCTCAAGCTCGACGAACTGCTGGAAGGCCCTACCCGCGAAGGCTGGCAGACCCGTTATCAGGCTTACGTCGCGGCTGGCGTACCTGAGTTGCTGGCGCGCATGGTTGCAGGCACCACTCACCTGTACACCTTGCTGCCGATCATCGAAGCTTCGGATGTGACCGGCCAGAACGCAGCGGACGTGGCCAAGGCCTACTTCGCCGTGGGCAGCGCGCTGGACATCACCTGGTACCTGCAACAGATCAGCGCCCTGCCGGTTGAAAACAACTGGCAGGCCCTGGCCCGTGAAGCGTTCCGCGATGACGTCGACTGGCAACAACGTGCGATCACCATCTCTGTCCTGCAACAGGGCGACGGCACCCAGGACGTGGAAACACGCCTGGCGCTGTGGATGGAAGAGCACGAAGGCATGATCGAACGCTGGCGCGCCATGCTGGTGGAAATCCGTGCCGCCAGCGGCACTGACTATGCCATGTATGCGGTGGCCAACCGTGAGTTGCTGGACCTGGCGTTGAGCGGTCAGGCGGTGGTGCCTGCCAATGCCAATGCCAACGCGACTGCCAGCGCCGAGCTGGAGCCGGTTGCCTGATCAGGCGTTGAATGAAAAAGCCCCGTCTCGAAAGAGATGGGGCTTTTTTTTGTCTGAAGGCTTTGTGGTAATCGACTTCGATCATCAAGGCTTTTTTGCCGGGGGCGTTTTTCAGCATCTGGTCCTGCAGGATGGTGACTTTTTCTGTCGGGGCTGCGGTTTCGTGGGCGAAAGCCGAGGCTGAAACGCACAGCGTCAGGGCGGCGAGAGGGGCAGCAAAAAAACGAAGCGCATTCATGGTTGATTACCTGAGGTGGTGAGTCGTCAGGGACCACAGTAGGGCGCGCTATCGGGCAATCAAACAGCCAGTTTTCGGGAAGGTGAGGGGGCCAATCACAGAGCGCCGCAGGGCTAAAGGGCGATGAACTGTGGCGAGGGAGCTTGCTCCCGCTGGGTTGCGCAGCGGCCCCCAAAACCGCTGGACGCGCAGGACCAGGCAGACTGCGTTCGCCGGATTTACGTCTGCTGCGCAGACGAGCGGGAGCAAGCTCCCTCGCCACAGGTGTTTGTCAGACGATTGGAAAACTGTCGAAGTCGACGGCGTTGGCCAGTCGGTTGTCGATCAGGCCGATAAAGCCTTGCGCTTCAGGGCAGTTGAAATGCGCCTGCATGGCCGCTTCCGATTGCCAGCGAGCGCTGACCGTCCAGCAGGTGTCGTCCTCGGGGCAGCGGTCGACCATGTAGGAGTCACAGCCCGGAAGTTCGCGCAGGGTATCGACAATCTTTTGCAGTTGCTGACCCAGTTCGTCCGAGCGGCCGGCGGCAGCCTGCACCTTTACGGTGTTGATCACTTCGTTGGGCATTGTTCACACTCCTGAATCAGGCCGGACGAATCCTGCTCATTGAGGGATAACGCCCATCAAGGATAGGCCTGCCCCCCCAGGCCGCCAATAGCCAATCGCTGGATAAAGCCGCAGACCAATCTGTCAGCCGACCTGCTGCAGAATGTCCCGCAAACGGTCCAGGGCGATGTCGATGTCCAGGGTTTCGATCGCCCCGAACCCCAGGAAAAGCCCGGCCCGTGGCGCTTGTTGGTAATAGAAACCGTCCAGGGCATAGAGCCCCACTTCGACTTTTTTTGCCAATTCGATCACCAATGGAATATCCACCGGCACTTTGCACAGCACCGCCATGTGGAACCCGGCCGTGGTCGGCACCGCCTCGAACCACGGCGAAAGGTCGCCCGCCATGCGCGCCAGAATCCGCTCCCGGCGCCCGGCGTAGATCGTATGGCAGCGCCGGATGTGCTTGAGCAGGCAGCCCTCGGCGATGAACTTGGCCAGCGCCCATTGGGGCAGGGTGGAGGTGTGCATGTCGGTGAGCTGTTTGGCGCGGATCACCGCTTCGAGAATCGCCGGCGGCAAAATCGCATACCCGAGCCGCAACTCTGGCAACAGGGTTTTCGAGAAGGTGCCGACGTAGGCAACGATGCCGCGCTGATCCAGGCTTTGCAGCGAGTTGGTGGGCCGGCCTTCGTAGCGGAATTCGCTGTCATAGTCGTCCTCGATGAGGATCGCCCCCAGTTCGTGGGCGCGCGCGAGCAGGGCTTCGCGCCGGGCCTGGCTCATGGGCATGCCCAAGGGGAACTGGTGGGACGGGGTGACGTAAATCAGCCGGGTGCCATCGGGAATGTGCTCGACCTGAATGCCTTGCGCATCCACCGGTACGCCGACCACCGTCGCGCCATGGGTTGCGAATAACAGACGAGCGGGCGGGTAACCGGGGTCTTCCATGGCCACGAGGCTGCCCGGTTGGGTCAACACCCGGGAAATCAGGTCCAGCGCCTGCTGCGCGCCGTTGCACACCACCACGTCCTCGTCCTGACAATTGACCCCACGGGAAAACGCGATGTGCCGCGCGATCGCATTGCGAAGCGCCGGCAAGCCTTCGGGCAGGCTGTAGAAGCCCTTGGAACCGGCAATCTGGCGCAAGGCATGGGAAGTGCAGCGGCGCCAATCGTCCTGCGGAAACTGGCCTTTCCCGGTGGCGCCACCGATGAAATCGTAACGCAGCGAGCCTTCCAGCGTCGGGTGGCGCAAGAATGTTGGCAGGTTGCGCCAGCTTTCAATGACCTCAAAGCTGGCCAGCTCCGAATGACTCTGCTTGCGGACGATTTTCGCCGCCCGGGCATTGACGTAAGTGCCTTTGCCGATCACCCCGGTGAGGAAGTTTTCGTAGGTCAGTTGTGCATACGTGTCGGAAATGGTCTTGCGCGAAATTCCCAGTTGTTCAGCCAGCAAACGGCTGGGCGGCAGCTGCGTCCCGGCTGCCAGACGGCCGGACTCGATGGCGCTGCGCAGTTGCCGGTACAACTGGCCTGCCAGGTCCTTGCGGCCGTTGATGACAACATGAAGTTCCATACCGGCGGGGCTCCTGGGCGTTGAGGCGACTGTGCGTCGCGCCAGATTACCCGCATGCACGGCCGTGCAGAAGTTGCGTGGGCGAAAAACCTCCGATTGGCCTTTTACCGGGCGGTCCACGGCTTTTTCGTCGAATTGGACCTGTGACGATC
The DNA here is from genome assembly GCF_963970905.1 of Pseudomonas sp. EL_65y_Pfl2_R96. Lineage (NCBI taxonomy): Bacteria > Pseudomonadati > Pseudomonadota > Gammaproteobacteria > Pseudomonadales > Pseudomonadaceae > Pseudomonas > Pseudomonas sp. EL_65y_Pfl2_R96. The sequence goes on along the minus strand of NZ_CAXAQH010000022.1, from coordinate 78,363 downwards.
GTGGGGCAGCCTCTACCTTGGAGTCACCTATCCTATCCGCGAGGTCGCCCCATGAACTCCCGCCTGGACTACTACAACGCATCGCCCAAAGCGATGAAAGCCATGATCGCCATGGAGGCCTTGACCCGCGACCTGAGCATCGAGCCGGCCTTGTTGAACCTGATCAAAATCCGTGCCTCGCAGCTTAATGGCTGCGCCTTCTGCACCGACATGCACTCGGTGGACGCGCGCCGTTTCGGCGAGACCGATCGCCGGCTGTATGCGGTCGTGGTCTGGCGCGACAGCGGCTTCTTCAGCCCTCGGGAGCGGGCGGCCCTGGCCTGGACCGAAGCGGTGACCCTGCTTGCGGAAAGCCATGTGCCCGATGACGTTTACGCACTGGCCCGGGCGCAGTTCAGCGAAGGCGAACTGGTTGACCTGACTATGGCCGTCAGCACCATCAACAGCTGGAATCGTCTGGCAGTGAGTTTTCGACAAGCGCCCGGCGGTTGATTCAAGCCCGCTCCCACAGGTTCCGCGCCTTGGACGGCTGATCCGTTTTTTCCGGCTGTCACATCAGGTTCATGAACGGTCAGCAGGATGAACGCTCAAGGACAGATCGACAGACAGGGAGTCATCAATGTCATTCATGGAATCCACCGGGCGTCAGGGCGTGGCCGAGTACCGTTGGCCGGTAGAACAGAACCCATCCTTGCACTCACGGATAGCCGGAATCGATCCGCTGCTGGTGCAGTCTTTCAGGGTCAGCGCCCGTTGCGGCTGTTTCATGCAAGCGGCCCGCAGCCTCAACATCAAGTCGACCCAGTTGCGTAAACATTTGGCGCAACTGGAAGCACAACTGCAGTGTTCGCTGTTCAGCCATTCGGGCAATGGCTTTGCCCTCAGCCGCGACGGTTTGCAGCTTCAGGCGCAGTTGATTGCCCTGGCCCATGAACGCGATTTGCCGGTGATCGAACAGCCATTGATTCGCTTGGCCGTCGCCGAGTCAATCTTGCATGACATCCTCGGGCGCGACCTGGTCTCGCTGCTGCGGCGCAATGCCAGCGTGCGCCTGGACATCATCTCCCTGGATAGCGAACTGTCCCTGCAAGCCATCAGCGCCGATGTGGTGGTGTGGCTGGCGGGCACCGATTCGCCGTTGCCAGGCCCCAGTTTCGCCGTCAGCGAGCCCCGGCGACTCGCGCGGCTGGACTATCTGCCGCACATCGCCAAGCGTTATTCGCGGGTCGCGGCCCGGCCGGACAGCCTGGGTGACTTGGCCGATTTCATGTTGGTGCAATGGCAGCAGCACCGCCAGGTCGCCGCCTTCGGGCCGTGGAACAGTCTGCTGGAGCAGCGCCTGGCGGGGGTGGTGCAGTTGCATTCCTATGAGCTGATGCTGGAGATGATCCGTTGCAGCGCCTGCATCGGTTTGCTACCGCACTACATGAGCCAGTTCGACCGGGGGTTGTTGGCGTTGCCCGGGCTCTTCCACCAACCGATGCAGCGCCAGGTGTGGATGGCGGTCAATGCCGACTCCCGGAATGAGGCCGAAGTGCAGGGGATCGTCGAGCTGATCCACAACACCTTCAGTGAGCGGCGGGAGTGGTTTGAGTAGCCTGCCATCAAGATCAAAAGATCGCAGCACTGCGGATCCAGAATTGACACAGATCCATGTGGAAGCGGGCTTGCTCGCGAAAGCGGTTATTCAGTCGACATGGATGTTGAATGACACACCGCATTCGCGAGCAAGCCCGCTCCCACATTTCGATCTCGCCACTCATGGGGATCGCGGTTTAGAGTGATCGGCCACACACCGATCAAGGACGAACACCGCCATGCCCGACCACGACCCCGCCATTCACCTCGAACGTTTCAACGAATCCCACATCGAGGGCATCACCGCGCTCTACAACGATCCGGCCGTGGCCCGGCAGGTGCTGCAAATGCCGTTTCAGTCCACCGAGGTCTGGCGCCAACGCCTGATGGCGGACAACGAACGCGCGGTGAAACTGGTGGCGCTGCACCAGGGCTCGGTCATCGGCAACATTGGCCTTGAGCAGTTTTCGCGAATCCGTCGCAGCCACGCCGGCAGCTTCGGCATGGGGGTCGCCGTGGCGTGGCAGGGCAAGGGCGTCGGTTCGAAACTGCTGGCAGCAGCGCTGGACATCGCCGATAACTGGATGAACCTGCAACGGGTCGAGCTGTCGGTGTACGCCGACAATGAAGCCGCCATCGGGCTGTACCAGAAATTCGGCTTCGAGACCGAAGGCCTGTTTCGCGATTACGCCGTGCGTGACGGTCGGCTGGTCGATACCCTGAGCATGGCGCGCCTGCGTCGCACGCCCTCGGCTCAATGCCAGTAATTTGAGCGACGAAAATCCTGTGGGAGCGTGGCTTGACTTGGCCGGCATCAGGCCAAAGCCGATTGAGTCAGTCGCCCAACGCGAACGCCACCGCCGCCTGTGCGTGCAGCTCGGTGGTGTCGAGCAAGGGCAGGGCGCTGTGTTCGGGTTTGATCAGCAGGCCGATTTCGGTGCAGCCGAGGATGATGGCCTGGGCGCCGCGTTCGGTCAGGGATTCGATCACCCGTTGATAGACCCGGCGTGAGGCCTCGCTGATCAGCCCGACGCACAACTCATCGTAGATGATCCGGTGCACGGCCTGACGCTCCTCGGCCTCCGGCACCAGCACCGTCAGGCCTTTGGCCGTCAGACGCTCCTTGAGAAAGTCCTGCTCCATGGTGAATGCAGTGCCCAGAAACCCCACCCGCAGCGCACCGGCGTCCAGTGCCGCCTGACCGGCCGGGTCGGCAATGTGCAGGAACGGAATATCGATCGCCGTCTGAATCTGCCCGGCCACCTTGTGCATGGTGTTGGTACACAGCACCACGCACTCGGCACCGCCAGTCTCCAGCCGTCGCGCGGCATCCACCAGAATCGCCGCCGCATCGTCCCAGCGCCCGGCGTGCTGGGCCTGTTCGACAGGGCCGAAGTCGACGCTGTACATTAGCAATTTCGCCGAACGCAATGGCCCCAGGCGATCGCGTACTTGCTGGTTGATGAGGCGGTAATATTCGGCGCTGGACTCCCAGCTCATGCCGCCGATAAGGCCGATGGTGCGCATGTCGTGCTCCTGTGAATGGCAAACCCTTGCAAGAGAGTGTCCAGTGGATCCTTGTACCGATCTATCAGGAAATTTCACATGCCCGGTGTGCTGAGCCAGTACCTGCCGGGCGGCAAAGTCTGCTTGCAACTCTTGCCCCGTGCGGCGTACAGCGCCCGTGATCCGGCACAGTCGCAAACCCTCGGGGTGACGCTGGAGCGTCAGCAAGGCGTGCACGCGATCGATTCTGACCGACGGACGGATTTCGATACCTGGCCAGGTGTATTGGCGTACACGCCGGTCGGCGTGGAAGTGTTTTCCGAATCGGCCACCGGTGGTGAGTATCTGCTGATGCGGCTGAACGAGCCGTTTGCCTGCGAACAGTTACCCACCGTGGCCCATCGCGTGCAGTCTTGCGGCAATCGACGTGCGCTGGCCTTGGCGCGAGAGGTACGGCGTCAGTTGCTCGCCACGCAACCCGACGTGCTGGCCCTTGAGCAATGTGCCGTGGCTCTGGTGGGTGTAGCGAATGCGAAAACCGATACAACGCAGCGTGCCACGCCGAAGGCCTTCGCCCGAGTCATGGAGCAGATCGCCGAGCAGTTCCAGCAACCTCTGACACTGGAACAATTGGCTGCCACCTACGGGCACAACGAACTGCGTTTTCTGCGCGATTTCACCCGGGCTATCGGCCTGACGCCCCACGCTTACCTCATTGAAGTGCGACTTCAGGCGGCACGAAGGATGATCGAACGCACTGATCTACCCTTGGCCGCTATCGCGCTGGATGTCGGCTTCGCCCATCAGTCCCACATGGGCAGTGCCTTTCGCAAACACTTGGCCATGACCCCCCGCCAATACCATTTACGCTTTTAGTCGTACGCCTGTGGCGCGCATCTGCCATGCTCAAAGTCCGCAGCACCGCTTCAACCAAAGGAACACCGCAATGGATGACGTACAGCAACTGGGCGAGATGCTTCGCCACTACGCAGAAAGCGAAGCGCACAAGAAGCAACTGTTTGAGTCGCAATCGGCCGTGTGGGCGACGCGCATTGGTGAGTTGTTCGATCAGATCCAGCAGTGGCTGGCACCGGTCCTGGCGCCGAACCTGCTGGAGGTGAGCCGCGAGGCGTATGTCGCGTCCGGGTCGAGCGTGCCGGTCGAGACGTCGACGTTCAAGACCGAGAAACTGAGCATCGTCATCGCTGGCAAACCGGTGGAGTTCGTGCCGGACGTAATGGGCGTCGGCGGGCAGATTTCATTGGCAGTGATGGGGTTGACCGCGGCGCGCTATGGCAGCATTTCGCTGGTATGCCTGCCACCTTCCAACAGTTGGCAATGGCGCAAGACCAATGGCTTGAAAGACCCGGATACCTTTGCCTTCGATGCGAGCTTCCTGGCGCAGCAGCTGCAGAGTCTGATTCCACGCGAGCGGAGTTAATGCCCATGTGATCGACACTCAACCCTGTGGGAGCGGGCTTGCCCGCGATTGCGGAGTGTCAGTCGATACAAATGTTGAATGTTAAACCGCCATCGCGGGCAAGCCCGCTCCCACAGTGGTTTGGGTGTGCCTCAGATTTCGAGGTTGCCCCAACCCGGCTTCACCTCTTCCGGTGCCACCGCTTTCACGGTTTTGCCCGTGGCCAGTTCCACCCGCCGCGCCACCTCGGGGTCATCGGCAAACGGAATCAGGCTGGCATCGTCCAGGCTCTCAGCCGTCTGGTGTTTCAGGCAATATTCCACTGCGAGCCAAAGCCCAAAAACACCCAATAGATTCAACACCATCTCGATCATGTCAGGCTCCTTGCCTCAGGCAAACTGCGCTTCAAGTTCGGCCATCTTCACGTCCGCCACCCGCACCGTGCGCCACACGTTGTAGGCCATCAGCAACATGCCGCTGAGGAAGAACACCCCGCCGACAAAGCGCACCACAAACCCCGGATGACTGGCCTGCAAGGCTTCGACGAACGAGTAGGTCAGCGTGCCGTCGTCGTTGATCGCGCGCCACATCAAACCCTGGGTGATGCCGTTGACCCACATCGAGGCGATGTACAGCACGGTGCCGATGGTCGCCAGCCAGAAGTGCAGGTTGATCAACGGCACGCTGTGCATTTGCGTGCGGCCGAAGACTTTCGGAACCATGTGGTAAATGGAGCCGAAGGTGATCATCGCCACCCAGCCGAGCGCGCCGGCGTGAACGTGGCCGATGGTCCAGTCGGTGTAGTGGGAGAGGGCGTTGACCGTTTTGATCGCCATCATCGGCCCTTCGAAGGTCGACATGCCGTAAAAGGCCAGGGACAGCACCAGAAAGCGCAGGATCGGGTCGGTGCGCAATTTATGCCAGGCGCCCGAGAGCGTCATCATGCCGTTGATCATCCCGCCCCAGCTCGGCGCCAGCAGAATCAGCGACATCGCCATGCCCAGCGACTGCGCCCAGTCCGGCAGCGCGGTGTAGTGCAAGTGGTGGGGGCCGGCCCAGATGTACAGGGTGATCAGCGCCCAGAAGTGCACGATCGACAAGCGATAGGAATACACCGGCCGCCCGACCTGTTTCGGCACGAAGTAATACATCATCCCGAGGAAGCCGGTGGTGAGGAAGAACCCCACCGCGTTGTGCCCGTACCACCATTGCACCATGGCGTCGGTGGCCCCGGAGTACACCGGATACGACTTGAACCAGTCCACCGGAATCGACAGGTGATTGACCATGTGCAGCATGGCGATCACCACGATGAATGCACCGAAAAACCAGTTGCCGACGTAGATGTGATGGGGCTTGCGTTGCACCACGGTGGTGAAGAACACGATGGCATAGGCGACCCAGACCACCGTCATCCACACCGCGCCGGAGAACTCGATCTCGGCGTATTCCTTGGTGGTGGTGTAGCCCAGCAGCAGGGTGATCAGCATCACCACGATCACCGATTGCCAGCCCCAAAAGGTGAATGCGGCGAGCTTGTCGGAGTACAGCCGTACCTGGCAGGTGCGCTGCACCGCGTAATAACTGGCGGCGAATTGCGCGCTGCCGGCAAAGCCGAAAATCACCAGGCTGGTGTGCAGCGGGCGCAAGCGGCCGAAGGTGGTCCACGGCAGGTCGAGGTTCATCTCGGGCCACACCAGTTGCGAAGCGATCCATACCCCCATCGCCATCCCGACGACACCCCATACCACGGTTGCCACGACGAATTGGCGGACGACCTTATAGTTATAGGGCTGTCCGATTGTTGCTGTGCTCATGGTCAGTTCTTCCACGGTTGCAAAGTCTTGCCAGGCCACCCGGTCTGGCATGCCATGAACTGTAGAAACCCCATCGGAAACAAAACAGTCTCAGAAAAACCGAGTTTATGCGGATCAGATGCGATGCGATCCTGCGGCCATACGCCGCATTCTGATACGGTTTTTTAGTGTTTAGCTGAATCTGTAACGTGCTGCGCTGCTGCCGCATAGTTGCAACCTCGAAAACGAGCCGCAGAGCCTGATGCCGACCAGTTAAGGCGCAGACCTTGTGGGAGCGAGCCTGCTCGCGATAGCGGACTGACAAGCAGCACATGTGTTGAATGTGCAACCGTCATCGCGAGCAGGCTCGCTCCCACATGGATTGCGGTATTCAAATCCTTGACTGACTGGCATTAGCCGAAGGGCCCGATAATCCTGATGAGGTGGCAGCCACATGTATCAGTACGATGACTATGACCGGGCGCTGGTGTTCGAGCGTGTTGCGCAGTTTCGCGATCAGGTCGAACGTTTTATCGCCGGGGAACTGAGTGAAGAAGAGTTCCTGCCCCTGCGTTTGCAGAATGGCCTGTACATGCAAAAGCATGCCTACATGCTGCGCGTGGCGATTCCCTACGGCACGCTGAGCGCGAATCAAATGCGCACCCTGGCGAGCATCGCCCGGGATTACGATCGTGGTTACGGCCACTTCACCACCCGGCAGAACATGCAGTTCAACTGGATCGAACTGACCCAGGTGCCGGACATCCTCGAACGCCTGGCCCAGGTGGAAATGCATGCGATCCAGACCTCCGGCAACTGCGTGCGCAACATCACCACCGAAGCCTTCGCCGGCGTCGCGGCGGACGAACTGATGGACCCGCGTCCGCTGGCGGAGATCCTGCGGCAATGGTCGACCATCAACCCGGAATTCCTGTTCCTTCCGCGCAAATTCAAGATCGCCATCTGCTCGGCGAAGCAGGATCGCGCGGCGATCATGATGCATGACATCGGTCTTTATCTTTATCGCGATGATTGCGGGCAAATGCTGTTGCGGGTGATCGTCGGCGGCGGGCTGGGGCGCACACCAATCCTCGGGTTGCAGATTCGCGAGGGCTTGCCGTGGCAGCACCTGCTGTCTTACGTCGAGGCGGTGCTGCGGGTCTATAACCGCCATGGGCGGCGCGATAACAAGTACAAGGCACGGATCAAGATCCTGGTCAAAGCCTTGGGTATCGAAGCCTTCGCCAAGGAAGTGGAGGAAGAGTGGCAATACCTCAAGGACGGCCCGGCGCAGTTGACCGATGTCGAATATGAGCGTGTCGCCAGTGCCTTTGTGCCACCTGACTACCATTCACTGGCCGATACCGACCTGGACTTCGGCACACGCCTGGCCGAGCACCCGGCGTTCGCCCGTTGGGTGGCGCGTAACGTTCAGCCGCATAAGGTGCCGGGATACGCCAGCGTGGTGCTGTCGACCAAACCGGGCACTGCCTCGCCACCGGGGGATGTCACCGCCGAGCAAATGGAGGCGGTGGCCCAGTGGTCCGAGCAGTTCGGTTTTGGCGAAATCCGCATCGCCCATGAACAGAACATCGTCCTTCCGGACGTGCCCAAGGCTGACCTTTATGCTCTGTGGTATCAGGCCTGCGAGCAAGGCCTGGGGAGCGCCAACATCGGCTTGCTGACTGACATCATCGCTTGCCCCGGCGGCGACTTCTGCGCCTTGGCCAACGCCAAATCAATCCCCATCGCACAAGCGATTCAGGCGCGCTTCGAGAATCTGGATTACCTGCATGACCTGGGCGATATCAGCCTGAACATCTCTGGCTGCATGAACGCCTGCGGCCACCACCACATCGGCAACATTGGCATTCTTGGGGTCGATAAGAACGGTAGCGAGTGGTACCAAATCACCCTCGGCGGCGCCCAGGGCAAGGACAGCACGTTGGGCAAGGTCATCGGCCCGTCCTTCAACGCCGCCGAAGTGCCCGATGTCATTGAACGGATCATTGGCACCTTCGTGCGCTATCGCGAGAGCGAGGAGCTGTTCGTCGATACCTTGGCGCGCATCGGCCTGGAGCCGTTCAAGGAACGGGTTTACCCGAAAGTGCTGGAGGTGTCGGCATGAACAATCTGCTGCGCGTACGAGAGGGTGTCGCCGAGTGGGTGCGCGACGACCCATGGCAATTGATTCGTGAAACTACGGATGAGTTGCCGGGCGGACCGCTGATACTGCCGTTACCCCGCTGGCTGGCGCTTAATGCCGACACCACAACAGCGCTCGAAGGCGTCTGGCTCGGCCCTGATGACGAAGTGACAAACCTGGTGCCGTGGTTTCCCGACCTGCCGCTGATTGCCCTGGATTTCCCGAGTTTTCGCGACGGACGCGCCTATAGCCAGGCTTATCTGTTGCGTACGCGTTTGGGTTGGCAGGGCGAATTGCGCGCGATCGGCGATGTACTGCGCGATCAACTCAGCCACATGCGCCAATGCGGCTTCGACAGTTTTGCCGTGCGCGAAGACAAGTCCGCTGAGGATGCGCTCAAGGGATTGGCGGGGATGAGCGTGTTGTATGGGCGTTCGGTGATTGAGCCGCGGCCGTTGTTTCGGCGGCGTTGAAGATCCCGATACCCGTCAGTCAAGCCCGCTCCCACAGGTTTCGCACCTTAACCGACTGGGACGGGGCCCTCACCATAGGGATCTTCCTTGTCCGGGTATTTTTGCTTGGGGCAGTGATGGCATTTTGGTAGAGTCCGGGCCTCATAAGGAGTCGGTAAAGAAAGGAGTCTGGTTTGGGCGCGGGCAAGAAGATTTTAGGGCTGATAGCGCTGTTGCTGATGCTGGCCCTGTGGGGCGGTTACTTTTATGTGTTGAAAGAGAACCGTAACGGCCAGCTCGGGGACATCTTCGACAGCTACGCCTGGTGCGGCACGCCGCCGGCCAGCGATACCGGCGGGTCAGGCAAGGATCAACTGTCGCTACGCATCACCAACAACGTTCACGGCGAGTTCATGCTCTCGGGCGCGGTGGTTGTCTCTGAACGAACCTTTGATCGTTATGACCTCGGCCGCAACGAACTGCGGCTGCGCATGGAACCGATGCAGTTGTTCTACAGCATCCCACCGATTTTCATGGAACAGGTCAAGATCAAACCTTTGAGTCGCAACCTGTCTTCGGTCAACAAAAGTGCTTACGCCGAACTTGAGTCCAGACCCATCGGCGTCCAGGGGCGGGCGACGGACTTTCCGTTCGACACCTACCGCTACGGCTACAAGCCGGTGTTGTACATCCTCAAGGGCAATGAACGCACTGACCTGACGTTCAGGCACATCACCACCAATATGGAGATGTCCAACACCTTCACACCCATCCAGAAGTACAACCGTGTCGAGTACATCAACGAGAAAAACTCGCTGATCAGCGAGGACGACTACAAGCCCTACGGCGCCAACGAATGCGCGTTCAGCGTCGAGCGCAAAGGCTCGTTCAAGGTGATTGTGCTGCTGTTGTTGCTGGTGATGTGCCTGCCGTTGCTGCATGTGTTCTATCGCGACGAGCCGGGCATCGATTTTCTCGCGACGCTGGTGAGTATCGGTGCGATCCGGGTGTTTCTGGTGGGGCCGCTGAACGACTTCCAGCTGTACACCATCGACTTCCTGTTCGGCGCCGTGATTATCCTGGTGGGCACGGTGTCGTTGATCAAGGCGATGCGGGCCAACAGTCGACGGGAGTTGGCCGCGAAAAGCGGGTCTTCGTGGTGATTGACGAGACTTTTGCGGATCAGGCTCCGTGTTGTTTGAGCTGATGTCTTCGCGGGCTTGCCCGCGAAGGGGCCTTTGAATATTGCCGCATTGTGATTTTTGATACAAAAACCGGGCATTAGCTATACCTGTAACTCCCGTAGGCAATACCGTTGCCGTCCTTCTGACAGGAGTTAAAGCATGAAGCTTGCGTTAATGATGAGCACACTGTGCATCGCCTCGATCGGGGTGGTGGGTTGCGCCAGCAAAGTCGTCGAGCCAGACCAGTACTCCGGCTTTCTCAAGGACTACAGTCAACTCAAGGAAGCCAAATCGCCATCGGGCGTCGTGGTGATGCGCTGGGTCGATCCCAAGCTCAACATCAACAAATACACCAGTGCCTACATCGAGCCGACCCAGATCTATCCAAAACCGCAACCGACAGTGAAAATCCCTCAGACCACGCTGAACGGTATCACCAGCTACTACGATCAGGCGCTCAAGCGCGAACTGGGTAAATCCCTGCCACTGGCCAGCGGCCCCGGCCCTGGCGTGATCGTGGTGCGTGCGGCGATTACCGCCGTCAGCAGCAAGACCGAAGGCCTCAAGCCTTATGAAGTGATCCCGATCGCCCTGGTAGCGGCGGCAGTCAGCACTGCCAGCGGCATACGTGATCAGGAAACCAATCTGGCCACCGAAGCGGTGTTTCTCGATGGCAGCACCAACAAAGTCATCGCCCAGGTGGTGCGCAAGGGCACCGGCAAACCGCTGGAAAACGAAGCTCAGGTGATGAAGGCCGATGACGTGAAAAACGTGATCGATGGTTGGGCTTCGGACTTGAATCAGTCGTTTGTCAAGTCCAAGTAAAGCGGGTTTATTGTTCGCGCAAGATCGTTCCCAGGCATGGGAACGATCAATCGCTTTGGCTATCCCCCTGGATATCGGCCGGTGTGACGGTGAGCGCAATCGGCGCCGCATGACTTTGCACTGTCTGAGCCCCGACACCACAACTTGCGAAAAACGCCATCAGGCTGAATGCTGCAGCGCGAAGCAAACCATTCATAGACGTTTCCTCATTTTCTGAAGGTGACATTCAGTCCGGCCAACAGCGTGAAGGGTGGCTGGCCATTGCCGCCGAAACCAAGGGGAATGCAGTGGTCGTTTTTCAAATGGCGGCTTTTTTACTCTAGCAGGTGGTTGGCGCGTCAACCGTCTGATCATGCCGCTCTTTTATCGAACTAATCCCTTCGTTTCAGCGGAAGAAAGTAGGCGGCCCATCCGATGGCCATCGACGCCAGATTGGCGCCATCGCGCAACAGCAAGCTGCCCGCAGCACGCCGTACTTCCTTCGAGCTGACGCGGCCACGGGCGATGTCGAGGCGGGCAAAACTGTGCATGTGGCGAATGACATCGAACGCCATGAGCCCCGATGCCGCCAGGAAATAGAAGATCCGCTGCCAATAGGGTATGCCCAGCGCCCGCGCCAGATCCGTGGTGACGTGCTGGTGGGCGACTTCTTCTGTGCAGTGCCACCGCCATAGGCGTGTCTGCGGCGACTCCTTGACCGAGAGCAAGCCGTTTCTACGCAAGGCGGCGGTGGACATGACGGCCGTCACGTGCTCGAACGCGGCAGCCAACGCCAGTTGCGCCTTGAGTGACAATTTCGATCGAAGGGCCTCGAGATCCTTTTCGATCATGTGCTCGAACTTCTTGACTTCAAACCCCTGGTTTTCCAGTTGCTGGTTGTACAGCCTGTGCGCTCGCTGATGGGACCGCTCCTCTGCCACGAAACTGCGCGAGCGTTCGGCAAGCGCCGACGTTTGTTGCAAGCGCAGAGCGGATGACTCCACCACCGAAATCACGAATTGTTCACCGGCAGGCAGCAGTACCGAACAGGCATCGAACAGGTAGGTTTTGATCGATGTGTCGTTCCAGAATGGCTTGAAGAGGGCGGCTTCGCCGCTATTGTCGCGTTCCACAGTGTTGATGCGGTGCCTGTCCTCGGCAGTGTTTGTGTGCCGTGGTTCGATCGTTGTGTTTGTCATCGCTTACTTCCAGAGTCGGGGGCCGAGTCGCATCCAGGTCGCAAAGAAGGTGGGTAGGTCTGTCACGCTGCCTGGCTTGCTTTTGGCCAGAACTATCGATTGAGCGTGCGCATGGAACCAGCGGGTCGCCGGCGCGTCATGGTGAGTGCGATGCAGCGAGCGATGCAGGACAAGCCAGGACAGTGGCTTTGGCAGATACAAATCCGTCGTGATTTCAGAGGGCGCGCGGCGCAAGCCTTGAGCCGAGATTGATACGCCATAGTGCTCGGCCTGCGTCAGCCAGAAATCCAGCCAGGCAAAAATGCAATACGGAAGCAGATAGGCGCATACGACTTGTCGAGGCACCTCATAGATGCCTAACGCCAGCACCGCGACGAATACGACGATCAAGGCGTTGTTCCAGCGCCAGCGCCAGATCGCGCGCGGGGGCGTGTAGCGTCGGGAAATAATATTGGTGGTGACGGTAATCCATAGTTGCTCCACGGCACCCAGCAGGCTGATCAGGCGTGTTCGCCATGTCTGTTCGTACATCAGCCCTTCGGGATCATCGGCCTGGCAGGTTTTGCGATGGTGTTCGAGGTGAAAGTAGCGGTAGCCCACGAAGTTGGCGGCGAAAATGGCCGCCGCGAACACACCCACTGCATCATTGAGACGCGTGCCAACGAGGAACTGACGATGCACAGACTGATGCTTGATCTCCTGAACACCAATCATCAGGATCGCCTGGAGCACTATCAGCGGAGCAATGGCCAGCCATCCGAACGCCTCGTGCGCAGCCAGCCAGGCGATCGCCGCCGTATTCAAGACACACAGTGCCAGGAACAGATAGCTGGGCAGGTTGGAGCGCGATGAATGAAAGGCGGCCTGTAGCAGCTGCCGAAGGCTGCGTTCGGCTGCGAAGCAGTCGCAAGTCCTGCTTGCACGGTTTGTCTGCAATACCGCAGCGCCTGACTTTGCAACCGCTTCGCAGCCGGACGCAGCCTGGCGGCAGCTGCTACAGACACTACCCAAAGGTTTTGCTTGCTTAAACATTCGACAGCCTCCTCAGACCCGAGCCAAAGTAAGAAAACGCCAGCCGCCAGAAACGCCTGTCGCGGCCGAACGCAGGTGCTGCGTTTTCTACTGTTAGAGAGGCGTTCACAAATACACGAAGAGCAGTTTTTTCATGCGCTGCAGCCAAGGCAGCGGGACTCTCTTCCAGATAAAGGAAAGGCCGGAGAGTGGCACTTTACCCAGGATCAGCACGCCGAAATCCAGCGAAGGCTCATGGGGGAAGTAGTTGTCCTTGATGGCGACGATCTTGCGAAAGCCTTTTTTGAAGTAATACCGCAGTTGCGGATCCAGCGGCAGGCCCTTGTGTTCACCTCGCACATACTGCGCTACCGGAATATCGGGATTCTTCGAGATCCAGTTACGAAGACCCGGGACCGGCGAACCAAGATAGATGTCTGACCATCCCGCCTTCAGCGCATGGGGCCAAAAGAACTCGAAAATCGCTTGCGCCGCTTTTGGATCAACACTGCTCAGGCTGATGCCAAACAGCACACCGGTTTTTGCGGACTCATCGCCATGCTGCTTTCTCGCACAGTCTTGCCAAGTCGGGCACTTGCTGATGATGTCGTGCCGGGTGGGTTTCATGAACAACGACGCCAGCGCTGTCCCCGTGCGCGTGCAAAAAGCGCCGATACTCAATGCAGGGAAGGAGGCGACCCGGGATGCCAGCATGGAGACATCGGCGCGCTGATCGCTTTCCCATTTCCTTTGCTCTAGTTCAAGCAGCGAGGGAATATCCGTTGGAGATAAAAATCGAACGTTGATCTCAACGTCATTAGAGAGCCTGTAAACCCCTGCTTTATTTTTATCCACCCAACTATCAGGGGGCTTTGGAATTCCGTTTTTTAAAGCTGCTTCCATTTCGATAACAGGCAACATCGCGTATTCGGCTCGCAGATTGATGAGGCGTTAATCAATCCGCACTAATGTATTGCGCCTATGTGAACGTCTTATGAAGGGAACAAGAAACATCGAGTGAGCCTTGGCTTGCCTGCCAAACACAATCTCCTGTGGGAGCGGGCTTGCTCGCGAAGTGGGATTGTCAGTCAACATCATTGTTGAATGTTGAACCGCGCGTAGGAGCAGCCTTCGGCAGCTCCTACGGTATGTCAGGTGTTTCAGGTGTGCTTCAGCACTTCTTCGCCTGCGCGCGCACTCGCTCTTCCTGCTCCCGCAATTGCGGTGTGAACTCGGCACCGAAATCTTCGGCTTCGAACACCTGGCGAATCTCGATCTCGGCTTCTGTACCCGGCATCGGGTTGGGGCAGCGCTTGACCCACTCGATCGCTTCCTCTTTCGACTTAACCTGCCACAGCCAATAGCCGGCGATCAGCTCTTTGGTTTCGATGAAAGGGCCGTCGATCACTGTGCGTTTATCTCCCGAGAAACGCACACGGGCGCCTTTGCTGCTGGGCTGCAGGCCATCGCAATCGATGAGGATGCCGGCCTTGGCCAGCTCCTCGTTGTAATTGCCCATCGCGGTCATCAGTTCTTCGCTGGGCATCACGCCGGCCTCGGAGTCGGGGCTGGCTTTTACAATGATCATGAATCGCATGGTCTTGTCTCCGTTGGATTTGAGTGACTCACTGCCTAGTCGAATGGCCAGGCGCCAAATCGACAACGCGGCTAAAAGAGATCGCTAAGAACCGGCCTGATACCCCGTGTCCCTGTAGGGGGATAGGTAGGATTTTAGTGTAATGGTAGTCTGCGAGTTCTCTGGCCATTGCAATGCCACTGCCTATGCCCGTCCTGGAACTCACCACCCTGATCCCCGACCGAACGCCCTCACAAGTCCTGGACTTCTGCCTGGAAGGCCTGAACTTCCCGAAGATCTTCCCGGAACGGGTCACACCGTTGGGTGATATCGACCTGAACAGCCTGCGCATCGAAGCCGGCCGTCAGTTCCGTTTTCGACACTGGATGTTCAACGTCATCCCGTCGAACTGGACGGTGGTGATCCGTGAAGTCAGTGACACTCATTTTATCGATGAAATGCTCAAGGGGCCGCTGCGTGCCTTTCGTCATGAACACCGGGTGGCGGCGGGCGAGGGCGGTACGCTGTACACCGACCGTGTGACCTATGCGGCGATTGGCGGTGCTTTGAGTGAAGGGTTGCTGGTGAATGCCTACATGCGGCGGATTTTCGTGGCGCGGCACCGCAATATGTTGCGGTTGCTCGGATAGCAATCCTGTGGGCTTTTGTGGCGAGGGAGCTTGCTCCCGCTGGGTCGCGAAGCGGCCCCAGAAGCTTTGCGACTGCTGCGCAGTCGAGCGGGAGCAAGCTCCCTAGCCACACAAGCCCGCTCCCACAGGGTTATGCAGTGTTTGTAAGCTTTGTTGGGATGCTTGTATCCAGTTTGCGCGACAACACATCACAATTTGTGTCTGGGCATAGGTCGTCAGACAATTTCGTGGTTAACTTCGGCCTCGTCAAAACTCTCTACAACAACGTTCAGAAGGACTCCGTTCATGGCTCAAGTCACTCTTAAAGGCAACCCGGTTCAAGTCAACGGCCAATTGCCACAAGCCGGTTCCAAGGCGCCAGCCTTTTCCCTGGTCGCCGGCAATCTGTCCGACGTGACCCTGGCGAGCTTCGCCGGCAAGCGCAAAGTGTTGAACATCTTCCCAAGCATCGACACCCCAACCTGCGCCACCTCCGTGCGCAAGTTCAACGCCCAGGCCAACGACGTGGCCAACACCGTCGTATTGTGCATCTCCGCTGACCTGCCGTTCGCCCAAGCCCGCTTCTGCGGCGCCGAAGGCCTGGAAAACGTGCAGAACCTGTCGACCCTTCGCGGTGCCGAGTTCATCGAGAACTACGGCGTGGCGATTGCCGATGGTCCGCTCAAAGGCCTGACCGCCCGTGCCGTCGTGGTGCTGGACGAAAACGACAACGTGCTGCACAGCGAACTGGTCAAGGAAATCGCTGAAGAGCCGAACTACGATGCAGCACTTGCCGTTCTGAAATAAGTCTACTTTTACAATTGTTAACGGCCTAGGGGGCGTTCTCAGTTAATTTCCCCACCGCGTTGTCGCCTTAAAGCGGGCCAGGCAAGGCGCAGGCCGCTGGGAATGGTTGTTCCCTTTCCAAGGCCTGCAAAGCAGCCTGGCCCGCTTTAAGGCACAACCCGAAGGGCCGGGCCTGCTGTTGTGCAGGGCTGCGTTGCTCGAAGCTTATTTGGAATGACCAAACCACGCTTCTCGCGCCTTGCCCTGCACAACAGCAGACCCGGCGCGGCGGGGTAATTGATTGAGAACGCCCCCTCTGTCCAGGCCGTTTTCATTTGTGCTTCAGTGTCTTAGATAAACCTCCTGTTACGTAAGCCAAAGGTAAATTGCCGGTAAAGGCGCTTTGCTTAATACCCGCCAGTGCTTATCGTTCAGCCTCCCGTAGAAATAAGCGCACGCGCCCAATGGTTGATCATTCCATGCAATCCTCCGCTTCCCGCAATCCCCGTCACTGGCTGTTCGGCCTGCTGGTCCTGTTGGTCATCGCCGGCCTGTGCTGGAAATTCTGGCCCGCAGGCAGCAGCCCGAAGGAGAGCGCAGGGCAGAAAGCCGTTGCCGGGCACACCGGTCGGTCGGGGGGGATGCGTCCGGGGTTCGGCGGGGCGAGCGGGCCGGTCCCGGTGCGGGTGGCGCCGGCGGTCAAAGGTGACTTTCCGCTGTATTACAAGGCGCTGGGCACAGTCACGGCGCTGAACACCATCAATGTGCGCAGCCGCGTCGGTGGCGAACTGGTCAAGGTCTATTTCGAGGAAGGGCAAATGGTCAAGGCGGGCGACCTGCTGGCCGAGATCGACCCGCGTCCGTACCAGAACGCTTTGCTCCAGGCCGAAGGCACCTTGTTGCAGAATCAGGCACAACTGAAAAACGCCCAGGTCGATGTTGAGCGCTATCGCGACCTGTACCGCGAAGACAGTATCGCCAAGCAAACTCTGGACACCGCCGAAGCCTTGGTCGGCCAGTACCTGGGCACGGTCAAGACCAATCAGGCGGCAGTCAACGACGCCAAGCTCAATCTGGAGTTCACCAAGATCCGCGCCCCGATCGCCGGGCGTGTGGGCCTGCGTCAGCTGGACGTCGGCAACCTCGTCACGGCCAACGACACCACGGCGCTGGTGATCATCACCCAGACCCAACCGATCAGCGTGGCGTTTACCTTGCCGGAAAACAGCCTGGACGTCGTGCTGACCCGCTATCGCACCGGCGCCAAACTGCCCGCCGAAGCCTGGGACCGTGGTGATACCAAATTGCAGGCCACTGGGGTGTTGCAGAGCCTGGACAACCAGATCGACGTCACCACCGGCACTCTGAAATTCAAGGCCCGCTACGAGAACCGCGATCAAGCGCTGTTCCCCAATCAGTTCGTCAACGTCCACCTGCTGGCCGACACCCTCAAAGACGTGGTGCTCGCGCCTTCGGCCGCTATTCAGTTCGGCACCAACGGCACGTTCGTGTATGCCCTGGACGGCGACAAGAAGGTCAAGATCCGTCAGTTGAAAGTCGGCGCCAGTGACGGTGAAAACACCGTGATCACCGAAGGACTGTCCGTCGGTGATCGAGTGGTACTGGAAGGCACCGACCGCCTGAAGGACGGCAGTGAAGTGGAAGTCGTCAACGACAGCAAGGATGTGCCGACCACCCCGACCGAACACCTGCAAGGCAAGTCGGCCGCCACTGCACCTGACGCGACGGCCACCGACAAGGCGAAAAAGGGCGGCGCATGAGCATCTCGCGGCTGTTCATCCTTCGCCCGGTCGCCACGACCCTGAGCATGCTGGCCATTATTCTGGCCGGCGTGATTGCTTATCGGCTGCTGCCGGTGTCGGCATTGCCCCAGGTCGATTACCCGACCATTCGCGTCATGACGCTCTATCCCGGCGCCAGCCCGGATGTCATGACCAGCGCCGTGACCGCGCCGCTGGAACGTCAGTTCGGGCAGATGCCCGGCCTGACCCAGATGGCCTCGACCAGTTCCGGTGGCGCCTCGGTGCTGACCCTGCGTTTCAGCCTCGACATCAACATGGACGTCGCCGAGCAGCAGGTGCAGGCCGCGATCAACGCCGCGACCAATTTGCTGCCCAAGGACTTGCCGGCGCCGCCGGTGTACAACAAGGTCAACCCGGCGGACACCCCGGTGCTGACGTTGGCTATCACCTCCAAAACCATGCTGTTACCCAAACTCAATGATTTGGTCGACACCCGCATGGCGCAGAAAATCGCCCAGATCAGCGGTGTCGGCATGGTCAGCATCGCCGGCGGTCAGCGTCAGGCAGTGCGCATCAAGGTCAACCCCGAAGCGCTGGCAGCCAACGGCCTGAACCTGTCGGACGTGCGCACGTTGATCGGCGCCTCCAACGTCAACCAGCCCAAGGGCAACTTCGACGGCCCGACCCGGGTGTCGATGCTCGACGCCAACGACCAACTGACGTCACCCAAGGACTACGCCAACCTGATCCTCGCTTACAAAAATGGCGCGCCGTTGCGGCTCAAGGACGTGGCGCAAATCGTCGACGGCGCCGAAAACGAACGCCTCGCCGCATGGGCCAATGAAAATCAGGCGGTATTGCTGAATATCCAGCGTCAGCCTGGGGCCAACGTCATCGAAGTGGTCGACCGGATCAAGGCCTTGCTACCGAGCATCACCGACAACCTACCGGCCGGCCTCGACGTCACGGTGCTCACTGACCGCACCCAGACCATCCGCGCCTCGGTCACCGACGTGCAACACGAATTGCTGATCGCCATCGCGTTGGTGGTGATGGTCACATTCCTGTTCCTGCGGCGGGCCAGCGCCACGATCATTCCGTCGGTGGCCGTACCGCTGTCGTTGATCGGCACCTTCGGCGTGATGTACCTCGCAGGGTTCTCGGTCAACAACCTGACCCTGATGGCGCTGACCATCGCCACCGGTTTCGTGGTGGACGATGCGATCGTCATGCTGGAGAACATTTCCCGATTCATCGAAGAGGGCGACAGCCCGCTGCAAGCCGCGCTCAAGGGCGCCAAGCAGATTGGCTTCACCCTGATTTCCCTGACCCTGTCACTGATCGCGGTGCTGATTCCGCTGCTGTTCATGGCGGACGTGGTGGGGCGCTTGTTCCGCGAGTTCGCGATCACCCTGGCGGTGGCGATCCTGATTTCCCTGGTGGTATCCCTGACCCTGACGCCGATGATGTGCGCGCGGTTGCTCAAGCGTGAGCCGAAGGAGGAAGAGCAAGGTCGTTTCTACCGAGCCAGCGGCGCGGCAATTGATTGGATGATCGCGGCTTACGGGCGCAAGTTAAAGTGGGTTCTCAAGCATCAACCGCTGACGCTGCTGGTGGCTATTGGCACCCTGGCATTGACCGTGTTCCTGTACATGGTGGTGCCCAAGGGCTTCTTCCCGGTGCAGGACACCGGGGTGATCCAGGGGATTTCCGAGGCACCGCAGTCGATTTCCTTCGCTGCGATGAGCGAGCGCCAGCAGCAACTGGCCAAGGTGATCCTCGCTGACCCTGCGGTCGAGAGCCTGTCGTCCTACATCGGGGTCGACGGCGATAACTCGACGCTCAATAGCGGTCGGCTGCTGATCAACCTCAAATCCCACAGCCAGCGCGACCTGAGTGCCACCGAAGTGATCGCGCGCCTGCAACCGGAACTGGACAAGCTGATCGGCATTCGCCTGTTCATGCAGCCGGTGCAGGACCTGACCATTGAAGACCGGGTCAGTCGCACGCAGTACCAGTTCAGCATGTCGTCGCCGGATGCCGAGTTGCTCAGCCTGTGGAGCGGGCGTCTGGTGGAAGCGCTGGCCCAACGGCCGGAACTGACCGATGTCGCCAGTGACTTGCAGGACAAAGGCTTGCAGGTTTATCTGGTGATCGACCGCGATGCGGCGTCGCGGGTCGGCGTATCCGTGTCGAACATCACCGACGCGCTGTACGACGCCTTCGGGCAGCGGCAGATTTCCACCATTTACACCCAGGCCAGCCAGTACCGCGTGGTGCTGCAATCGCAGTCCGGCGAGAAGATCGGCCCGGATGCGCTGAACCAGATTCACGTCAAGACCACCGATGGCGGGCAGGTGCGCCTGTCCAGCCTGGCGCATGTCGAGGAGCGGCAGGCGCAACTGGCGATCACCCACATCGGCCAGTTCCCGGCGGTGATGATGTCATTCAACCTGGCGCCCGGCGTGGCGCTGGGGCATGCGGTGCAGATCATCGATCAGGTGCAGAAAGACATCGGCATGCCGATTGGCGTGCAGACCCAGTTCCAGGGCGCGGCCGAAGCGTTCCAGGCGTCGCTGTCGAGCACCTTGCTGCTGATTCTGGCGGCGGTGGTGACCATGTACATCGTGCTCGGCGTGCTCTACGAGAGCTACATTCACCCGATCACTATCCTCTCGACCTTGCCCTCGGCGGCGGTCGGCGCCTTGCTGGCGTTGCTGTTGAGCGGCAATGACCTGGGGATGATCGCGATCATCGGCATCATCCTGCTGATCGGTATCGTGAAAAAGAACGCGATCATGATGATCGACTTCGCCCTCGAGGCTGAACGTAATCAGGGCATGGACCCGCAAACCGCGATCTATCAGGCAGCGCTGCTGCGCTTTCGGCCGATTCTGATGACCACCCTGGCCGCGTTGTTCGGCGCGGTGCCGCTGATGCTGGCCACCGGCTCCGGCGCGGAGTTGCGCCAGCCTTTGGGTCTGGTGATGGTCGGTGGCTTGCTGGTGAGTCAGGTGCTGACGCTGTTCACCACCCCCGTCATTTACTTGTACTTCGACCGCCTCGGGCGGCGCTGGGGCCGTAAGGCCGAGTCCGTGGACCCGGTAGAGCAGCCATGAACCTGTCTGGACCTTTCATCAAGCGCCCGGTCGCGACGATGTTGCTGAGCCTGGCGATCATGTTGCTGGGCGGCGTGAGCTTCGGTCTGTTGCCGGTGGCGCCGTTGCCGCAGATGGATTTCCCGGTGATCGTGGTTCAGGCCAGTTTGCCCGGCGCGAGCCCGGAGGTCATGGCCTCGACCGTGGCCACGCCGCTGGAGCGTTCCTTCGGCGCCATCGCCGGGGTCAACACCATGAGCAGCCGTTCCAGCCAGGGCTCGACCCGGGTGATTTTGCAGTTCGACCTGGACCGCGACATCAACGGCGCGGCGCGGGAAGTGCAGGCGGCAATCAACGCCTCGCGCAACCTGCTGCCCAGCGGCATGCGCAGCATGCCGACCTACAAGAAGGTCAACCCGTCCCAGGCACCGATCATGGTGCTGTCGCTGACCTCGGATGTGCTGGAAAAAGGCCAGCTCTACGATTTGGCCTCGACCATTCTGTCCCAAAGCCTGTCCCAGGTGCAGGGCGTGGGTGAAGTGCAGATCGGTGGCAGCTCGTTGCCGGCGGTGCGCATCGAACTCGAACCTCAGGCGCTCAACCAGTACGGCGTGGCGCTGGACGATGTGCGCACCACCATCGCCAACGCCAACGTGCGCCGGCCCAAGGGGTCGGTCGAAGACGGCCAACGGCTGTGGCAGGTCCAGGCCAACGATCAGCTGGAAAAGGCCAAGGATTACGAGTCGCTGATCATTCACTACGCGGACGGCGCGGCCCTGCGCCTGAAGGATGTGGCCAAGGTCAGCGACGGCGTCGAGGACCGCTATAACAGCGGGTTCTTCAACGATGACGCGGCGGTGTTGCTGGTGATCAACCGCCAGGCCGGCGCCAACATCATCGAGACGGTCAACGAAATCAAGGCGCAGTTGCCGGCGTTGCAGGCCGTGCTGCCGGCCAGCGTCAAGCTGAACCTGGCGATGGACCGTTCGCCGGTGATCAAGGCCACCCTGCATGAAGCGGAAATGACCCTGCTGATCGCCGTGGCGCTGGTGATTCTGGTGGTGTTCCTGTTCCTTGGTAACTTCCGTGCCTCGCTGATTCCGACCCTGGCGGTGCCGGTGTCGCTGGTGGGCACGTTTGCGGTGATGTACCTCTACGGGTTCTCCCTGAACAACCTGTCGCTGATGGCGCTGATCCTGGCCACCGGGCTGGTGGTGGATGACGCCATCGTGGTGCTGGAGAACATTTCCCGGCACATCGACAAGGGCGTGCCGCCGATGAAGGCCGCGTACCTCGGGGCCCAGGAAGTCGGCTTCACGCTGCTGTCGATGAACGTCTCGCTGGTGGCGGTGTTCCTGTCGATCCTGTTCATGGGCGGGATCATTGAAAGCCTGTTCCGCGAGTTTTCCATCACCCTGGCGGCGGCCATCGTGGTGTCGTTGCTGGTGTCGCTGACGCTGACACCGATGCTCTGCGCCCGCTGGCTCAAGCCGCACACGCCGGGTCAGGAAAACCGCCTGCAACGCTGGAGCCAGCGGACTAACGAGTGGATGGTCGGCAAATACGCCACCAGCCTTGATTGGGTGCTGCGTCACCGTCGGCTGACCTTGCTCAGCCTGTTCGTGACAATTGGCGTCAACATCGCGCTGTATGTTGTTGTTCCTAAAACCTTCCTGCCCCAGCAAGACACCGGCCAGTTGATCGGTTTCGTGCGCGGCGACGATGGGCTGTCGTTCAGCGTGATGCAGCCGAAGATGGAAATCTTCCGCCGCGCCGTGCTCAAGGACGAAGCGGTGCAAAGTGTCGCCGGGTTCATCGGTGGCAACAACGGCACCAACAACGCCTTCATGCTGGTACGGCTCAAGCCGATCAAGGAACGCAACCTGTCCGCCCAGAAAGTCATCGAGCGCCTGCGCAAGGAAATGCCCAAGGTGCCCGGTGCACAGTTGATGCTGATGGCGGATCAGGACCTGCAATTTGGCGGCGGCCGTGAACAGACCACCTCGCAGTATTCCTACATTCTGCAAAGCGGCGATCTCGGTGCGTTGCGCGAGTGGTATCCGAAAGTCGTCGTCGCCCTCAAGGCGCTGCCGGAGCTGACGGCGATTGATGCGCGCGAAGGCCGTGGCGCCCAGCAAGTGACGTTGATTGTCGATCGCGATCAGGCCAAGCGTCTGGGCGTCGACATGGACATGGTCACGGCAGTGCTGAACAACGCCTACAGCCAGCGGCAGATTTCGACGATCTACGACAGCCTCAACCAGTATCAGGTGGTGATGGAGGTCAATCCGAAATACGCTCAGGACCCGATTACCCTGAATCAGGTCAAAGTCATCACGGCTGACGGCGCGCGGATTCCGTTGTCGACCATCGCCCATTACGAAAACAGCCTGGAAGACGACCGGGTCAGCCACGAAGGCCAGTTCGCTTCGGAAAGCATTGCTTTTGACATGGCCGAAGGCGTGACGGTGGAGCAGGGCAGCGCCGCCATCGAGCGGGCGATTGCCAAGGTGGGTCTGCCAGAGGATGTGATCGCGAAAATGGCCGGCACCGCTGACGCCTTTGCCGCCGCCCAGAAAAGCCAGCCGTGGATGATTCTCGGCGCGCTGGTGGCGGTCTATCTGGTGTTGGGTGTGTTGTATGAAAGCTACATTCATCCGCTGACCATTCTCTCGACCTTGCCGTCGGCCGGGGTCGGCGCGCTGCTGTCGATCTATGTGCTGGGCGGTGAGTTCAGCCTGATCTCCTTGCTCGGGCTGTTTCTGCTGATCGGCGTGGTGAAGAAAAACGCCATTTTGATGATCGACCTGGCGCTGCAACTGGAGCGGCACCAAGGCCTGGAGCCGTTGGAGTCGATCCGCAGCGCTTGTTTGCAACGTTTGCGACCGATTCTGATGACCACCCTGGCGGCAATCCTCGGCGCCTTGCCGTTGTTGCTGAGCCGGGCCGAAGGGGCGGAAATGCGTCAGCCGCTGGGCCTGACCATCATCGGCGGGCTGGTCTTCAGCCAGGTGCTGACTCTTTACACCACCCCGGTGGTTTACCTCTATCTCGACAAACTGCGCCATCGCTTCAACCATTGGCGTGGGGTGCGTACCGATGCTGCTCTGGAAACTCCGCTATGACTGACCGTTCGCTTCTCAACCTGGCTGCACCGCTGATCACGGCCCGAGGCTCGCGTTTGCTGAGCCTGTCGCTGTGCGTGGCGATGCTCAGCGCCTGCGCCATCGGCCCGGATTACCAGCGCCCGCAAGCCGCCGCACCTGCGCAGTACAAAGAGGCGGCCGGCTGGCGTCAGGCCAACCCCAGCGATTCGTTGGCGCGCGGTGCCTGGTGGGAGCTGTATGGCGATCAGCAGCTCAACGGTCTGATTGAAAAACTCAACAGCGCCAACCAGACCGTCGCCCAGTCCGAAGCCCAGTACCGCCAGGCTCAAGCCTTGGTGCGCAGTGCCCGGGGGGCGTTTTTCCCGACGGTGGACCTGACCGTCAGCAAGAACCGCTCCAGCCAGGGCACCGGCAGCAGCAGTTCCAGCCTGAGCAGTTCCTCCAGCGGCATCCGTGACACTTACTCGGCACAGGCCGGGGTCAGTTGGGAAGCTGATATCTGGGGCAAATTGCGCCGAGGCCTGGAAGCCGACACGGCCAACGCCGAGGCGAGCTTTGCCGACCTGGCAGCGATGCGCCTGAGCCAGCAATCGGAGCTGGTGCAGAACTACCTGCAACTTCGGGTGATCGACGAACAGAAACGCCTGCTGGAATCAACAGTCGAGGCCTATCAGCGTTCGCTGAAAATGACCGAAAACCAGTACCGCGCCGGTGTCTCCGGCAAGGATGCGGTGGCTCAGGCCACCACTCAGCTCAAAACCACCCAGGCGGAGAGGGTCGACCTGATCTGGCAGCGCGCGCAGTTCGAGAACGCCATTGCCGTGCTGATCGGCTTGCCGCCCGCTGAATTCAGCCTGGCCGAAACCCGGGACATCCCGGCATTGCCGCAGGTGCCGCTGAGCCTGCCTTCGCAGTTGCTGGAACGCCGCCCGGACATTGCCGCCGCCGAACGCTCGGTGATGGCCGCCAACGCCAACATCGGCGTGGCGAAGGCTGCCTATTACCCGGACCTGACCCTGAGCATGAACGGCGGTTATAGCAGCAGCACCTACGCCAACTGGATCAGCCTGCCGAACCGCTTCTGGTCGGTCGGCCCGCAACTGGCCATGACCCTGTTCGACGGCGGCCAGCGCTCGGCGGAAGTCGACCGCAGCGAAGCGGCCTACGACGAGACTGTCGCCAAATACCGCCAGACCGTGCTCGATGGCTTTCGCGAGGTAGAAAATTACCTGGTGCAGCTCAAGGTGCTGGAAGACGAAGCCGTCGTGCGCCAGGAAGCACTGGATGCGGCGCGCGAGTCCCTTCGCTTGACCCGGAATCAGTACAAGGCCGGGTTGATCGCTTATCTGGACGTGGCGGTGGTTCAGGCCACGGCGTTGAGTAACGAGCGTAACGTACTGAGCTTGTTGCAGAGCCGCTTGATCGCCAGCGTGCAGTTGATTGCCGCGCTGGGCGGCGGGTGGGACGGGCAGCTTCAAGTGAGCGACAAGCAATAACCCGACTCTGTGGCGGGCTTGCCCTGATACCAGCCAGTCAAGGTGCAAAACCTGTGGGAGCGGGCTTGACTTGCCGGCCCCTATCGTTATTGCGACCCTGTGCAACGATTACACAAACGTTTCATCGACTTGATGGCCTTTTGATTACTTTGTGAGTGCGTTCATCCGCGGAATCAGTACAATCTCCGACTTTGCTCCCCGAGAACGGATGCGGGGGCGTTGCGAGAAGTCCCATGCTCATCGGTAGCTATTCCCTTACATTAGTTTTCATATCGCTCTGCGTGGCGATACTGGCCTCTTATACTGCGCTCGACCTCACCGGCCGCATCGCCACGGCCACGGGCCGAGCCGTGCATCTATGGACGGCGGGCGGCTCTTTTGCGATGGGCATCGGCGTGTGGTCGATGCATTTCATCGGCATGCTCGCCTTCACATTGCCAATCGATCTGGGTTACGACGCCACCCTGACGGCGCTGTCGCTGTTGATCGCAGTCCTGTCCAGCGGCTTTGCCCTGTGGCTGGTCAGTCAGCCACGACTGCCCGCCTGGCAACTGGCGTTCGGCGCGCTGGTCATGGGCGCTGGCATCAGTGCCATGCATTACACCGGCATGGCCGCCATGCTCATGCAGCCGGGCATCGATTACGACCCCGCCCTGTTTAGTGCATCGCTGCTGATTGCCGTCGGCGCGTCGGGCGCGGCGTTATGGATCGCGTTCCGCCTGCGTCGGCACGCACCGTATGTTCGCTTGATCCGTGGCGGTGCCGCGATCATCATGGGCATCGCCATCGTCGGCATGCACTACACCGGCATGGCCGCGGCGCGCTTTGCCGACGGCAGTTTCTGTGGCGCGGCCATCCGTGGCTTGAACGGCAAGGGTCTGGACAGCCTGGTGCTGATCACCACTCTGGCGGTATTGAGCATCGCCTTGCTGACCTCGATCCTCGATGCGCGCCTGGAGGCTCGCACCGCTGACCTCGCCCGCTCGCTGACAGAGGCCAACCGCGAACTCACTCAACTGGCCCTGCACGACACCCTGACCGGTTTGCCCAACCGCATGCTGCTCGCCGACCGTATCGATCAGGCCATGTCGAAAGTGCAGGATCAGGGTGGCTGTTTTGCGCTGATGTTCATTGATCTGGATGGCTTCAAACCGGTCAACGATGCGTTCGGCCATCACATGGGCGACCAGCTGTTGCGCGAAGTTGCACTGCGCCTGCGTGAAGACTTGCGTAGCCAGGACACCCTGGCGCGGATCGGCGGCGACGAATTCGTGCTGCTGGTGCGCCTGAATGAGCCGAACGATGCGCTGAACCTCGCCGCACGCCAGGTCGGGTTGATCGCGCGGTCGTTCCGGGTGACCGAACATGACTTGCAGATTTCGGCCAGCGTCGGCATCGCCCTGTACCCGGGCAACGGCCAGAGCGCTCAGGAACTGTTGATGAACGCCGACGCGGCGATGTATCACGCCAAGGGCGGCGGTAAAAACGGCTACAGCTTCTTCGACGCCTCGATGAACAGCAACGCCCGCAAGCAATTGCAGCTGCTGCAGGATCTGCGCGCGGCGCTGGAGCACGGGCAGTTCTGCCTGCATTATCAGCCCAAGTTCGATGCCGCCAACGGTCGCCCTGTCGGTGCCGAGGCGTTGCTGCGCTGGATGCACCCGACCGAGGGCATGTTGCTGCCGGACACGTTCATCGACCTGGCGGAAAAGACCGGGCTGATCATTGCGATTGGCGAGTGGGTGCTCAATGAAGCCTGCCGTCAGATGCGCGAGTGGTACGTGCTCGGCTACACCGACTGGCGCATCTCGGTGAACCTGTCGTCCTTGCAGTTCTGCCACGCAGGGCTGGTCCAGAGCGTTGCCAAAGCCTTGGCGACTCATCATTTGCCAGCCAACAGCCTGACCCTGGAAATCACCGAAACCACCGCCATGAACGATGCCGATGCGAGCATGACGGTGCTGCAGGAACTCTCGGAAATGGGCGTCGACCTGTCCATCGATGACTTCGGTACCGGCTATTCGAGTTTGATGTACCTCAAGCGTTTGCCGGCCAATGAGCTGAAGATCGACCGGGGATTCGTCCGCGATCTGGAGCACGACAGCGACGACGCGGCTATCGTCTCGGCCATCGTCGCCCTTGGTCAGGCGCTGGGCTTGCGAATCGTGGCCGAAGGGGTGGAAACCGATGTCCAGCAAGACTTCCTGACCCGGCTGGGCTGCGACTCGTTGCAGGGGTACCTGCTCGGGCACCCGCTGCCGGCCGATCGCTTCATGATCGACATTCACCGCGGGGAGCAATTGACTACCAGCTGATGGACCCCCGTGGTGAGGGGGCAGCCCCCTCGCCACAGGGTTGACGCAGGCCCATGCAAAACCCGCCGATGGCGGTTATCCTTGGCCCCGACTGCTTACGCTACAAATGGGGGAAAGCCAGCATGGACAAAGTCATCGTCATCACCGGCGCCAGCCGCGGAATCGGCGCCGCCACGGCCCTGTTGGCCGCAGAGCTTGGCTATCGGATCTGTATCAACTATCAGTCCGACGAACAGGCGGCACAACGTGTGCTCGAGCAAGTACGTGCGCTCGGCGCCCAAGCCATCGCGGTGCGCGCCGACGTCAGCATCGAAGACGAAGTGATCGGACTGTTTCACCGGGTGGACACCGAGCTGGGCCGCGTCACCGCACTGGTCAACAACGCCGGCACCGTCGGGCAAAAGTCGCGGATCGACGAAATGTCTGAGTTCCGTATTCTGAAAATCCTCAAAACCAACGTCCTGGCACCGATCCTCTGTGCCAAACACGCGATTTTGCGCATGTCGCCCAAACACGGCGGGCAGGGCGGCAGCATCGTTAACGTATCGTCGGTCGCCGCTCGCTTGGGCGCGCCCAGCGAATACGTTGACTACGCCGCGTCCAAAGGCGCGCTGGACACCTTCACCATCGGTCTGTCCAAGGAAGTGGCGGGCGAGGGGATTCGCGTCAACGCCGTGCGCCCAGGTTACATCTACACCGATTTCCATGCCTTGAGCGGTGATCCGGACCGGGTCAGCAAGCTTGAGTCGGCAATACCAATGGCGCGCGGTGGGCGGCCGGATGAAGTGGCGGAGGCGATTGTGTGGTTGTTGTCGGATAAAGCGTCGTATGCGACCGGGACTTTCGTCGACCTCGGTGGTGGGCGTTAATCGTTAAGATGCTTTGTTGTCTGATCTGGCCTCTTCGCGAGCAAGCCCGCTCCCACAGGGGGCGTTGGTGAACACGTCATTTGTGAACACCACCGACCCCTGTGGGAGCGGGCTCGCGAAGGCGATAGCTCAGACGCCATTGAGCCCTTAGAACGACCGCACAATCCTCCCCAACGTCTCCATTGCCTTTTCCGAATCCTCAGTCCACGGGCTGCCGTAATTCAACCGAATACAATTCCTGAACCGCTGGGTCGGTGAAAAGATCGGCCCTGGGGCAATGCTGATCCCTTGCGCCAATGCCATCTGGAACAACTTCAGCGAATCCATCTGCGGTGGCAGCTCCAGCCACAGGAAGTAGCCGCCGGCCGGTTGGCTGACGCGGGTTTGGGCCGGGAAGTAGCGGGCGATGGCGGCGAGCATGGCGCTTTGCTGTTCTTCCAGGGCGTAGCGCAGTTTGCGCAGGTGTCGGTCGTAGCCGCCGTGTTGCAGGTAATCGGCGATGGCCGCCTGGGCGGGCATCGAGGCGCAGAGCGAGGTCATGAGTTTCAGGCGTTCGATCTTCTGCGCATAGCGCCCGGCGGCGACCCAGCCGATGCGGTAACCGGGGGCCAGGCTCTTGGCGAACGAACCGCAGTGCATCACCAGCCCTTCGGTATCGAAAGCCTTGGCCGGTTTTGGCGCCTGTTGGCCGTAATAGAGTTCGGCGTAAACGTCATCCTCGATCAGCGGCACCTGATGGCTGCGCAGCAGCTCCACCAGTTCCTGCTTCTTCGCCTCGGGCATGGTCGCGCCCATGGGGTTCTGGAAACTGGTCATGCACCAGCAGGCCTTGATCGGATGCCGTTCCAGGGTTTGCGCCAATACGCCGAGGTCAATGCCGTCTCGCGGGTGGACGGGAATTTCCACGGCTTTGAGTTTCAACCGTTCCAGCACTTGCAGGCTGGCGTAAAACGCCGGGGCTTCGATGGCCACCAGATCGCCAGGCTCCGTCACGGCTTGCAGGCACAGGTTCAGTGCTTCCAGCGCACCGTTGGTGATCAGCAGTTCTTCCATCGGCAGCATCAGCCCGCCGACCATGTAGCGCCGGGCGATTTGTCGGCGCAACTGCGGGTTGCCCGGTGACATGTCGGTGACCACCATGCGCGGGTCCATCTCCCGGGCGGCACTGGCCAGTGAGCGGGACAACCGTTGCAGCGGGAACAGCGTGGGGCTGGGGAAGGCCGAGCCGAAGGGCACGGTGGTCGGGTCCTTGATCGAGTCCAGCACCGAGAACACGAGCTCGCTGACGTCGACTTCGGTGGACTCGTTGACCTGGCTGCTGATCACCGGCTCCGAGAACGGGCTCGGTGCATGCGCATTGACGAAGTAGCCGGAACGCGGCCGGGCGCGGATAAGGCCGCGACGTTCGAGCAGGTAATAGGCCTGGAACACCGTGGACGGGCTGACGCCGTAGGTCTGACTGGCGTAGCGCACCGACGGCACCCGCTGGCCGGGGCCGAGAACGCCGGAGCGGATCAGTTCAGCGATGTCGTCGGCGAATTTTTCGTAGCGTTTCATCGAAGGCCCGGTTTGAAGTTATTCAAGTTTGTGCACTGTTGTGGCGAGGGAGCTTGCTCCCGCTCGGCTGCGTAGCAGTCGTAAAATTTTGGGGGCGCTTCGCACCCCAGCGGGAGCAAGCTCCCTCGCCACAGGGGACCGCATCTGACAAAGGACTGCATCTTAAAGGCTCAACGGTTCATCGGTGCAACAAACCGGCTGTTGGCCACGCTGTAGATGTCCGGCTCATCGCTGTCGACAATCTTGAAACTGATCGTCTGTGAGCTGCTGCTCGGCCGTTCCGTGGTCATCGCCACCGATACCGGTACGTCGACGATCTCTCCGGGGGCCAGGCTCAGTTCGGTCTTGCCTTGCAACTGGAAGCCGTCGCCATCGACCAGCGTCAATTGATAATCCTGACGTTGCTGGGTCTTGTTGATGACCTTCAGGCTGTAGATGTTTTCGATCTGGCCTTCACTGTTCTCGCGGAACAGGCCACGGTCTTTGCTCACGTCCAGCGACACCATCGGCCGTTCCACCAGCGCCAGGGCGAGGGCGCCGATCATCACCAGCAGCACCATGGTGTAACCGATCAGCCGCGGGCGCAGCAGGTGGGTCTTGCCACCTTGCAATTGATGCTCCGAGGTGTAGCTGATCAGCCCACGGGCGTAGCCCATTTTGTCCATGATCGAATCGCAGGCGTCGATGCAGGCGGCGCAACCGATGCATTCCATCTGCAAGCCGTCGCGGATGTCGATGCCGGTCGGGCAGACCTGCACGCACAATTGGCAGTCGATGCAATCACCCAGTCCGACCTCGGCAGGTTTCACCTCACGTTTGCGTGGGCCACGGTTTTCACCGCGGGCCACGTCGTAGGAAATGGTCAGGGTGTCCTTGTCGAACATCACGCTCTGGAACCGCGCATACGGGCACATGTGCATGCACACCGCTTCGCGCAGCCAACCGGCGTTGATGTAAGTGGCCCCGGTGAAGAACAGCACCCAGAACAGGCTGACGCCGCCGATTTGCAAGGTCAGCAGTTCTTCGGCCAAGGGCCGGATCGGCGTGAAGTAGCCGACAAAGGTCAAGCCGGTGAGCAGGCTGATCGCCAGCCACAAGGTGTGTTTGGCCGAGCGGCGGAGCAGTTTGTTCAGGCCCCAGGGAGCGGCTTGCAGCTTGATTCGCTGGTTGCGTTCGCCTTCGGTGATTTTTTCGCACCACATGAAGATCCAGGTCCAGGAGCTCTGCGGGCAGGTGTAACCGCACCAGACTCTGCCTGCGAACACGGTGATCGCAAACAGACCGAACGCGGCGATGATCAGCAGCGCCGAGAGCAGGATGAAATCCTGTGGCCAGAAGGTCGCGCCGAAGATGTGGAATTTGCTTTCGGAGAGGTCCCAGAGCACCGCCTGGCGACCACCCCAGTTCAGCCATACCGTGCCGAAGAACAGCAGAAACAGAAACCCCGCGCCGCTCATGCGCAGGGTGCGGAACAAACCGGTGAAGCTGCGGGTGTGGATCAGGTTGTCGCTGGACTTGGCCTTTATCTTTGGACGCAAGGGCTCATTGCTTTTTATAAATGAGGCAGGCTCAACGGTTCGGACGGGGATTCTATTGCTCATGGTCTTTCGCTCATCAGCCTCCATCAGGCCTGAGCACTATGACCAGCGATCTGTTTGCATAACAGACTCAGCTAACGCAATAAAAAGCGGATCAGATGGATTGCCCGCACCCGCCTGCGACAACTTGATGCACCCGCAAGGGCGGGCTGCAAACGCCTGTGGCAGGTGTTTGCGGCGTGTATTGTGCGGGTCAGTCAAATCACCGAATCACTGTCCGTGGCCTTCAAGTGCCGGCGACCGTCCACGGCGCCTGCTACGGTCAATGCATCGGCTTCTGCTTCGGTGATGTAGAAGCGCTGGCCGTCGAGGTCGACCGCCGACATGGATTTTTCCCCGTCGGTGATGATGGTGACATCGGGGCAAAGACGAATTTCTTCGCTGTTCTCGGTGATGAAAAAGCAGGTCTGGTTGTCGATGCGCACGGTCATGGGGGTGTCCCTTTTCTACGGATTCTTAAGGGTTAGGACCCATCTGTCGGTTATCGTTCTGTGCAACCGATTAATGGCGGGCACCCTGCTGTAAAAGGACCGCCCCCCGCCCATCGGTTCATGGGTTCACGACCGTCTACAGTGGCAGATGGCGTGAGTCGTGCTTAAGTTGGTTGACCTGTACGCGGGGAATTTGATTCCCCGAAAGACTTGGCAAATCCCTCTGAACTTTTACCGGTGCCTGCGGCTCGGAACTTAAGTGAGTTCATGTCGGGGCAGACCGCTCCGCGTGAACGACGACCAGGCACAAGAGCGTCCTTGGGGCGTAAAGGAGAGATGCTCGATGACTGCTGAAAAACCCACAGAGCTGAGCTACAACCCCCATATACCGCTGTCGCAGGCCTTACTGCTGCCGCGGATCGTGATCGAAAACACCATGCCGACCCTCGATGGCGGGCAATTCGCCGTTAAAGCCGTGGTCGGTCAGGACGTGGTGGTGACCAGCAAGGTATTTGCCGACGGTCACGACAAACTGGCCGTGCGCATTCGCTGGCGTGCCGAGGGCGACGACACCTGGCAGAGCGAGGTGATGGCCGAGCTGGGCAATAACGGCTGGCAGGGCCAGTTCCGTGTCGAGCAGCAGGGCCGCTATGCGTTCTGTCTCGAAGCCTGGATCGATCAGTACGCCAGCTTTTGTTATGAGCTGGAAAAAAAGCACGTTGCTGGCGTCTCGGTCAGCCTGGAGTTGCAGGAAGGGCGCACTCACGTCCAGCAGGCGGCCGAACGCAGCGACGGCCAACTCAGCGAACAATTGGCGGCGTTGCACCATGAGCTGTCCAGTCTGCTCGAAACCGAGCAGGTCGCCTTGTTTCTGCACCAACACAGCGCGGACTTGATGGCCCGGGCCGACCATCGTCCCTTCCTGAGCCTGAGCCCTGAATACCCGGTGGACGTGGAGCGGGAGTTGGCGCAGTTCGCCAGTTGGTATGAGTTGTTTCCGCGCTCGATCACCAATGACCCGGCCCGTCACGGCACCTTCAACGATGTGCATGCGCGGCTGGCGATGATCCAGGACATGGGCTTCGACGTGCTGTACTTCACGCCGATTCACCCGATCGGCCGCAGCTACCGCAAAGGCCCGAACAATTCGTTGACCGCCGGCCCTGACGATCCGGGCAGCCCTTACGCCATCGGCAGCGAAGAGGGCGGGCATGAGGCGATTCACTCGGAACTGGGCAGCCGCGAGGACTTTCGCCGGCTGGTCGCGGCCGCCGCCGAGCATGGGCTGGAAGTGGCCCTCGACTTTGCGATTCAGTGTTCCCAGGATCACCCGTGGCTCAAACAACATCCGGGCTGGTTCAACTGGCGGCCGGACGGCACGGTCAAATACGCCGAGAACCCGCCGAAGAAATACCAGGACATCGTCAACGTCGATTTCTATGCCGTGGACGCGATTCCCAGCCTGTGGACCGAGTTGCGGGACATCGTGGTGGGCTGGGTCGAGGAGGGCGTGAAGCTGTTTCGCGTCGACAACCCTCACACCAAACCGTTGCCGTTCTGGCAGTGGCTGATCGCCGATGTGCGAGCGCTGTACCCCGAGGTGATCTTCCTGGCCGAAGCCTTTACCACGCCGGCGATGATGGCGCGTTTGGGCAAGGTCGGTTACTCCCAGAGCTACACCTATTTCACCTGGCGCAACACCAAGACCGAGCTGGCGACCTATTTCACCGAACTCAACGAGTCGCCATGGCGGGAATGCTACCGGCCGAATTTTTTCGTCAACACGCCAGACATCAACCCGGCGTTCCTGCATGAGTCCGGGCGTGCCGGCTTTCTGATTCGTGCCGCGCTGGCGACCATGGGCTCCGGGCTGTGGGGCATGTATTCGGGTTTCGAACTGTGTGAAGCGGCGCCGGTGCCAGGGCGGGAGGAGTACCTCAATTCCGAGAAGTACGAAATCCGCCCACGGGATTACAACGCGCCGGGCAACATCATTGCCGAAATCGCCCAGCTCAACCGTATCCGTCGGCAGAACCCGGCGTTACACACGCACCTGGGCCTGAAGGTCTACAACGCCTGGAACGACAACATTCTGTACTTCGGCAAACGCAGCGTTGATGGCAGCAATTTCATTCTGGTGGCCGTCAGCCTCGATCCGCACAACGCCCAGGAAGCGAATTTCGAATTGCCGCTGTGGGAAATGGGCCTGCCTGACGACGCCAGCACCCAGGGTGAAGACTTGATGAGCGGCCATCGCTGGACCTGGCACGGCAAGTACCAGTTCATGCGGATCGAGCCGTGGCACCTGCCGTTCGGGATTTGGAGGATTACCGCACCGTCATGATCGTTCCCACGCAGAGCGTGGGAACGATCTCGGCCAAGGCGTTCTCTAGTATTAACAGGAGTTTCAAATGGCGAAGAAACCCAGGTCAGCCACCTTCATCAAGGACCCGCTCTGGTACAAGGATGCGGTGATCTACCAGGTTCACGTTAAGTCTTTTTTCGACTCCAACAATGACGGGATCGGCGACTTTCCCGGCCTTATCGCCAAACTCGATTACATCGCCGATCTTGGCGTCAACACCATCTGGCTGTTGCCGTTCTACCCCTCGCCACGACGTGACGACGGCTACGACATCGCCGAATACCGTGGCGTGCACGCTGACTACGGCACCATGGCCGATGCCAAGCGGTTCATTTCCGAGGCCCATAAACGCGGCCTGCGGGTGATTACTGAACTGGTCATCAACCACACCTCGGACCAGCACGCGTGGTTCCAGCGCGCGCGCAAGGCCAAGCCCGGCTCGGCGGCCCGCGACTTCTACGTCTGGTCCGATGACGACCAGAAATACGACGGCACCCGCATCATCTTTCTCGACACCGAAAAGTCCAACTGGACCTGGGACCCGGTGGCCGGTCAGTACTTCTGGCACCGTTTCTATTCCCACCAGCCAGACCTGAACTTCGACAACCCGCAAGTCATGAAAGCGGTGCTGTCGGTGATGCGTTACTGGCTCGACATGGGCATCGACGGTTTGCGCCTGGATGCGATCCCGTACCTGATCGAGCGCGACGGCACCCACAACGAAAACCTCCCCGAGACCCACGATGTCCTCAAGCAGATCCGTGCCGAGATCGACGCAAACTATCCCGACCGCATGTTGCTGGCCGAGGCCAATCAGTGGCCGGAAGACACTCAGCTGTACTTTGGCAACACCGATGCCAGCGGCCAGAACGGCGACGAATGCCACATGGCCTTTCACTTCCCGTTGATGCCGCGCATGTACATGGCGTTGGCCCAGGAAGACCGCTTCCCGATCACCGACATTCTGCGTCAGACCCCGGAAATCCCCGCCAACTGCCAGTGGGCGATTTTCCTGCGCAACCACGATGAGCTGACCCTGGAAATGGTCACCGACCGGGAGCGCGATTACCTGTGGAATTACTACGCGGCCGACCGTCGGGCGCGGATCAACCTGGGGATTCGCCGGCGTCTGGCGCCGTTGATGGAGCGCGATCGTCGCCGCGTGGAATTGCTCAACAGCCTGCTGCTGTCGATGCCCGGCACGCCGACCCTGTATTACGGTGATGAAATCGGCATGGGCGACAACATCTACCTCGGCGACCGCGACGGTGTGCGCACACCGATGCAGTGGTCGATCGACCGTAACGGCGGGTTCTCCCGCGCCGACCCGGCCAGCCTGGTGTTGCCGCCGATCATGGACCCGCAATACGGCTACCTGTCTGTCAACGTCGAAACCCAGGCTGGCGACCCTCATTCGTTGTTGAACTGGACCCGGCGCATGCTCGCGATACGCAAGCAGTCCAAGGCCTTCGGTCGCGGGACGTTGAAGATGCTCTCGCCGAGCAATCGACGAATTCTGGCTTATACCCGCGAATTCACCGGTCCGGACGGCAAACACGAGATTATTTTGTGCGTGGCCAACGTGTCCCGCAGCGCGCAAGCGGCGGAACTGGATCTGTCGGCATACGTCGGCATGGTTCCGGTGGAGATGCTCGGCGGCAATGCATTCCCGCCGATCGGCCAGTTGAATTTCCTGCTGACGCTGGCGCCTTACGGCTTCTATTGGTTCGGGCTGGCGGCGGAAAACCAGATGCCGAGTTGGCACGTGGAACCGGCGCAAAGCCTGCCGGACTTCACCACCCTGGTGCTGAAGAAACGCATGGAAGAGCTACTCGAAGCGCCGTCCCGTCACACGCTGGAACAGGGCATCCTGCCAAGCTGGTTGCAGAACCGCCGCTGGTTCGCTGGCAAGGACGGCACCATTGATAGCGTCAACCTCGCCTACGGCGTGCGCTTCGGCGACCCGCAGCATCCAGTGCTGTTGGGTGAAATCGATGTCACCAGCGGCGGTCAGACCAGCCGCTATCAGTTGCCATTCGGTTTTATCTCCGAGGAGCAGGTCGGCGCGGCGTTGCCGCAGCAATTGGCGCTGGCCAGGGTCCGGCGCGGTCGGCAGGTCGGCTTGATCACCGACGCCTTCAGCCTCGACAGCTTTGTTCATGCGGTGTTGCAGGGCATGCAGGCCGGCACGGTGTTGCCGTCTGATGGCGGCGAGATCCGTTTCGAACCTACCGAAGAGTTGGCCAGACTGGGACTGAGCGCCGAGTCGCAGGTGCGTTACCTGTCCGCCGAGCAATCCAACAGTTCGGTGGTGATCGGCGGCAGTCTGGTGCTGAAACTGATCCGCAAGGTCGCGTCAGGCGTGCACCCGGAACTGGAAATGAGCGCCTACCTGACCCACGCCGGTTTTGCCAATATTTCGCCGCTGCTGGGGGCGGTGATACGTCGCGATGCGGCGGGCGAGGACACGCTGTTGATGATTGCCCAAGGCTATTTGAGTAATCAGGGCGATGCGTGGGAATGGACGCAGAACAACCTCGAACGGGCGCTTCGCGACGAACTCGCCAATGCCGTGTCCGAGCAGGAGCAGCACTACAACGCCCTCGGCGAACTGAAGGATTTCGCCAGCATGCTTGGCCAGCGCCTGGGGGAAATGCATCAGGTGTTGGCGGCCCCGAGTGCCGACCCGGATTTTGCGCCACAGGTCACTACCCAGAAAGATGCCCTGGCCTCGGCCAAGGATGTGACGGCGCAATTGGAGCACGCGCTGAAGTTGCTCAAGCAGCATCAAACCGAACTGAACGCGGTGGACCAGGCATTGGTCGGTCGATTGCTGGATAACAAAAAAGCCATCCTCAGTCATGTTCAGGAACTGGGGAAAAAGGCGGCTGGCGGATTGCGCATTCGCGTCCATGGCGACTTGCATTTGGGGCAGGTGCTGGTGATCAAGGGTGATGCCTACCTGATCGATTTTGAGGGTGAACCGGCGCGACCGCTGCATGAACGCCGGGGCAAACACAGCCCTTATAAAGATGTCAGCGGCGTGTTGCGCTCCTTCGATTACGCCGCGGCGATGATGATCAATGTGCAGAATGTCGACAACACCCCCGACGCCCGGATGGCGCGTCAACGCGTCGCCGAGCGTTATTTGAAAGAGGCGCGACAATCATTTGTCGACGCTTATCGGCTGGCGGCAGCTAGTCTTGCTCATGCATGGCAAGATCCTGAAGGCGAGGACGCTGCGCTGGCGTTGTTCGGTCTGGAGAAGGCGGCGTATGAGGTGGCCTATGAGGCTGAAAATCGCCCCACTTGGCTGCCCGTGCCGTTGCACGGTTTATATGGACTATTGAGTGGGCTTAAACCCTTTTCCGATCTTGGTGGAGAGTAGTCATGAGTTTCTCGAACAAGGAACAGGGTCACGCTAAAGAGGCAATGTTGCCCAGGGCGCGGGACATCGACGCGCTGGTGCGTGCCGAACATCACGATCCTTTTGCAATACTCGGCCCCCATGGCGATGGCGCTGGCGGGCAATTCATTCGCGCTTATCTGCCGGACGCGTTAAGCGTGCAGGTGTTGGCCAAGGACTCCGGGGAAGAGCTCGGCCATCTTGAGGCGACCCAGACACCGGGGCTGTTTGTCGGCCACTTCGATCGGGCGCAACCCTATCTGCTGCGTACCCGTTGGGCCGGCGGCGAACAAACGTCAGAAGATCCTTACAGCTTCGGCCCGTTGCTCGGCGAGATGGACTTGTACCTGTTCGCCGAGGGTAATCACCGTGATCTGAGTGGTTGCCTTGGCGCGCAGCTGAAAACGGTCGATGGCGTGGATGGCGTGCGGTTCGCCGTATGGGCGCCGAACGCCAAACGGGTGTCGGTGGTTGGTGACTTCAACAACTGGGACGGTCGCCGGCACCCGATGCGGCTGCGCCATCCTACCGGTGTCTGGGAACTGTTCATCCCGCGCCTGCAAGCGGGGGAGGCCTACAAATACGAAATCCTCGGTACTCACGGCATTCTGCCGCTCAAGGCCGATCCGATGGCCCTCGCCACCACGCTGCCGCCGGACACCGCGTCGAAAGTCGCCTCACCGCTGAAAGTCGACTGGCGGGACCAGGCCTGGATGCAGTCACGGGGCGAGCGTCAGCGAACCAGCGCACCGTTGTCGATCTACGAGTTGCACGCCGGTTCCTGGCAATGCGAGCTGGATGACCTGGGCGAAGTCGCCCGTCAGTACACCTGGCCCGAGTTGGCCGAGCGGCTGATTCCTTATGTGAAGGAGCTGGGTTTTACCCACATCGAGCTGATGCCGATCATGGAACATCCGTTCGGTGGCTCATGGGGTTATCAACTGCTGTCGCAATTCGCCCCGAGCGCCCGTTACGGCTCGCCGGATGAGTTCGCTGCCTTCGTCAATGCCTGTCACCAGGCCGAGATCGGCGTGATCCTCGATTGGGTGCCGGCGCATTTCCCCACCGATACCCACGGCCTTGCACAGTTCGACGGCACTGCGTTGTATGAGTACGGCAACCCGATGGAGGGTTTTCACCAGGACTGGGACACGCTGATCTACAACCTGGGCCGCACCGAGGTGCACGGTTATATGCTGGCGTCGGCGTTGCACTGGCTCAAGCACTTCCACGTCGATGGCCTGCGGGTCGACGCGGTGGCGTCGATGCTGTACCGCGATTACTCGCGCAAGGCCGGCGAGTGGGTGCCCAACCGTCACGGCGGTCGGGAAAACCTGGAAGCCATCGATTTCGTCCGCCATCTCAACGATGTAGTGGCCCTGGAAGCACCGGGCGCGCTGGTGATTGCCGAAGAGTCCACCGCGTGGCCGGGTGTCAGCCAGAGCACGCAACAGGGCGGACTGGGTTTTGCCTATAAGTGGAACATGGGCTGGATGCACGATTCGCTGCATTACATTCAGCAAGATCCGGTATACCGCGCCCATCATCACAACGAGCTGAGTTTCGGCCTGGTGTATGCCTGGTCCGAGCGTTTCATCCTGCCGATTTCCCATGACGAAGTGGTTCACGGCAAGCACTCGCTGATCGACAAGATGCCCGGCGATCGCTGGCAGAAGTTTGCCAACCTGCGGGCTTATCTGAGTTTCATGTGGACGCATCCTGGCAAGAAACTGTTGTTCATGGGCTGCGAATTCGGCCAGTGGCGTGAGTGGAATCACGATCAGCAACTGGACTGGTATTTACTGCAATACCCGGAACACCAGGGGGTGCGCAAACTGGTCGGTGACCTGAACCGGCTGTATCGCGAAGAGCCGGCGCTGCACGATCAGGACGATGCCCCGCAAGGCTTCCAGTGGTTGATCGGCGACGATGCGATCAACAGCGTCTACGCCTGGCTGCGCTGGAGCAAGGAGGGCAGGCCGGTGTTGGTGGTGGCCAACTTCACTCCGGTGCCGCGTCAGTCCTACCGCATCGGCGCGCCGTTTGCCGGGCGCTGGGTCGAGTTGATCAACAGCGATGCCGACACTTATGCCGGGTCCAATTATGGAAACGGTGGCGGGGTGTTCACCGAGGAAGAGCCGAGCCATGGGCAGGCCCTTTCGCTGGTGTTGAATTTGCCGCCGTTGGCGGTGTTGATCCTGCGTCCGGAGGGTTGATTTAACACCGTGTCGCTCCTATCGCGAGCAGGCTCGCTCCCACAGAGGAATGCATTTCAAATGTGGGAGCGAGCCTGCTCGCGAAGAGGCCGGTCCGAACAAAGCACGTCTTGAAGGCATACTCTCACCACCGCATCCGCACACCCAGGCTGCCAATCAACCCGTTCAAATCATTGTCATCCACATTGCTGCTGTAATCGGCGCTGACATACAGGCTGACCAAAGGTGTCACTCTGGCCACCAGCCCCAGACCCACGTCCACCGACGAGGAGCTGCGGCTGCTGCTGATTTTGTCGACCTGATCCAGGCTGACGGTGTTGCCGGTGTACACCGTGTGCCACAGGTTGGTCCGCACATAGGGTTCGACCGGCAGGCCGTTGATATCGTAAGTGCCTTTCAAGCGTGCCCCGACCCGTCCGCTCCAGGCGTTCACGTCGCTGGACGAGGCGTTGCCGGAGCCGGCGTACGGCGTATCCAGCGTGATGCGTTGATTGATCAACTGCGCCTGGGGTTCGACCACCCAGTTATCGCTCAGGCCGATGGGGAAGCCCCCTTCCACCGACAATGTCACCGCGCTGCCCTCGGCGGCTTGCCGCGCGCCCTGGTCGTTGCGGCTGTAACCGCTGACCCGGCCACCGCTGGCCGACAAATCTACGTGCCAGCCTTGCGGCCCGGTCAAGCTCCAATAGGCACCAAGGCTTTGGCCTTGAAGGTTGAGCGTGTCATTACCGGGGTCGGCGAGGGCGCGGCTGGTCAGCAGGCCGTTGTCGTTGCCCTGGAATTGAGCGGTGCCGCCGATTAGTCCGACCCGTTGGGTATTGCCGCTGGCGCTTTGCACGGTCAGGAGCGCCGGGCCTTTGAGTTCGCTGGCGCCGGGAATTGTGCCCTGGGCCAGATAATCGGTTTGGGCCTGCCGCGATGTCGCCCCATAGACGTAGTCCCAGGCCGAAGGCGCAGTGTCTTCGATCGTCAGGCGTGAGTTGTGTAAACGGTCGGGATAGGTGGCGAAGCCGAAGGGCAAGGTGAGTGTCGGCGGTTCCTGGTTGTACCAGAGGGTTGTTTCATCCTCGGCGGGCGATGCTCTCACCTCCATGGATGAGCACAGCAGGAATGAACCCGAGACAACGCAAAAAGTAATTTTTATCTCTTGTGGGGTGAATGAAGTTCTCATGGGGGTCTACCTTGCAATCGCATGCGTATCTCGCTGTGGCGTCTCTCCTACCCCGAATGAGGGGCGACCGAATGGATTGAGGCAAGGTCCGACCCGCCCGTTTTTACGGGTGTCTGGAGGCTTGCCCCTGATGGATTTCCGGGGGTAGTAAGGACTAGCTAAGAAGACCGATGGCGTCGCGTCAAGAAAATGGCCGATAAGTGGTATTGCTAATTTTAGTTCTGTAAGTGACTGATTTTTGGCGCAGATCTAAGTTGTTGTTTGTGCGAAAAATCATTCTGAAAGGTGCGCTCCAGACGTGTTAGGTAGTGGGCTATCGGTTGCGCGACGGATCACCCGTGCAAAATTCATGAGCAAGTCCGGCACGTTATTACGGTCATTTTTTCTGTTGGGCGCGGCAGTTCCTGGCGCCTGTCGCTTGACGGTGTTAAAGGCGCACCTCCACCGCCAGCGGCAAGTGATCCGACAGGTGCGTCCAGGGCTTGTAGCCGAGTATGCGCGGCTCATGACTGCTGGCATTGCGCAGGTAGATCCGGTCCAGGCGCAGCAGGGGAAACCGCGCCGGGTAAGTTTTCGCCGGCCGGCCATGGTGGCGTTCGAAGGCTTCATGCAGGTAGTCGCGTCGGGCGAGGGCGGCGTTGCCTTGTAACTGCCAGTCGTTGAAGTCGCCGGCAATGATCACCGGAGCATCGTCAGGCAACGATTCGAGCAACAGGCAGAGCAACTGGAGCTGGAGTTGTCGATGGCTTTCCAACAGGCTCAGGTGCACGCAAATGGCATGCACCTCGGCATGGCCCGGCACATCCAGCACACAGTGCAGCAACCCGCGCCGCTCGGGGCCGGTGATCGAGACATCGAGGTTACGAAATTCGCGTATCGGGTATTTCGACAGCAGGGCATTGCC
Source organism: Pseudomonas sp. EL_65y_Pfl2_R96 (assembly GCF_963970905.1). Taxonomy (NCBI): domain Bacteria; kingdom Pseudomonadati; phylum Pseudomonadota; class Gammaproteobacteria; order Pseudomonadales; family Pseudomonadaceae; genus Pseudomonas; species Pseudomonas sp. EL_65y_Pfl2_R96. Next base: position 35,980 of record NZ_CAXAQH010000022.1, on the reverse strand, counting down.
GTGGTGGCCGTTGGGATAGACCGCGTTGCGACCGTACGCGAAATCGCTCCACATGCTGTCGGCCAGGAACTCGTATTGCGAGGTTGGTGGCCAGTCGTTGTAACGGGAGGAATGCCGGTCGTGCTCACCGACCACTTCCTGTAGAAACACCAGGTCCGCCGACGTACTGCGTACCGCTTCACGCAATTCCGGGAGGATGAAGCGTCGGTTGAGGGCGGTGAAGCCCTTGTGAGTGTTGACCGTCAGCACTCTGAGTCGATGAATCGCCGGGGGCGTGTTCGATGGCACTGATTCGACGGCTTGGCGTTCGGCATCGCTGGTCACGTTCACTCCTCTGAATCAGGGCTGCTGTATCTATGCGACTGATGCGTGGGCGAGCAGTTCAGCGTGATTTGTGGCAAGGGTGCTTTTGTGGTGAGGGAGCTTGCTCCCGTTCGGCTGCGCAACAGTCGCAATGATTTTGGGGCCGCTTCGCAGCCCGGCGGGAGCAAGCTCCCTCGCCACAAGAAAAATCTTCGAGTCATTCAGACAAACACGATTTCATACGGCAACCGCATGCGCTCCAGAATCACCCGGGGCAACATCGGGGCGATGCCGATCGCCGGTTCGCCGTCGAGTTGGCTGGCGTAGGCGTAGGTGGCGTGGCTTTTGCGCGCGACGGTCCAGGTGTCGAGGCGCACCTTGCGCGCGCGATGCCAGGGGATCAGCCCGTGATCGCGCATCGGCCAGTGCCAGGCCCAGACCGGTACTTCGTTGAGCGTCGCACCGACCAGGGCCGCAGCCCGGGCGCTGGCCCGGCCGACAGCGTCGTGGTCAACATTGCCGTCTTGGCGCCAGGTGCTGAACACCACATCGCCGGGGCGCAGGTAGCGGACGATGAATTGGGTCAACTCTGACTCCCGCTCGGCCAGCGCATTGTCGGTGAAGCCGCCGCGAATCCACTTCAGGCTGTGCATCGGCAACCCGAGCCGGCGCAAGGCTTCGACGCTTTCCTGGGGGCGGAACACGCTCAGGCGTTTTTCCGACCACTGTCGCGAGCCTGGATGGCTGGCGCTACCGTCGGTGATCGAGATCAATTGCAGGGGATGACCGAGGACGCACAGCAGTTGCAGCAGGCCACCGCAGGTCACCACTTCATCGCCGGGATGCGGGGCGATCACCACCGCGCGGGCGCCGGCCGGGACCAGCGTTTCGGTGTTGATGACGGGAATGTTGTCCAGTTGCGCGGCGCTGTTCCAGATCTGCGCGGGCAAGCTGTTTTCGCTGATGGAAACTGTTTTCATAGGCGCTACGTCCTTGTTCAGTCTTGCCCTCAGTCATGCGCAATGCTTGCGGGGGAGCAAGCCTGGCAAACCCTTGAAGGCGGGGTAGATAGCAATGTGCAGCGCTCCGAACCCTGGATTGCCGCGGGCAGAGTATTGCCCATGAAACGCTATTCGTCGCCCCAGCCTTTGGTCTGATGCGGTTTTTTTAACCCTGGCTGTGTCGGGGTTCGCAAAAAATCAGCAAAACCCTGTGGGAGCGAGCCTGCTCGCGATAGCGGTCTGTCAGTCACATCAATGCCGCATGTGCCATCGCCTTCGCGAGCAGGCTCGCTCCCACAGGGATTGCCTCGTTTTCACTCTTCTTCCTCATGCTGCAATTCGAACAGCAGCAGCGAACGGCCGGTGACCGAGTATTGGCGACCGAATTCGAAGTGTTCCTGGCCTCGAATCGACGGTTGATTGGTATCGATCATGCAGGTCCAGAAACCGCCGTCAGGCACTTCCGGCAGCAGGAAATTGACGATGTCATGGTGGGCGTTGACCACCAGCAGCAGGGTCGCGTCGGCACCCTTGCGGCGAATGCCGGTTTCCTGGGCGCGGCCATCGAGCAGCATGCCCAGGCAGCGACCGTGGCCTTCCTCCCATTGCTCGTTGGACATTTCGCTGCCGTCCGGGGCCAGCCAGGTCACGTCCTTGACGCCGATGTCTTCGTTGTAATTGCCCACCAGGAAGCGCCCGCGCCGCAGGATCGGGTAGGTCAGGCGCAGTTTGATCAGGCGTTTGACGAACTTGAGCAGGGCCTTGCCGTCTTCGCTCAGGTCCCAATTGACCCAACCGATCTCGCTGTCCTGGCAATAAGCATTGTTGTTGCCTTCCTGGGTGCGGGCGAATTCGTCGCCGGCTACCAGCATCGGCGTGCCCTGGGACAGCAGCAACGTGGCAAAGAAATTGCGCATCTGGCGCTGGCGCAGGGTATTGATCTCGGGATCGTCGGTGGGGCCTTCGACGCCGTGGTTCCAGGACAGGTTGTTGTTGCTGCCGTCCTGATTGTTCTCGTCGTTGGCTTCGTTGTGTTTGTCGTTGTACGACACCAGGTCGTTCAGGGTGAAACCGTCGTGGGCGGTGACGAAGTTCACCGAGGCATACGGCCGCCGGCCACGCTGATTGAACATCTCGCCGGAGGCAGTCATGCGGCTGGCGAAGTCCGCCAGTTGGCCGTCGTCGCCTTTCCAGAACGCGCGCACGGTGTCGCGGAATTTGTCATTCCACTCAACCCAACCCGGCGGAAAGTTGCCGACTTGATAGCCACCGGGGCCACAATCCCACGCTTCCGCAATCATTTTCACCTGGCGCAGCACCGGGTCCTGACGGCAGGCCACGAGGAAGCTGTGACGCTCGTCGAAGCCGTCGTGGTAGCGGCCAAGAATGGTCGCCAGGTCGAAGCGGAAGCCGTCCACGTGCATTTCCGTGGCCCAGTAACGCAGGGAGTCGGTGACCATTTGCAGCACGCACGGGTGGCTCAGGTCCAGGGTGTTGCCGGTGCCGGAATCGTTGATGTAGTAGCGCTTGTCGTCGGGTCTCAAGCGGTAGTAAGAGGCATTGTCGATGCCACGCATGGACAGGGTCGGGCCTTGTTCGTTGCCCTCGGCGGTGTGGTTGTAGACCACGTCGAGGATCACTTCCAGATTGGCCTCGTGCAGGTGCGCGACCATCTCCTTGAACTCGGCGATCTTGCCGCTGGCCAGGTAGCGTGGGTCCGGGGCAAAGAAGGCGATGCTGTTGTAACCCCAGTAATTGGTCATGCCTTTGTGCAGCAGGTGCTGGTCATTGACGAAGGCATGAATCGGCAGCAATTCCACGGTCGACACGCCGAGTTTGCGGATGTGTTCCAGCACGTCATCGACCATCAACCCGGCGAAGGTGCCGCGCAGGTTCTCGGGGACGGAGGGATGACGCATGCTGAAACCGCGTACGTGTGTCTCATAAATGATCGTCTTGTCCCACGGCACGCTGACCCGATGGTCGTGGCCCCAGGTGTGAGCCGGGTCGATCACTTTGCATTTGGGCACGAAGGGCGCGCTGTCCCGTTCATCGAAACTGAGGTCGGCGTCAGGATGGCCGATGGTGTAGCCGAACAACGCTTCGGACCATTTCAATCGGCCGACCAGTTGTTTGGCATAGGGATCGATCAGCAGCTTGTTTGGGTTGAAACGATGACCGTTGGCCGGGTCGTACGGACCGTACACGCGATAGCCGTAGATCAAGCCCGGGTGGGCATCGGGCAAGTAGCCGTGGTAGATCTCGTCGGTGTATTCCGGTAATTCGATACGTTCGAGTTCCACCTCGCCAGCATCGTCGAAGATGCACAGTTCGACCTTGGTCGCGTTAGCCGAAAACAGCGCGAAATTGACCCCCAGGCCATCCCAGGTCGCGCCTAGCGGGAAGGGCAAGCCTTCACGGATTCGCGAAGCCTCGGCACGAGGTTCGGGCGCGGTTTTCTTTGGACTGGTCATAGCTGCTCCTGCAACGTTTTTTTGAGGGCGAATGCGCTCTCGGTGGCGAGAGGGCTCGCCACGAAGTCAATCAGGACAAGGCCGTGAAGCGTCAGACCGCGGGCGGTTTACGCGCGGCGCGAGGCTTTTTTACGGTGGCTTTTTCGCCCGGCGGAGTCACTGCCGAAGCTGCGGCGGGTTTGGCTTTGGGCTTGGCACGGGCTTTGGGTGTGGCTTCGATGCCCTTGGCATTGACCAGTTTGCCGTCGGGCTTGCTGGCAGCGGACTTGTTGCCGACACTTTTGCTGCCGGTCGCTTTCGCTGACTTGCCGGGCGCCAGTGCTTCGGCTTCGGCCAGCTTGCAGGCCATTTCCCAATGGCGTTTTTCCTGGCCTACGGGTTTGCCTTCGGATTCCCAGATTTGATAGGCAAATTCGCGGATGCGTTTATCGTCGGTACTCATCGCAATGCTCCTGGACTGAACTCAAGCTTGGGTCGTTTGGATAATGAGATTGACCGGGAAAGCCCCCAGCGCGGCGCTGACCATTAGTTCCCTGTGTTTTGTGACTGCGACGCTTGCAAAAAGTCCCTTCAGATTTTCTTCAGGGGCGGCGAATGGCAATTTGACTCGGGTATCGCCCCACAGGGGCGCATCAACCTGTGGATCGGCACTGTTTTCCAGCAGTTCGGCACAGCGTATCGGTACGATCACGATAGCCCGTTTTCCCTGCCATTCCCGCGCAAACGCCAGTACCCGGTGAGCCTGGCTGCCAATCACTTCAAGGGTTTGATAAGTCCCTTTTTGAAACAGCTCGACATGCTCGGCACGCAGGTTCAACACCTGGGCAACCAGGGCTTGCTTGATGCGCCCGTCACGCCAGTTCGCCAACAGATCGGGCAGCTCCAACCGCCAGTGCATGGCCTGCTGACGGCTGACGTAATCCACCGGTCGACGGTTGTCTGGATCGACCAACGTAAAGTCCCAGAACTCGTTGCCCTGATAGAGGTCCGGAACCCCCGGCACGGTCATTCGCAGCAAGGTTTGCGCCAATCCATTCAGCGCGCCCGGTGCGGCAATGCTCTGCGCGGCCGCACCGATGGCCGCGCGCAGTGGCTGGCCTTCGGGGCTCAGCAGCAGACGCTCGAGAAACCCGTGGGTCGCCTGTTCATACGCCTCGTTTGGCGCGCTCCAGCTGCTTTGCAACTTGGCTTCGCGCAGGGCTTTTTGTTGCCACTGCCAAATACGTTTGGCGTAGTCCTCGAGCGCCACTTGATCGTCACTGCGCAGTTCCAGTGGCCAACTGCCGAGGATCGCTTGATAGAGAATCAGCTCATCGCCCGCCGAGGGCGCGCCGGGGTCGGTGCGCAGTTCGCCGGCGAGGTTTCGCCAGTGTTCGACCTGTTCGGCATACCAGGCGCTGCGTTCGCTCAACACCGCCAGCCGCGCGCGGCTGTCTTCGCCGCGTTTGTGGTCGTGGGTCGCGGTGGCCAGCAGGTTGTCGGGGAATTCGGCGAGGCGATTAACGCAGGCAGCATGGAAGTCGGAAACCGGCGCACTGAACTGCTCGGTGTTGTAGCCGACATCGTTGCGCGACAGCAGCACCGCCGAGCGATAGAGCGCGGTGTCTTCCACCGCCTTGGCCGCCGCCGGTGAGGTCAGTTGCTGGAAGCGCACGCACGCATGCTTGAGCAGTTTGCGTGGGCGGCCCATTGGGTGTTTGCGCCAGGGTTGGCCACCGAGCCAGCCGGCCAGGCAGTCGAGCACCGGCCAATCGGCTTCGCCAAGGGTTTGCCTTGCACCGTCCATGGCCTGCTGGAAAAACGCCTCGTCCTGAGCAAAGCGGCCCAAGGGGCTGATGTAAGTGCGGTACACCGGGAAGTGCACGATCAATTCCTGCAAGGCCCGACGGATCGCGCCGAGGGTCAGGTCCCGCGTCATCAGGTCGTCCCGGGCCACTTGCAACAGGGCGTGGGCGACACTTTCGAAATCCCCGGCCAACGAGCCGTTGAGAATCTGCTGGCGCGCCAGTTGCGCTTCCTGGCGGAAATCGGCGGGCCGTTCGCTGTGCCGGCTCCAGAGCTCACCCAGGGTCCGGGCGCCTTCGGGGTCGTGTTGCAGCAACGACAACTGGTTCATGAATTCGTAACCGGTGCTGCCATCGACGCACCAGTCGCGGTGCAGGGTTTCGCCTTCGCCGAGGATCTTCTCGACGTAGATCGGCAGGTGCCGCTGCGGTGACAGGCGATCGACCCTGCGCCGCAGTTTGCGGCAGTAACCGCGCGGGTCGGCGAGGCCGTCGATGTGGTCGATGCGCAGTCCGTCGACCAGGCCTTCGGCCACCAGCTCGAAGATTTTTGCATGGGTCGCTTCGAACACCGCTGGACGTTCGACGCGCAGGCCACCCAGTTCGTTGATATCGAAAAAGCGCCGCCAGTTGATATCGTCCGCCGCGGTGCGCCAACTGGCCAGGCGATAACTCTGGCGTTCCAGCAGCGTGTGCAGACGCTGGAAGCCCTCGGGGTTGAGCGAGTCGTAGGTGCCGAGCGTGCGCTGGATGGCGTGCAGAACGGCCGGATCGCTGGCCAGTGCCCGCAGCTCCATTTTCAGTGGAATCGCCAGACTGTGGGCGTCGGTCTGATAGCTCAAGGTACTGAAGCGGTCCGCCAGGGATTTGAGCCGCTCAGCCTGTTCGGCATGCAATTGATCATCCGTCTTGAGCAGTTCGCCGTAGTTCGTGGGGCAAATCGGGAAGTGATGTTCGTAGTGCTCGACATAAAAGGCACCGCGCCGGGCATCGAAGCGCAAGGGCAGGGTGCCGTTCTGCAAGGCGACGCCGTAATCGCTGCCCAGGAAGGGCAGCAGCAACTGGCCTTCCATCAACGGGTCGGGCGAGTGCCATTGAATGTCGAAGAACTCGCCGTGAGGGCTCAGTCGTCCCCATTCCAGCAAGTCGAGCCACCAGGGGTTATCGCCACCGCCGACGGCCATGTGGTTGGAGACGATGTCGAGGATCAGCCCCATGTGCTGTTCGCGCAACGCAGCGACCAAACGGCGCAAGGCAGCTTCGCCGCCCAGTTCAGGGTTGACCGTGGTCGGGTCCACCACGTCGTAGCCATGCATGGAGCCTGCGCGGGCGGCGAGCAGCGGCGAAGCGTAGACGTGGCTGATGCCCAGACTGGCAAAGTACGGCACCAGCGGGATCGCCTGATCCAGGGTGAAGTCTTTATGAAATTGCAGCCGCAGGGTCGCCCGCAGCGGTGGGTTGAGCGGTTGCTTCATTGGTCACGCTCGGCCGCCTGAAGTCGCGCGCAGGCGAGCAGTTCCAGGCGGCGGGCGGCGTCCGGATCATCGAGCAGGGCTTCGCTGTCGCCAGGTAGCCTGCGGGACCAGTTGGGATGGCTGTCGGTAGTGCCGGGCAGGTTGGCCTGCTGTTCGATACCCAGGGCATCTTCCAGCGGCAGCAACACCAGCGGCGCGCGGGTATGGCCGAGGAAGCGGACGCTGGCGTCGAGCACCTGATCGGTTTCGTGGGACTCTTCGCGAAAATTCTGCGGGTCCTGGCTCAATACCCGACGCAAACCTTCGCGCTCGCGTTCGCGATGGTGGCGCCATTCGATTTCACCCGTGGCGTCGGTCAGGCCCAAGCGAGCGCTCCAATCGATATCGCGGCCATGCCACCAGCCATTGAGCGTCGGCAGGTCATGGGTACTGGTGGTTGCCAGGGCGTTGTCCGGCCAATCGAGAATCGGCTTGAAGTGGGTGTTGTCCTGTTCGAACAGCAGCACGCGCATGCCGAGGATCGAGCGCGCGATGAGTTTTTCCCGCAGGCCATCGGGTACGGTGCCGAGGTCTTCGCCGAGCACGATGGCCTGATGCCGATGGGATTCGAGGGTCAGCAAGCGCAGCAGGTCGTCCACCGGGTAATAGAGGTAGGCGCCGTCGCTGGGCGGTGCGTCGTTGGGGATCACCCACAGTCGTTGCAGGCCCATGACATGATCGATGCGCAGGCCGCCGGCATGGGCGAAGTTGGCCCGCAGCATTTCGATGAACGCGCGAAAGCCGTTGCGCACCAGGCCTTCGGGGGAAAACGCGGAAATGCCCCAGCCCTGGCCCGTGCGGTTGAGGATGTCCGGTGGCGCACCCACGGTCAGGGAGGCGAGTAATTCGTCCTGGCGACTCCAGGCCTGGCTGCCGCCGCCGTCGGCGCCCACCGCGAGGTCGGCGATCAGGCCGATGCCCATGCCGGCACCGCGGGCGGCGGCCTGGGCGCGTTCCAGGCTGCGGGCAATCAGCCATTGGCAGAACGCGTAGTAGCCGATGCGGGACGAGTTTTCTTCGGCAAAATGCGCAAGAGCGGTGCTGCGCGGGTCACGCCATTGCTCGGGCCACGCGCGCCAGTCGAGGTTTTCACCGCGCTGCGCACGGGCTTCCTGAATCGCTTCGAAGCGGCAATGATTTTCCAGCGCTTCGCCACCGGCATGGCGGAAGCTGCTGAAGTCGGCATGCAAGGGGTGTTCGCCGTGGGTGAACCCTTCGTACAAGGCTTCGAGCAAGCGGTGCTTGGCTTCGGCGGCGGTGGGCCAGTCGATCAGCGGCAGTGCTTCGAGGTGCTTGAGCTCAGCGCCAAGGCCGGTGGCGTCGATCGCGGTGCGCAGGGCGCGCTCACCGAGAATGGCACCGGGCGCCGCGTACAGGCTATTGAGGAACAAACGGCTGGATGGCGAGTAAGGACTGTAACGCTGGGTGTCGCCGCTGAACATCGCGTGCAGCGGGCTGATCGCCAACGCTTCGGCGCCCCGTTCGCCGGCCACCCGGGCCAGATCTTCGAGGGCCTGGGTATCGCCGAAACCGCCATCGCCGGGACGGCGCAGCGAGTACAACTGCACACTCAGGCCCCAGGCACGCGGGTTTTGACTGTCAACGGCGTCGCCGACGCTGTAGCAGCGCTCGGGCGCCACCGCGAGGGTGAAGGATTGATCGTCGATGCTGACGTGCTGATAACCCACCGGCACCAGCCCGGGCAAAACAGCGTTGTCATCCAGCTTCAGGTTGATCCGTGAGCCGTCTTCCAGATGAATTTCACATGGGGTTTGCGGTGCGAAGTAGTGGGCCAGATTAAGGCCGACGCCCACGTCGCAGGTCAGCAGCGGCGGCAGGTGCCGGGTTTGTTGCACCTCCTGTAGTTGCAGCAGGCTGGCGTCGATTTCCTCGGCGGTGTCGGCGGGATGGCCAAGCCCGGCCAGCACTGAGCGCAGCACCGCCGGGGCGACTTTTTGTGGGCGGCCATTGGCGTCGATCCAGTCGACGGCCAGGCCTGCTCGGCCGGCCAGTATTTCCAGTTGTGCATCGCTCATGGGCGCTCTCCATCCGGGGGTAGCAAAGGGGCTGCGGCCGTGAGGCTGACGAGCGCGCAATGCGGGGCAAGTGTGCCCTGATCCAACAGGTCGGCCGATTGCGGCGGGTATTCGAACAGCCGCGTCGCGTTGGCCTGTGGGGTGTGGACCACGGGCGCGTCGCTGAGGTTCAGGTCAATGCGCAGCTGACTGCCATTGCCCAGCCGCCAGCGTGCCGTCACCGCGCCCTCGGCCAGTACCTGCGCACCCAGGGCCTGGGCGCCCGGCAGGTGCGGGATGATGTGCTGATGGCGGATCTGCAACAGTTGGCGATACAGGGCGTAAACCGGCGATTGGCGGCTGGTGGTCAGTGTCGGCCGCGAGACTTCGAAGGTCTGCGTCGCGTTGGGGTCGGGTATTTGCTCGCGCTTGTGCGGGTCGGCAAAGGCACTGAAGGCCGCGAACTCATTGCGTCGTCCTTCGCGCACCAACTCCGCCAGTTCACCGTGGTGGTTGGTGAAGAACAGGAACGGTTGCTCGGCGGCGAACTCATCGCCCATGAACATCAGCGGAATCATCGGCGACAACAGCAGCAACACGGTGGCGGCGTAGAGGGCATCAGGCCGGGCCAGTTGATGCAGGCGCTCACCAAAGGCGCGGTTGCCGATCTGGTCGTGGTTTTGCAGAAACAGCACGAAGGCCGTGGGCGACAAGTGACCGCTCGGCTCACCGCGTGGCGTACCGTGGCGGGTGATATGGCCCTGAAATACGAAACCCTGGCTCAGGCAGCGGGCGAGTTGTTCGGTGGGGTTTTCGGCGTAGTCGGCGTAATAGGCGTCGGTTTCACCGGTGAGCAAAACGTGCAGGGCGTTATGGCCGTCGTCATTCCACTGCGCGTCGAAACCTTGCTCCAGCAGGCTGGCCTGGTTGTGCTCGTTTTCCGCCATGAGCCACACGTGCCGCGCCGTGTCGGTTTGCTGGCGAACCCGTTGCGCCAGTTCCTGAAGGAAGTCCGGGTCTTCGATGGCGTGCACCGCGTCCAGACGCAGGCCGTCGAAGCGGTACTCCCGCAACCACATCAGCGCGTTGTCGATGAAGAAGTCGCGCACCTCGCGCCGCCGGAAGTCGATGGCCGCGCCCCACGGGGTGTGCTGGTCTTCGCGGAAAAAGCCTTGGGCGTAGCGATGCAGGTAATTGCCGTCCGGGCCGAAGTGGTTGTAGACCACGTCGAGAATCACCGCCAGGCCATGACCATGGGCCGTGTCGATCAGGTGTTTGAGTTGTTCGGGGGAGCCGTAGGAGGCCTGAGGCGCGTAAAGTAAAACCCCGTCATAGCCCCAATTGCGCTCGCCGGGAAACTGCGCCAGCGGCATCAGTTCGATGGCAGTAATGCCCAGCTCGGCCAGGCGCGCCAGATGTTGCTCGACCTCGCTGAACCCCCCGAGTGCACCGACGTGCAGCTCGTAGATCACCGCCTCATTCCATGGCCGACCCTGCCAGGCGCTGTGTTGCCACCGATAAGCGAGGGGGTCGACCACCACGCTGTGGCTGCCGATGTCGCCCGCCTGGGCGCGGGAGGCTGGGTCCGGCACCGTAAGCTCGCCATCGATGTTGTAGCGGTAACGGGTTCCTGCGGGGCAGCGGGTATTGATCACAAACCAGCCATCGGCCTGAGGCAGCAGCGGCAGGGATTGTCCGTTTTCCAGTTCAAGACTGACGTAAAACGCATCTGGCGCCCACAAGGCAAAACGCGTGTGCTCTGCGTCCAGCATGATTGCGCCGTGGGGCCAGGTCTCAAGGGTCCGTAACGGCATCGTTGAAAACCTCTTACTGTTTGCCCGATTTGCCCAGCGCTTTAGCCACCAGTTGTTCATAGAGTTCGGCGTAGGGTTCGACCGCCTTGCACCAATTGAAGGGCGCCGCCATGGCCCGGCAGCGCATGGCGTTGAGCAGGCCCGGGAAGGCGAACACCTTGAACGCGCGGCTCAGGGCTTCGCGATAGCTCTCCACGGTGGATTCGTCGAAAAGGAAACCGGTCACGCCGTTTTCAATGGTGTCGGCCAGGCCACCGGTATTGCGCGCCACCGGCAATGAACCGAAACGCTGGGCGTACATCTGGCTCAGGCCGCAAGGTTCGTAACGCGAAGGCATCAGCAGGAAGTCACTGCCGGCGAACATCCGGCGGGCGTCGGTTTCATTGAAGCCGATGTGCACGCCGATTTGCCCGGGGACGCGCAACGCCAGCTCACGCATGGCTTGCTCTTCTTCCGGTTCGCCACGGCCGATGATCGCGATCTGCCCGCCATTGGCGACGATGTATTCGGCCACCGCTTCGGTCAGGTCCAGGCCTTTCTGGTAGACCAGCCGCGAGACCACGGCGAACAGCGGACCTTCGGAGTCTTCCAGGCCGAACAGTCGGCGAACGTGCGTCGCGTTGATCGCCTTGCCGTCCCAATCGCCGATGCCGAAAGGGTGGAACAGGTGCGGATCGGTAGCGGCGTCCCAGCTTTCATCGATGCCATTGGGAATCCCGCTGAGCAGACCTTGCTGGGTCTTGGCGGCGAGAAAGCCGTCGAGGCCGCAGCCGAAGGCCGGCGTGGTGATTTCCTGGGCATAGGTGGCGCTGACGGTGGTGATGTGGCTCGAATAGGCCATGCCGGCCTTGAGAAACGACATCTTGCCGTAAAACTCCATGCCTTCCTGTTGCAAGGCATGCAGGGGGATACCGAGTTCCGGGCACGAGCCGAGGCTGGTGACACCCTGGTATGCCAGGTTGTGGATGGTGAACAGGGTCGGGGTGCGTTGCCCGCGCCAGTGCATATAAGCGGGCGCGAGGCCGGCAGGCCAGTCGTGGGCGTGCACCAGGTCGGGGCACCAGTGAATTTGTGCGAGGTTGGCGGCGATATCGGCTGCGGCGAGGCCCAGCCGGGCGAAACGAATATGGTTGTCCGGCCAGTCGCGGCCGTTGTTGGCGCCGTAGGGCGAACCTTCGCGCTGGTACAGTTCAGGGCAGATCAACACGTAAATGACCAGGCCGTCGGGCATGTCCATGCGCCCGATCTTGCAGGGCGGCAACGCGGCGTGCCCGCCCAGTTCACCGATGATATGAATCGGATTTTCGCTGTTCAGCACTTGCGGGTAACCGGGGATCAACACCCGGACGTCGTGCAAGTGAGCCATGGCTCGTGGCAGCGCGGCGGAAACGTCGCCCAGGCCACCGGTCTTCACCAGATCGGCAATCTCCGAGGTGACGAACAGGACTTTCTTCTTGTTGGGGTTTTGACTGGCTACCGGTGCCAGCGTCTTGGTGACGGGTACGCTGACCGATTTGGCGGTAAGAGCCTCCACGGCGTTCGTTTCGCCGACCTGCTGATGAGCACGCTCTCCCTGAATATCTAACGCCGTACTGATCATATGGATCTCCCCGTGTTGTTGATCTAATTCCAGGCCGGGCACAAATGGTGTTCGTGGCCAAATCCGTGACCGGGCGCAAACGCGCTACGCATCGGTGAGCAAACGCTGCCCATGCGCTGAAGCAGAATGGGTGGAGTGGCTGTTGCAAGGAATGCACCAGTCGCTGTGGCCCTACCTTTAACCTGACCCGAAGCCGGCATCGAAAGTTTCGATTTTTTTCACCGAATGACCGGCCGGTTTTACCCCGCGAAAATGAGTCTAGGCCAGAACCTAGAGCGGGGCTCGTCAACTGGGGAGATTGTTCGACAATCGGTTGAGAGAAGATGCAAGCACGGGGCTTTGCGGGGAAGCGCACCGACGAAGGGCAGGTTTGTTTTTGGGTGTGGGTCAAATCGGCACCGGGAAGTCACCGAAATGGGCGCGGTGAAACAGGTGTTTGCACCATTGCAGTGCGCAGGGTGCAGGAAGTGGTGGTGGGTTTGAGGGCCTCATCGCGAGCAGGCTCGCTCCCACATTTGCTCTGCACCGAACACAAAACCCCTGTGGGAGCGAGCCTGCTCGCCAAGAACGATAACGCGGTCTTAGTTCAGAATCCGAACCGGCGCCCCGGCCACCCAGGCTTGAATGTCCTCGATCATCTGCGAAAAAAACAGTTGGTAGTTCTGCCGGCTGACATACCCGACATGAGGTGTGGCCAACACATTGTCCAGCGTTCTAAAGGGATGATGGCGGGGCAACGGCTCGTGTTCGAACACGTCCAACGCAGCGCCCGCCAGGCGTTTTTTCTGCAGCGCCTTGATCAGTGCCGACTCATCGACAATTGGCCCGCGCGCAGTATTGACCAGCCATGCCGTGGGTTTCATCCAGTCCAGTGCCTGAGCGTCCACCAGCCCTCGGCTGCGGTCGCTGAGCACCAGATGGACCGACAACACATCGGCTTGCTCGAACAGTTCCTGCTTGCTGACGTAGGTCACGTCGACTTCGGCAGCACGTTCGGCGGTCAGGTTTTCGCTCCAGGCAATTACCCGCATGCCGAACACCTGACCGAACCGGGCGACCCGTTGACCGATGCTGCCCAGGCCGAGGATCCCCAGCGTCTTGCCTTGCAGGTCACCGCCCAGGCCTTGTTGCCAAAAACCTGCGCGCAAGGCATTGGCTTCATTCACCAGGTTGCGGGTCGCGGCCATGATCAGCGCCCAGGTCAGTTCGGGCGCGGCGTGTTTGTAACTGTCGGTGCCGCAGACCTGGATACCCAGCGCGGCAGCCGCTTTCAGGTCCAGGGCGGCGTTGCGCATGCCACCGGTCACCAGCAGTTTGAGTGTGGGCAAGCGGCGCAGCAGGTCTTCGTCGAACCGGGTGCGCTCGCGCATCACGCAGATCACCTCGAATGCGCCCAGACGCTCGGCCAGGGTTTCGTTGTCGGCGGGGTAGTCATGGATAAAACTCACCTCCCCGATGGTGTCCAGCACCGACCAGTCCACCACGTCGCGAGCTACGCCCTGCCAGTCATCGATCACCGCAATTTTCACCGCCATCAGCCTTACCTCATCAACGAACGGGATTGGTTTTGTTCAGCCAGTCGAGCAACGCCTGATGGAACTTCGCCGGTTCCTCCATCTGCGGCGCGTGGCCAAGGCCCGGGAACTCAATCAGGGTCGACTGCGGGATCAGCTTCGCCACATGCTTGCCGAGTACGTCGTAATGACTGATTTTCGCCTTGACCTCGGGCGGAGCGATGTCCTTGTTGATGGCTGTGGTGTCGCAGGTGCCGATCAGCAGCAGGGTCGGCACTTTCAGGTCCTTGAACTCGTAGTACACCGGTTGTGTGACGATCATGTCGTAAATCAGTGCCGAGTTCCACGCTACCGCTGTTTTGCCCGGTCCTTTGGCCAGGCCTGCGTACATGTCCACCCAGCGGTCAGACTCGGGCTTCCAGCGGCCATCGTAATAGGTGGTGCGTTGGTAGTCGTGGATACCTTGCGCGGTCACGTTCAGCTCGCGCTCATACCATTGATCAACCGTGCGATACGGCACGCCGAGGGTTTTCCAGTCTTCCAGGCCGCGTTCAACCCATCCAGCCCAGCGTGGCCAGGGCCAGCACACCATAGCGGGCGCCTTTGGCGAGGGTCACGATCACCAGGAAACGCCCCAGCGGTTCGCGCATGACACCGGCCACCAGCGTCAGTGGGTCGCCAATGATGGGCACCCAGCTCAGCAGCAAGGACCAATGACCGTAGCGCTGATAGTGCTTTTGGGCTTGCTGGAGGTGGCGAGGCCTGACTGGAAACCAGCGTCGGTCGCGGAACCTCTCGATGCCGCGCCCCAGCCACCAGTTCAGCAGCGAGCCCAGCACGTTGCCCAGCGTTGCCACTGCCAGCAGCGACCAGAGCCCATACTGGCCGCTGAGCAACAGCCCCACCAACACCGCTTCGGACTGCAAGGGCAGCAGGGTCGCGGCACCGAACGCCGCGAGAAACAGCCCGATGTAGGCACCCAACATCAATGGGCAGGGTAGTCCGCCACCACCACGTCAGTGCCGTCCTTTTTCAGGCCGATCACCTGGTAGGCATCACTCATGCCGTCCATTTCCATGCCGGGCGAGCCCATGGGCATGCCGGGGGCGGCAACCCCCAACAGATCGTCACGCTTGCTCAAGGCCAGCACTTGCTCGGCCGGTACATGGCCTTCGACGAATTTGCCGTTGATCAAGCCGGTGTGGCAGGACGCGAGGCGAGGCGGAACGCCGTGTTGTTGTTTGAATTGGCTCATGTCGGCTTCGACATGATCTTCAACCTTGAAGCCGTTGGCTTCCAGATGGCTGACCCATTTCTTGCAGCAGCCACAGTTGGCATCGCGGTGAACTTCGATGGGGATCAAGTCGGCGGCCTGGGCCAGGGAGGAAATGAACAGGGCGCTCAGGGCGGCCAGACGCAGGTGGGTTCGCATGGGGATTTCGTCTCGGGTTGCGGCCAAAAAAGATGCATTTTGACCCTTTTCAGCCGAGAGGAGATACGAGATTGTTTCCGGGTAATACAGCCTTGAGTAAACCCTTGTGGGGCGGGCTTGCTCGCGAAAGCGGTGTGTCAGGCGACATCAATGTTGGCTGTGCCGCCGTCTTCGCGAGCAAGCCCGCTCCCGCAGGTTCCGCATCGCCAGCCCCCTCACCACAGGGCCGGGGACCACTTATCGGTCGAGCAACTTCATGACCTCTTCCGGATAGCGCAAGCCTGCGGTGGCATTCGCCGGGAATATTGCCTCCAGAGCGTGCAATTCTTCGCGACTCAGCTTCACGTCCAGCGCGGCGACATTTTCTTCCAGGTATTTACGCTGTTTGGTCCCCGGAATCGGGATCAGGTGGTCGCCTTGGGCCAGCACCCACGCCAGTGCCAGTTGGCCGGCAGTCACGCCTTTTTCTGCGGCCAGGCCCTGCACTTGTTGCACCAGCAACAGATTTTTCGCGAAGTTTTCCCCTTGAAAACGCGGGCTGAAACGACGGTAGTCGTCCGCCGCGAAATCATCCGGACTTTTCAGTGCCCCGGTGAGAAAACCCCGACCCAAAGGGCTGTATGGGACGAAGGCGATGCCCAGGCGCTGGCACGCGGCCAGGCAACCGTTCTCCTCCTGATCGCGGCTCCACAGCGAATATTCACTTTGCAGTGCGCTGATCGGATGAACCTTGTTCGCTCGCTCCAGCGTGACGACCGATGCTTCACTCAACCCCAGGTAACGCACCTTGCCGGCATTCACCAGCTCTGCCATCGCGCCGACGGTTTCCTCGATGGCCACCCGCGGATCGATGCGGTGTTGGTAATACAAATCCAGGGTTTCCACGCCGAGGCGCTTGAGGGTGCCGTCAATCGCCTCGCGAATGTATTCCGGTCGACCGTTGACGCCCCGTGCACCGGGGTTGGACGGGTCACGGACAATGCCGAACTTGCTGGCCAGAAACACCTGGTCACGCTTGCCGGCAATGGCCTTGCCGATCAGCTCTTCGTTGGTATGTGGGCCGTACATGTCTGCCGTATCGAGCAGGTTGATCCCCAGTTCCAGCGCGCGGTGCAACGTTGCCGTGGCTTCGCGGGTGTCCACGCCCGTGGTGTAGAAATCGGTCATGCCCATGCAGCCCAGTCCGATCGCGCTCACTTGCGGACCGTTTTTGCCCAGTTGACGTGTTTGCATGACATCAGCTCCCTGTGAATTGAAATCCCATTGTTGACCTCGACAGAAACAAGATAAACCGGCTAAAACTGCTATCACTATTTGCATTTTCTAAATAATCAGCCGGTAAGCCAAAGCAATGGACCGTTTCAACGCCATGCGTGTGTTCACCCGAATCGTCGAACTGGGCGGCTTTGCCAAAGCGGCGGACAGCCTGCAATTGCCCCGGGCGTCGGTGACCATTCTGATCAAGCAACTTGAGGCGCATCTGGGCGTGCAGCTGCTGCAACGCACCACCCGGCAGATCAGCCTGACGCTCGATGGCGCCGCCTATTACCCGCGTTGCGTACGGTTGCTGGCGGATCTGGATGAGACCGAGGCCGTATTTTCCGCTGCTCGTCACAACCCCAAAGGTCTGCTGCGAGTGGATATGCCGGCGGGGGTGGGGCGTTTGATCGTGATCCCGGCATTGCCGCTATTCACAGCCCGGTATCCCTTGATCGAGCTGGAGATCGGTTTGAATGACCGGCCTGTGGATCTGATTCGCGAAGGCGTCGATTGCGTGTTGCGGGGGGGCTCGCCCCTTGACGACTCACTGGTGGCGCGGCCGCTGGTCACGCTGGATCAAGTCACCTGTGCCAGCCCGGAATACTTGCAGCGTCTCGGGACGCCGCTGTGTCTGGAGGATCTGAAGGTTCACCAGATGGTGGAATACTTTTCCAATAGCACTGGCAAACGCTACGGGCTGGAATTTGTAGTCGATGACCAGCGGCGGCTGATCGACTTGCCCAAGCACGTTTCGGTCAACAGCGCCGATGGTTATCTGGCGGCGTGTGAGGCGGGATATGGTTTGGTCCAGGCTCCGTACTATCACGTTGCCCGCCAGTTGAAGGAGGGGCGCTTGGTCGAGGTCCTGAAGGATGTGCCGCCACCAGGTATGCCGCTGACGGCGCTCTATCCTCCTCACCGGCAGTTGTCCCGGCGGGTGCGAGTATTCGTCGACTGGATGGTGGAGCTCTGCACGCAGTCGGCTAATGGTTTTTATAGATAGGACTCAAGCGGCTGAGCGCACTGCATTCAGTGCTTTGGCGCTACTGTGTGTGCTCGTGGTATTGGCGTTCAGCTGTAAGTCGTCATGTAACTGTTGCATGTGTGGGCAGTGCAGGTTGAGGGATCGAGACTGGGCACCTCGATGAAACAGGGCGAACCAGCCATTGTCGCCCGGCATGGGCATCAGGCCGGTGAAGGCGAAGCCCAGCGCCGAAAATCTGCGCAGATCCCGGGCGAAGTACCGGGACAGTTCGAGTCTGGCTGAGAGCAGCCAGTGACTGGGCAGTCGCCAGAGCTGCTCGAGCAAGTGTCTGTTCAAGCGCTGAATCACAATGTCGTACCGATGTTGGTGTTGCTTGACTTGCAAGGGCATCGCCGGTGGTGACGCCTTGTCCTGATGGGTTCCGAACACCGAGCACAGGTGCTGCATAAACGTCCGGCAGCTTTCGGGCCAAGGGATGTCGGGGAGAGGACGGGTGTGTCCGTCGATCATGTGACAGCCCATCACAATGGTTTCCGGCAGTGGTTCAGCGAATGGCGAAGGGACGTAGTCAGGAAGCAGTCCTGTACTGTAGAAGCCGATTTTTTCTGCCATGCGTTGAGTGTAGGGGTGGTGGGTCACTTGCTTGATCGAGACGCTCTTGAGCCCCAGAGCACCTGACTGCCTCAGTAACTCGCAGCTCAGACGGGTTGCGAGACTCTGTCCCTGGGCGGCGGGATGCACCACGCTGAGGGCCAGCTCCGCGGTATTCGAAGGCGTTTCGCGTCGCAACGCGGCATGCCCGAGGACGCGGGCGTCGTCCACGGCCAGCATCGATTGCCAGCGACCCTCGGCGTTGTGCTGGCTGATCATGGCCGGCAAGTAGACATCTGGCTGAGCGTAATGATCGCCGTAGACTTCTCGGAACAACCGGCTCACCGCACCGGCGTCGGAGGGACGGTAGGCGCGAACTATCAACCGGCTCATCACGCGAACTCCAGTGGGGGAACGTCATACACTCGCAAATCCAGCACCCGCAGTTGTTTGCCCGAGCGAGGGTGAAGCTCCAGGTCTGTGGTTGCGCAGGGCAGCACCCGCAACTCCAGCAGACCTTCGTGGCTCAGGTCGTCGATGGCGGGGTAGCGGGCAAGCAGCGCTTCACACAATGCGCGACGCACCGGCTCGACGGTTTGTAACTGAGGTTCGGGCACCCACTTCACGCTCAACAGATCCTTGGGGCCGGCCTGTTCGATCAGCAATTGCCATTGCTCGCTGTGCGCTACACGCTGAACGATCTCGTGTATTTCTTCGGTGAACAGCGACAGCACACCTACTCGTATTCGTTGACTGTGAGCGCTACGTCCCTTGAGGGCGAATTTACGCCTCGGGGTTGCGGTCGGTTCACGCCAACAGGCACGGTCGCCCACCGGATAGCGCAGCAGCGGCATGAGCCGGCGTGTCAGGTTGGTCAGTACCAACAACCCGGTGCGATCGCATTCTTCAATCACTTCACCGGTGTGTTCATCGACGATTTCCAGCAGGGTTTGCTGTTCGAATACCCGATGCTCGCCCAATGCACAGTCGCGATCGCTGGCGCCTATGAGTCCGGCGTCTACGCTGGCATAGCCAATGGAGGCGATGCGGGCGTTGGGGAACACTTCGCCGAGGATTGCCAACTGCGGGGCAAACAGGCTTTCGCCGCCATACAGTAGCGTCTCGACCCCACATAACACCCGCCGATGCTGCGCCAGGTAGGCCGCGAATCGCAGTAACTGTGCCGGCACTCCGGCCAGAACGTTGATCCGGTGTCGTGCGATGGCATCTGCCAGTACGTCCAGCTCGACGTCTCCGGTAAACGGAAACTCACAGATGGATTGCCCGACATGGGCCAGGGCGTCGTGAATAAACAGAAAACTGGCGTAGAGATCCCCTGAAAAGAACAGATTGGCGATCCGGTCACCCTTGTTCAGTTGAGAGGAGAGACTGCTTCCGAAGGTACTGACCAGTGTTTGCCATTCCTCGTAGGAGTAAACCGCAAGCTTGCCCTGACTGGTCGAACCTCCGGTTTTAAACACCAGCGCATCGTCGACGTTTGCGGTCAGAACCGGCCAATGACCCAAATCGTTGCTGCCGGCCCAATAGTCGGCCGCATGGGTTAATGGTAAGTTTTTTAAAGTAAAACCTTCCGTGGGCAAATGTTTCAGGTGTTTGCCGTAAAAGTTTGAGTGTTGTCGTACATGACGAACTAGTTGTTCAAACAAGCAGGTTGATTTCACTGGGATCTCTTTTTTATATCAGGCATCTTGATTAAAAGAACATAGCTAACGTTGTTTGTTTTTATTTTCGTCGGTCGATAACTAATGGATTTTTTCCGCTGTGTTTGTTTCGGGTGAATGAGTGTTCGGCGCACGCTGTCACTTCCACAACTAAAAGTGCAGAACTCACCGCATTCGCCAAGGCTTCGTGAGTCAGCAGCCTCTCGTGTACCCAGGCGGGGTCCGCATCCGCTAGAACGCGCATTCGTTCGGTCCCGTCGGCGGTGTGGTCCAGAACAATTTGAATCGGTATTGCCACGCTGTGTTCCAGCGCCGAAGGGGAAATGAATTCCGTGCCAATCCGCACCAGTTTGCCGTGCCGTTGCAGCAGTTCGAATCGTGGCGTCTCCAGTCCGCACGGGCAGGCTCCAGGTATCCAGCGCCCGGTGTCGCCGATGTCATATCGGTGCACGTGCTGACCTTGCCGGGCGCGGGACGTAAACAGCAGGCGGCCGATCTCATTGGCCTGCACCGGCACATCCTGTTCGAGCTGAACGATTTCCAGATGCTGGGTTTCGCACATCAAGTGAAACACGCCGTCCGCCGTTGCCCGACAGGCATGCCCCAGGGGGCCTGCATCGACGGAGCCATAAAGGGCGGAGCGAATCGTCGACACCCCACAGCTTTCCATCAGACGCCGGCTGGCCTCTCCCGGATGCTCGCCGCCAAGGAATACTTTGCCTATACCGGCATAGGCGTGAAGTCGGGCCTGCTCTTTGAGGAACAAGCGATGCAGCGTACTGGGCATGCCGATCAGCACGTTGACACGCTGCTCCACGATCAGTCGGGCGACTTCGCTAAAGTCATCGTCCTGGGGCGCGCCCATGGGCAAATGCACAACGTCCATCTGCTCGAGAATGTTTGAAAAACTGAAAAAACCACCATAGAGGTTGCCGCCGTAGAACAGGTTCATCACCCGGTCCTGTGACGGATCGAGCCCGACGCAGAACATGCCATCCGCTGCGGCACGCATTTGCCGTTGAAAGTCGCGATAGCTGAAACCGGCCAGGGCCGGGGTCCCGCTACTACCGCCGGAGCGGAAGTACAGCTGTGCTTCTGGGCCGATTGGCTGGGTCGTGAAGGCGTCTTTGTCCATGATCGGGCCATGGGCCCTGTCGGGGACAGGCGGAACCGGGTCGAGCGTTGCACGGCCCGTCAAGACATCCGGGGGCAAACTCACCGATAGACGGCGACTCAGGCGCGACAGTGCGTAGACGCCATCGTGGGGCTCACCGGCGTAGCCGTCATGGATCGACTCGCAAGACGCAATGCGGCTGACGCCGGCATTGACCAATGTTCGAACGAGCGCGGGGGTTTCTGCCGAGGGGCACATCAACGCGCAGCTTTGCAGGACAGCGCGCCAGGGCTGCAGCGTTTCGGTGAGCAGAGACCGCGGCACTGGTTTGAGCAGAATCGTACGAAACAGCGGCGACGGCGCGAGCGTTTGGTGATGCTCCCAGATGACACGCCATCCGGGACCGGCCCACACCTGACCGGTCTGATGGTTGAAGCATTGATCGAGCTGCGCCATGGCAGTGCGAGTGGTGATTTCCGAAGCTTCCTGGTCTGTCGGCACCAACGCCGGCCAGTGGAGGGCGCGGCGTTTGAACGCTTCGGCCAGACGTTCTCCCAGGTCGCGCAGGACCACCGGATCGTTGCTGTCCACCAGCACCCATTGAGGGCTGGAGCACGCTTGTTGATCCAGAAGGCAGACTTCATCCGCCAACGCATCGAGCGCCGAAGGGGTCGCCGCGTCAGGTGACAGATAGGCGAAGCTGACCTTGTGACCCCAATCGATCCAGCGACAGCCGGCCGGGATTTGCTGACGGATCGCTTTAAGCGCCGTTTCTGCGCCCCAGGCGGATACCCCGTCGGCCTTGGCGCAGAGTTGAGCGATGCAAGAGGTGTTCACCGGCAGAACCGCTACGAATTCGGCCAGTCTGCCGCTGGTGTCGCACCGCGCAAGCGCGGCGAGCAACCGCGCGGTCAAACCCTGATCGCTGGAGCTGGGGCGAAGCCAGTTGATGTTGCCGGCCAACAGGCTTTCGAGGATCGCGCAGAACGCCAGCATCGGCGCATTGCCCGGGGTGATATGCACCACCAGCCCCAACGGATGCCAGCTTTCGAAGCTCGGCTGGCGGTAATCGATGCGTCGCAGCGAACGCGGTTGCTGGCCCAGTTCCCGCTCAAGTTTAGTGCTCAGGTTGCTGCGTTGGCAGAAATCGATGAGCCCCTGGTATTGATCATCGTCGAGGGACAGATCCAGGCTACGAGTTTGCAACTGCGTGGCAAAGTGAGCGGCGGACTCGATGACGGTGTCGCTATCGATCGGTGAAGAAAGCAGTCGAGGCAATGATTTCCGAAGGAGTTCCAGGGCGCTTTCCGGGGTGACGTCGTCACGCAACTGGCCATTGATCAGGTACATATCAAACGCCTCCGATCAGTTCTGAAGCGGCCATGGCACAGCTGCGACTGGTGGTGGTGCCGGCACGTCCATGCAACTCGAACCAATCGGTCGTCAGGCCGCATCCGCAACTTGTGCCGGGGTGCAATGACGCCAGATCGCCCATGACCACAGCATGGGCAGGGCTGGACGAAATGTACGGTGAGACGAACTCCAGCAAGCCACGCTGGCCGTATGGCTGGACCGTGAAACAGGATGGGTTGCGCACGAAAACCTTCGAGTAAATCGGTACATGAAAATGATGGTGGGCACACTGGATATAGGGCACGGCATGCTCTACGGCGCCGTAACCGTCCCGACAGCGGGACAGGTCGATACCCAATTGCCGGTTGATTCGGGCATACAACCGATGCAGGGGAATTTCCTGTGCTGCCTGGGTTTTCCAGCCACCCCCCAGAAACACCAGTGACTGGGCAGGCAACTGCAAATCGGCCACACAGGTGTCCTCCATGCGTTGAAGCGCATGGGAAAGGAACGCCGGAAAACCGAGAATGCGAACGGGCAATCCTTCTTCGGCAAACTCCTGCAAGGCACGAATCACACCGAAAAGGTCGAATTCGTGGCCTTTGCCGGTGACGCGCAAGCCGTACACGACTCGGTTGACGGGGGCATAGCTGCAAAGAAACTGATCGGTGTAGGCCGTTCCCAACGTGATGGCAGACTCGGGCTCGTAGCTCAGCAGGAGGTAATTGCAGGGGCTGTCCGGGGTATCCCAGCCGTAATGCCGGAAAATGTGGCTTACCATGCCTTGTGCCGCGGCCATGCTGCGATGATCGTAGCGCATGCGACTCTTCTGGCCGCTGGTGCCGGACGATGTCAGCTCCAGCGCGTCTTCGCCTGTAGGGCCGAACACCAAGTGACGTTTGAAGTAATTGGCAAAAATCGGTGGCAGCCTTGACCAGTCATCCAGTGTTTCCAGGGCGTGGGCATCGAGATCATTGGCGTTCAGCCAGCGTTCGTATCCAGGCGTGTGATGGCAATGAAACAGGCTGATTTCGCCCATGGCCCGGTCGAACAGGCCTTCCGGCACGGAGTCCAGACAATAGGGTTGCGTTAACGCGCAAAGCGCATCGGTGTGGGGTAGATGGATCATCAAAAGACCTATTGGGTGGTGTCAGACGGCCAGCGCGATGTGAGAGCGCCGCAGAAACAGTCGCAAGGGCAACAGGCACAAGAGCCCCATGAGACCGGCCATCAGGGCGAAGGCTTCAAGGCTGTCAGCGGCACCCAGTGCCGCGAGAATCGAGCCGCCACTACCCATGACGGCGATGGAGAGCATGCCGATCATGGCCGAGACCAGGCCTTTGCTGTCGTCGCTGGAAAACAGGGCAAGCCGGTACAGCGCGGCATTGCTCATGCCAAGACCGATGGCATATATCGACAGGCCACTGATCAGCAGTACCGTTGAAGCGCCGGTGAACGTGATGGCGACCAAGGCAATGAGCCCGCCGCAAAATGGCCAGAGCGCGTATCGGATCAGTTGGGGCAGTTCAGTGTTGGCAATCAATCGGTTGAGTATCAGATTGCCGAGAATGACGGCCGCAAATACCGGGATTTGCCACAGGCCATACTGCAGAGGAGAAAGCCCCTGGCTCTGGATCAGCAAGAGTGGCGCCAAGCCGATCCAGGCAATCAACGGCAGGCTCATGAGTCCCAGGGCGACGGCAGCGCTCAGGAATGGCGTGTTGGTGAGCAAAGCGGCGTATCGGCGCACGGTGCCGCCCCATTCAAAGGGCACAGCAGCCAATTGTTGACCGTCATGGCGCAAGGTGCCCACGGTTTCCGGCATGAACAGGTAAAGCCCGAGCCAGACCGTCGCGCCGCCGACACCCAACACTAAAAACAACTCCCGCCAGGAAAGCCATTCCAGTGCCAGGCTGCCGAGCAGGGGGCCGAGCAGCGGGGAGAGCAGCGCAACGTTCCCCAGCAACGCCATGATTTTTACCGCGTCGGCTTCGCAGAAAACTTCTTGCAGGGCTGGATAACTGACAGCGATGACAAATCCCAACCCCATGCCCTGAATCAGGCGCAAGCCGTTGAAGGCAAGGATGCTCTGCACATGGAACGCTGAGGCACAGGCCAGAGAGAACACCGCACAACCGATGAGCAGCATCGTGCGACGACCGAAGTGATCGGACAGCGGACCGATAAGCCATTGCAGAAGAATGCCGCCAATCAAGTAAAGATTGAAGGCATAAGGAACGTGGTTCGGGGTGGCATCCAGTTGATGGGTTACAGTCAACATGGCCGGCATGATCATATCGCTGGCCATATAAGTCAGAAGTTCGAAAAAAGTGATTGCAAGACAAAACCCAAGTAATCGAGGCGGGCTTATATCTATCAAAGGCTTGTGCATGACGTTCCTGTTGGTGCTGGTAATTTGATAAGGCAGCAGGCCAAGAGTAGTCATGGTTCATGAATAATTTCATGGGCTTATTTGAGGCTAAAAGTTTCCATACCTTTCGTTATGTGTCTGGCTGGAAGTTTAGGGGAAAAAAGAGTGGGGCTTTGTAAATAAAATTACAGTCGAATAAGAATAGTCCTATAAGCAAAATGCCCGCTATAGAGCAGGCATTTGTACACGGCTTGTAGGATAAGTTCTTCGGCGAGTGGTAAGTTTTTCACTCGTAAAGAAAGTAATTTAACGTTAACGATGCTGATAGTAGCCCGGTCCGCCACGGTCATAATGGTGGCCGCCATGCCAGCCGCCGTGGGGGAAAATGATGCAGCCACTCAAGGTCAGGAGCGCAAGCAGGGGAATCAGCAGTGTGATTCGACGGAGCATTTTCAAAATCCTCATGGTTATCGCCGCAATGAAGTCAAAACTCTTCATCGGCTGTAACATGAGACCCCGTTTGCAGCCCCTCATTCCCACGCAACGGTAGAGGCTTGGTAAGCAACCGGATGCAAACCGGATACATTTTTTGGTTCAGGAACCCGCAATGACCCAGTCGCAACGTTTGAAATACTCGATTCTGATCTCCCTGGTGGTACTGGGGATCATGTTCGGCCTCTCCTGGCTGCAAAACGCAGGGATCATCACAGAGAAGCTGTTCCAGTACATCGCCATTGGCGTGGCGGTGGTCGTGGTGGTCATCAATGGCGTGATGCGTCGCAAGGTCAAGCCTTGAGCGACGCCCCCCGGCCGGATGGCTCGCTATAAAGGACGGCGGCAGCCTGTGGATGCAGGCTGTAGCTTTTGTCTGGGTTGAGGGTAATCACGCCTTCACCGCACAAGCGTTTCAACACTTCGCGGACACTGAGAAAGGACAGGGGAATGTCCAGGTCCAGCAAGTGGCTGTGCACGCCGCGCACGCCCAGGCTGCGGTCGCTTTCGGCGGCGGTCAGCAAGGCGTCGATGACTTTCAGGCGAATCAGGCTGGTTCGCAGGCCAAAGCTTTTGAGCAGAAACCTGATCCGTTCGTTGCCGTGGCGTTCGGTCTGTTGATTGAAAACGCCGGAACCCATCGAGGTGTTCTTTGGCGCATGGCTACCGTCCGTTGGCAGTTGCGGGTTGTACATGCAAAAACTCCTTTTCAGAGCCTGATCAGGACAATGTGATGGATGCTCTTAACCAATAAGACGAACGAGCAGGGAAATAATGAAGAACCGTATGTAGAAAATTTGTCGCCGTTACGTCAGCAACCCGTGAGATGGGCGTGGGGCGACCTGAAAGGCTTAAATTTTTGCCGCTTGCTTCGTTTTCAGGGGAGGCGCATTGCGTGTCAGACGTCTTTTCGATCAGGAGCGAGCGTGATTATTTCCAGGCAGTTAACAAGGTTGAGCCTTGCGGGTGTGTTTCTGGGGCTGAGTCTTGCGGCAAACGCGCGTAGCCAGCCAGAGCAAGCGACGGCCGACATTCGTCGAACCGGTTTCGGCGTGCCACATATTCGGGCCGAAAACGAGCGTGGGCTCGGCTACGGCATCGGCTATGCCTACGCTCAGGACAATCTGTGCTTGCTGGCCAATGAGATCGTCACCGTCAATGGCGAGCGTTCACGGTATTTTGGCCCGGACCTGTTGACGGTCGAAGAGCGCGGGAACCTGGCCAGCGATCTGTTTTTCAGCTGGCTGAACACGCCACAGGCTGTCTCCGCCTTCTGGCAGGCGCAAACGCTTGAAGTCCGTGAGCTCATCGAAGGTTATGTGGCGGGTTACAACCGTTCGTTGGCAGAGCGTCGGGTGCAGGGGTTGCCGCAGCAATGCCAGGGGGAATGGGTGCGCGCGATTACCCCCCAGGACGTGGTCAAGCTGACCCGCCGTCTGCTGGTCGAAGGCGGCGTGGGGCAGTTTGCCGAAGCGTTGGCCGGCGCCACCCCGCCTAAAGCCGTCGCTCATGTGGCAGGCGAACCGGCGTCGTTCCAGCTGGCGGCTTCGCGCCTGCAACGGTTCGCTCTGGATCGCGGTAGCAACGCAGTGGCGGTCGGCAGTGAGCGCTCGTTCAACGGCCGCGGAATGCTGCTGGCCAACCCGCATTTCCCTTGGGTGGGCGGGATGCGTTTCTATCAGATGCACCTGACCATTCCCGGCAAACTGGACGTCATGGGCGCTGCGTTGCCAGGTATGCCCATGATCAACATCGGGTTCAACCAGCACCTGGCGTGGACCCACACCGTGGATTCGTCCAAGCACTTCACCCTGTATCGTCTGCAACTCGATCCAAAGGACCCGACCCGTTACTTGCTGGATGGCAAGTCCTTGCCGATGAGAAAGCAGACGCTGAGAGTCAACGTGAAGCAACCCGATGGCCACACCCGGCAGATTTCCCATGTGGTCTATAGCTCGGAATTCGGCCCGATTGTGCAATGGCCCGGAAAACTGGACTGGAACAACCAGTTTGCCTACAGCCTGCGCGATGCCAACCTGGATAACGACCGTGTCTTGCAGCAGTGGTCCGCGATGAACCGTGCCGCCAGCCTCAAGGATTTTCAGGCCTCGGTGCACAAGATTCAGGGGATCCCGTGGGTCAATACCCTGGCGGTGGACGATCAGGGGCAGACGCTTTACATGAACCTGTCGGTGGTGCCGAACGTCAGTGCCGACAAGTTGGCAAAATGCAGCGATCCACGGGCCGGATTACAGATGATCCTGCTCGATGGCTCCAACAGCGCCTGCGCCTGGGACATCGACCCGCACGCCGCGCAAAAAGGTATTTATGCGGCAGACAAATTGCCGCAACTGCTGCGCAAGGATTTTGTGCAGCACTCCAACGATTCGGCCTGGATGGCCAACCCGGCACAACCGCTCACCGGTTTCTCGCCGTTGATCAGTCAGGACAACCAGCCACTGGGGCTGCGTTCGCGTTTCGCACTGGAGCGCCTGGGCAGTTTGAACAAGGTCGGCCCTGTCGCTGCGGCGGATCTGCAACACATGGTGATGGACGATCAGGTGTATCAGGCAGCCCTGGTGATGCCGGACCTGCTGCAATTCTGTGCCGCGGACCTCGGCCCCGATGCGCCGACGCTGACGCCGCTGTGTGCCAGCCTCAAGGCGTGGGATCACCGTGTGAATCTGGACAGTGGGTTGGGCTTTGTGCACTTTCAGAATGTCATGGTGCCGTTGCAGAAAGTCCCTGACCTCTGGCGTGTGGCGTTCGACCCGAAGGACCCGCAACACACTCCACGTGGCCTGGCGATCGAACGGCCGAAAGTCGCCAAAGCGGTCCGGACGGCGATGCTGGCCTCGGTAGAAAAGATCAAAACCCTTGGCTTGAAAGCTGACAGCCGCTGGGGCGATATCCAGGTGGCCAGCAGTGGCGGGGAGCAAACGCCGATCCACGGTGGGCCGGGCACGCTGGGGGTGTATAACGCCATTCAAAGCGTGCCGAGAACCGACGGCAAACGTGAAGTCGTCAGTGGCACCAGCTATTTGCAGGTGGTGACGTTCGATGACAAGGGGCCGCAGGTTCAGGGGTTGCTGGCATTCTCGTTGTCCAGCGACCCGGCGTCGAAGTATTCCCGGGACCAGACACAGGCCTTTTCGAAGAAACAGTTGAGTGTGTTGCCGTTCACCGAGCAGCAGATCACGGCTGATCCGCAGTACCAGGCTCAGACGATCCGCGAGCAGGACGAAAAGGTGGGGAAGATCGCCGCGCAGTAACAGCAACAGCGTTGAAATGAAAAAGTGAAGGCCGCACCCCTCAGGGTGTCGGCCTTCAGCTTTTTGGGGCTTGTTGAGGCATCGAGTTGAGGACCGGATTGCCGTCCTGGTTGCGGGTCAGGTAGACCGGCAGCACCTTGGGCAGCGAAGCCACCAGGTTATTGAGTTCTTTGATGTTGTAGATACCGCCGAGGCGAATCGAACCGGTGCTGTGGTCTGCAAGCATCACCGGTTTGTTCAGATAACGATTGATCAACGGCAGGGCGTCGGTCAGCGCCAGATTATCAAGCACCAGCTTACCGCTGCGCCAGGCCAGCGACTGATCGTTGGCATAGGTCTGGCTGATTTGCGGGGTGAAGTCGCCGTGCCTGTAACGTGCCTGCATCGCAGGTTCCAGGCGTAGACCGTCGCCGGGCAGGGCATCGTTACTGGTCACCAGCACGGAACCCTCGATCAGGTTCACGCGGACCTGGTCTTCATACATCCAGACATTGAATTGGGTGCCGGTGACGCGAATCCTGCCGTCGCCCGCCCTGACAATGAACGGGTGCTGCAGGTCGTGGCTGACGCTGAAGAAGGCTTCGCCTTTTTTCAGCGTGACACGACGTTGATCCTTGTAATTGCTGAACGTCAGTTCACTGCCCAGGTTCAGTTCAACCTGACTGCCGTCGCTTAGCGTGACCTGACGAACATTCTCGGTCGCCTCGAAATGCTGATAGGCATTGGGCAGCCAACCCAGGTTCCATCCGGTATACGCCGCCAGTGGCAGCGCCAGGGCGCAGACGGTGGCGGCAATACCGAAGGTGCGCCAGGGCGTTGTCGGTTTGACCCGAACAGCCGGCGCGGCGGATTCGGGACGCGGTAAATCCCCCGCAACATCCCAGATCTCCAGCATGGCTTCGTACTCGAAGGCATGCAGCGGATGAGCATCACGCCATTGCTCGAACGCCAGGCGTTCTTCGGCCGTGCAGTCGATGGCGTGCAGCCGCATACACCAGTGCGCAGCGGCATCGGTGATGGCGTCGTATTGGGCTTGCGAGAGAGAGTGGTCGGTCATTGACTCATCCTGATTTCCTGCATTCTAACCTTGAGGGCAAGTCTGCGAGAACAACCGTCATGGCATTTCCCCATCAAAGTCGAAACTATTTTGCAGGGCACTGACGTTGCGCCAGTGCCCTGTCACCGCGTTTCAGGGCGTGTCGACGTGAAGCTGGCGTCCCAAATGAGTGATAAGCCAGGCGATGGAGTCAGCGTTGGCCAGTTGGACCGCCAGTCTCGCCGTCGCATCCTTTTTGAAATGCGTGCGTGCTTCGGCCAATGTCTTTTTGCCGGTCAGGCTCAAAATCTGCTGATGTAGATAATCGGTGTTCTCATGGCTGGTTTTACCAAAGTCTTCCCACACGTTTGTTTCGGCATTCAAAACGGTGAACAGCTCGTATAAAGGCGTATGGTTTGAAAGCGCCTCCTGAGCCTGCGTCAACGTCCTGCTCAGCTTGGCGCCACGGGTCGTGGTGGTATCAATCAGATCGACAAACGGTCTGCCGCAATCCAAATAAACGATATCCTCCGCGTTACAGATCACATGCGACAGCTCGTGGATCAACGTCGTTGCACGGGCGTGAGCACGGATCGGGAAAGAGGCATCGGTCAGGTAATTACGGTAGTGATCCAGATAGGGCATAAAAAACTTCTCTGCCAGATAGATTTTTTTCTCCTGGTCGGCGGGGATCGTGAAGCCAAATGTAATGTCCCGGTATTCATGAACTCTTCCAGTAACAAAGCGTTTCGACTTCTCGTTCCTGAGCGTCGGGTCCACCAGGGCACTGAGGATTTCCTCTACGACTTTCTCTATCTTCGCCACATGCGCGGGCAATATCGCCGGTACATCTAGAAATCTCTTGATCAGTTGATGGACCGGTGTCTCTGTGTCGCCTGTTTTTTTCAACAGTTGCAAGTTGCGGAAGCTGTTCCAGGCATAGGTGGTCGCGAAGTCAAGGCTTTCATCGATCAGCCGGGCCCGTACAGGGAAGAGCCTGCGTATTTCGGCCATTCCATTGGCTTCGACGTTCATCCCATCCCGGACAGCGGACCATGTTTTAAGCCGCTTGCTTAAACTGTACTGGCGAGCCTGCGTGTCCTCCGGCTCCCGCACCCACTGCTTTGAAGCGTTCTGCACGACATAGGGGCCATCGCTGCCCGAACTACTGATGCGCCAGCGCTTGCCGCGTTTTTCGAGTGGATAGACCTTTCCTTCAACCGGAGCGTATTTTTTCTTTGTGGTCGGGTGTGTGTAGAGCCCAAGGGTGGCGTCCCGGGTCATTGAGCCGAGGTCGGCATCAACGTGCTCGCGGCTCTGCAACCCTGTGCGTACCGGATCGGTAATGGCGATGTCCCGCCATTGAAGGTTGGCACTGGTTGGAGGGGGGGAAGGCTCACTTGCCGCCGCCGAGGGTTCTGCCTGGCTTTCCATTGACTGGCGCAACATCGCCAGTTGCGCTATGCCGCTGATAAAGGACTTTATCGCCGGCCCCCATTTGTGTTGTTGAAGGTCCTCTGCAGACGCCTTGAAATCGCTATAGCTGTGCCACACGACAGTCGGGTAGGCCAGCTTGCCCAGCAGGAACGTAAAGGCTTGTTCAGGAGCGTCACCCAATACGCGTTTTATGGTTTCCCAGTCGCCCTGAGCGTCCTTCAAGGATTGGGTGCCCAGCAGTCGCGCCAGGCATTCGACATTTGCGTTGAACAGGTGCTTGAACAGATCGCCCCTGATGGGTTTGGAGGCCAGATTGACTTCGCCGGACGCAGTCGTACTGGTCACATGGCTGTCGTAATGCGTGCGGTCAGTATGCGACAGACTGTTGCGCACCCAACTCTGCAATGGGCCTTGTGACTTGAGCTCCGTCAGCAACAGATGTTCGTTTTCATATTCCTTCACTCCATGGCCAGGGCTATAGGGCGCGATAAGCACCTGTGGTCCCGCCGTGTTCGGTTTGGGGCCGATCAAATAAATGCCTGGTACTTTGATCGACGGCAGACCTTTACCGTAGAGGATCTCAAGTGGACGGATTATCGCATTCGCACCGTCGACGGCCTCGCGGGCGATTGCATCGGGCATGTCCATGACTTGCCGAATGAAGTCGAACCCGGTTTCGCTCAGGCGTTCCTGCAGTTTTAGCGAATGCGCGTAGTGCAACAGTTGCCACGGTAATTGTGCGGCGAACAGCTGCCGGGAGGCTTTCGCACTCGTATTGGTTTCGGCAAACGCTGCCGTCACTATTTTTTGCTGAAGCTGGCCGACATCCAGCTTTCGTATCAGGCTCTTGATGTAACGCTTGTCCATTTTGGCCGGGACGGCGGTGGAGGTGAGTGACACCAGCTTGAAGTCGGCATTGTCCAGTTCATGAAAGTGAGTCAATGCAAAAGCCGACAGCGTCAGCGTCTTTGCGCCAGACGTCAGGGGCGAGGCAACCTGCACCTGGACGTTGTCCGGATCAATGTCCAGTCGATCGGCCTTGAGTAGCTTTTTCAACTCGAACTGTGCCGTGCGTTCAAGAGAGCGCACGCCGGTCAGGTAATCCTTATCGTCCTTGGCATTGTTCAGGTATTGCTGAAGCAGTTCTGCATGCAGTACCTGATCCTGTATGGACGCTTTGGCCAACCATACCGGAAGTTTTTGTTGGGTCGCCAGAGAGCGTGCGAGGTCTGTTGCCCGACGTAGCCCTGTCTTCGGTGTGTGCAATGCCACCAGGTTCAGTAGATTTTTCAGAGTCGGTGCGGGCAGTGAGGAGGCCAAGGCGCGTTCGACCGAGATTTGATCCAGCCGAACGAATGGTTTTTGTATGTGATCCAGAAAATCCTCATGAATCAACTGTAATGGCGCGAGGGTAAAGGTACGCCCTGATGTTCGCTGGCTTCTTTCGAGATTCTCCAGAATCGCTGGGCGATCGTCCTCGCTCTGCAAACGTTTTTTGAATGCTGTCAGCAGCGGGGTGAGGGAAGTAAAGGCTTCGAATCCCGAGGCTGGGGTCCATAGAATCGCCTTGCCGGAGTGGGTCGGGTCCTGACCGCCGCGCTCGGTGAGCACAAAACAACTGGCGAGCTTGAGCACGTCACTGGTGTCGTCGGCCTTGAGTGCCAGGGAAAAGACATCCGGCAGAAACCCGTTCAGAGCACCGCGTTGCAGCCGGACCGGCGTCTCGAACAGTGTTTTGATCATCGCCAGTTCCGTCGTCCCAAGCGCGCGGGCGACGCCCAGCAGTTTGTGCTCGCTACGCAATGCGGTGCTCAAGGTATGCACAAACTTGGGTTGCAGTTGCTCAAGAGACGAACGAGCGAGGGTTTGTGCCGCCGCGAACGTTGTAACCGAAATGGACGGGTGTTGATCAAGCTGATGCTCGAGTGCCTGCTTGACGGTGGAGAGACTTGCCAGTTGTTCTTTTGCCGATTCTGCACGCACGGTGGCCGGTCGCGCACTCCAACGCTGATCGGCCCGGGTGCTCCAGCGGCCGTTTGCATCGCCGGTCAACAGGCGATTGTCGATCAGGCCTCGTACATCCAGCGCCTTGTCGAGCAACGCATGTACATTGAGCGTGCCCTCGCTTTCCCGGTACCGGCTCAGGGCGTATGTCAGGTTCTGCAGTTGCTTGGCGCGGACATCTTCAATGAGTTGCTCAAATACTTGGCCGGTAATCGGTTCTCCAATGATCAGACGCTCCTGCGGCTCAAGCGAAAGGAAGGTGTCGCGTTCGTCGAGGGACATGAAATTGAGCAGATTGTCCTCGTGACCCTCGCTTCTGAGCATGGCCAGCGCCGTGTCTTTTATCGCTGTAAGATCGGTACTGGCCTGGATGCCTGAGGAGTGGGTGTACAGGTAGCCCAAGGTGTCCGAGTTGCCGCTCATAAAGGTGGACGCGAGCTCTACATAATGTTTATAGAGCGCGCTGACGCGTACTTTCTCGACCCGTAGCGGGAGTTCTGGGGCAGGCTCGGCTCCGCTGACGCTCATCAACTCCAGATATTCAGCGGTGGTCAAAATACCTTGCTGACGCTTTAGCAGAAGATCCACATGATAGGTATCTCGCAGGCTCTCGGCGAAAAAGTCGGAACGGGACTGCCCGCCGCTCATGGGGGCATTCCAGAAGGTTTCGAGCAGACTCTGCAGGCGGGGTGTGAAGCTTTGCGCGATCTCTTTTATCTCGCGTTCCCAGGCTTGGTTGTCAGCGTGGTTGCTCACACCGTGGCCTGGGTTGGAGAAGGTTCTGATATCGCCATCCGGCCACTGATTGGTCAGGTAGACGTGCAGCAGGGCATCGCTCAAAGACAGCGAAGAAAGCTTGCGCCGGCTTTGCGGGTGGGTGGTATCGGAGGCGGGAGAAGCGCTGTCGATATAACTGTCCAGTTGTGTACGGCGCTGGTCCAGTTTGGGAAAACGCTTGGCCAGGGCGATTTTGAGTGTCTCGTCCAGCATCGACTGCAGCGACGGCATTTTCACCAGTTCGGCCAGCATCGTCTGGATGTTCTGCGTCTGGTTGCGGTCGAGGGTCTGTTCCTGGTCCTGAAACGCCGCCCCCTCGATCTTTTGCGTCGACACCGTCAAACCCGTGGTTGCCGATGCAGTCGAACGCTGTTCGATGGAGAGGTAACGCAGCAGCGCCTGCTGGTCGCTGGCCTGGCTCAGCCATCTCTCGAGTTGCGTTGTGAGGTCGGTCATGTCCGCGAATTTGACGAGGCCTTTCCAGGGTGTATAGAGGATGACTTCGCTTTTGTTGGGACGACTCATGCAAAACGCGCCGGCCAATGGAATGTCGGGTCCGGTGGACATCTGCAACATCAGCCGATCTATCTGCATCGCAGCCTTTTGGGTTGTGCGAGCCTCGTGGGTGGCGAGATAAACACCACCCTTCAACCATTTCAGGTCATCAAGGGTGAAGTTCAGCGCTTTCTCGCGCTCGCCGGGTTGTTTTGCATTGGATGCACGTTCTGCCTCGTCGAAAAAATACGGCAGCGGGGGAGCAGTCATGGTTTGTCCTCGATGGGCTGCGATGAATGGTGATCGCAGGTTGCTGGGTCGAGGGAAAACAGTAGGGCCAATGCAAAGCCCGGGTGCGGTACATATTGCTTGACTCGATCCTTTGCTGGAGGCTTGACAGGACGCCGGTAAAACAGCGCTTAATCGACGACTTTTTCGGGTTGCCCGCAACCTCGTTTGACCTGTTGCCCATACCCAATAATAAAACCGGAGCTTCAGATGACCGCATCGCCTGAAATGGCCGTTAACTCGAACACCCAAACCCTTGATTTCGACGCGCTCGTTCTATTGCTCGAGCAGATATTCCAGCGCCATGGCACCTCAGCCGACGTCGCCAGAACCCTGGCCCTCAACTGCGCCGGTGCCGAACGCGACGGGGCTCACAGTCACGGTGTGTTCCGCATTCCCGGTTATGTGTCGACGCTGAAGAGCGGCTGGGTCAATGGTCAGGCCGTGCCGGTGGTCGAGGACGTGGCCTCGGGGTTTGTCCGGGTCGATGCTGGCAATGGTTTCGCCCAGCCGGCCCTCGCGGCGGCGCGGCCATTGCTGGTGGAAAAAGCCCGCAGCGCCGGTATTGCGGTGTTGGCCATCCGCAATTCCCACCATTTCGCCGCCTTGTGGCCGGACGTCGAGCCGTTTGCCGAAGAAGGGCTGGTGGCACTGAGTGTGGTCAACAGCATGACCTGCGTGGTGCCGCACGGCGCTGATCGCCCGCTGTTCGGAACCAACCCGATTGCCTTCGCCGCGCCCAGGGCCGACGGTGATCCGATCGTCTTCGACCTCGCCACCAGCGCCATTGCCCATGGCGATGTACAGATCGCTGCCCGCAAAGGCGAGCGCTTGCCGGCAGGCATGGGTGTGGACAGCCTGGGCCAGCCGACCCAGGACCCGAAAGCGATTCTCGAGGGTGGCGCCTTGCTCCCATTTGGCGGGCATAAAGGTTCGGCGCTGTCGATGATGGTGGAACTGTTGGCGGCGGCGTTGACCGGCGGCAATTTTTCTTTCGAGTTCGACTGGTCGAACCATCCGGGTGCCAAAACCCCCTGGACCGGTCAACTGCTGATCGTGATCGATCCGAGCAAGTCGGCGGGGCAGAACTTTGCCGAACGCAGCCAGGAACTGGTCCGGCAGATGCACGGTGTGGGGCTCAAGCGTTTACCGGGTGATCGGCGTCACCAGCAGCGCGCCAAGTCTGGTGCTCAAGGCATCCCGCTCGATGTACAGACGCTGGCGAATCTGCGGGAATTGGCGGGGCTTTGAGCCCTGGAGAGTCAAACGCAATCCATGTGGGAGCGGGCTTGCTCGCGAAAGCGGTGTGTCAGGCGACATCAATGTTGACTGTGCCCCCGCCATAGCGAGCAAGCCCGCTCCCACAGGTTCA